>WHUE01000009.1 GCA_009377375.1 Alphaproteobacteria bacterium | reverse complement strand
AGGGCCGCGTGCGCACCTACCGGCTCACGCCGCAGCCGCTGAGCGCGGCGGAAGGCTGGCTCGGGAAGCGGCGCGCCCATTGGGAACGGCGCCTCGACCGGCTCGACGCCTATCTGGAAACGCTGAAGGAGGAAGAACGATGACCGGTTCGAAACACAAGCCAGATCCCCGGCTCGACCTGGTGCTGGAGCGCATCGTCGACGTGCCCCCGGAGCTCGTATGGAAGGTGTGGACGACGCCCGAGCACCTGAAGAAATGGTTCACGCCCGCGCCGTGGACGACCGTCGATTGCGAGATCGACCTCCGCCCCGGCGGGATTTTCCGCACCGTGATGCGCTCCCCCGAAGGCGACGAGCATCCGAACATCGGCTGCTACCTCGAGGTCGTGGAGAACCGCAAGCTCGTCTGGACCGACGCGCTGGAGCGCGGCTACCGGCCCACCGGCCAGCCGAACGGCTGCTTCGACAGCTTCTTCACCGCCATCGTCATGCTGGAGCCGCACGAACGCGGCACCCGCTACACCGCCATCGCCATCCACGCCGACGAGGAAAGCCGCCGGAAGCACGAGGAACAGGGATTCCACGACGGCTGGGGCACCGCCCTCGACCAGCTCGTCGCCGTCGCGAAGACGATGTAGGGCGGGAAAGTTAGCGCACCTAAGCGAAGAAACTTCGAACCATTCGGCCATCTCGCAGCCGCCGATGCGGGCGGCCCGACATCGAGCTCAAAAGGACAACAACGCCGACGGAATTGGTACTTTAAGACACCGTTCGACTGGAGCTTCAGATCGAGTCGCTTTGCCTCAGGTGAAAGGCGAATTGTCACATTTGTCTGTGGTAATGATTCCAGATGCGCCGAATTACACACTGTAAAAGCCTTAGCCCGGCGGCCTTTGATCCATATTGATTGCAAACTTCGTCATAGGCCCTAAAGTTTTTTTCTTCGAGTGCCGGACCGATGACTAACATGATTTATTCTATTTATCTTTTAAAGTCCCAAAAATCTGGCGCGCCAGATTTTGAAGGGCCGCGAGTATATTATCGGAGAAATAGCCAAACAAGAAACCAAATCTACCGAGTTTTGAGTGTAATTGTAGTTAGCTTTATCCGTCGCTGCAATAGGCACAAAGCCGTTCCCTTGATACCCAAGGATAGGAACTAAGAGGCTTTGCCCTCGCGCGCGCAAGTCATCCAAACGTCTGCCCGCTGACGCGGCGCCTCGTTCGGAGCCTCCTTGGGCTTGCTACCCGCATCCTCGCCGGAAGGCGGGGGTCACAGCAGCGCTCCCAATTCTAAAGGGAATCGGAGGCGGAAGGACACACATCGTCTCGAGTTTTCGAACCGCCGCAATCTCTCAACCTTTCAGGGTTTGCGGGCACTGATGGGGGCGGGACGGGAATGGCGCGCCCTGAAGGACTCGAACCTTCGACCTGCGGCTTAGAAGGCCGCTGCTCTATCCAGCTGAGCTAAGGGCGCGCATGGGATGGTTGTAGCCGATTCCGGCGGGCGGGTTCACGAAAAAAGGGGCCGCCGGCATTCCGGCGGCCCCTCCTCCCTTGCCAACCCTCCCCGGAAACGGATTACGCCTTGAGCGCGACCTGCACGCGTTCGGGCGTGAATGGCATGTGGCTGAGCCGCTTGCCGGTCAGCGCCATCACCGCATTGGACACAGCCCCCCCGGTCAGCGGCAGGGCGAACTCGCCGATGCCGGTCGGGCGGTTGTCGGTGGAGATCACTTTGGTATGGATTTCCGGCACGTCGGCCATGCGCATCACCTCGTAGTCGTGAAAGTTCGACTGCTGGATGACGCCGCCGTCGAGCGTGATGCGCTCCTTCAGGCACTGGCCGAGACCGTAGACGATGTTGCTCTCGGCCTGGGCGACGATGTTCTGCGGCTGCACGGCGATGCCCGGATCGACGGCATTCCAGAAATTATGCACCCGGATCTTGCCGGTCCCCCTGTCGACCGACACCTCGGCCACGGCGGCGGCATAGGAATGCACCACCTCCGCATAGGCGAAGCCGAGCGCGGTGCCGTCCCGCTTGCGCCGGTAGTCCGACATCGCGACCACCTCCTCGATCACCTTGCGGGCGCGGGGCAGCTTCTCCAGCAGCTCCAGCCGGAGCGCGATGGCGTCCTTGCCGACCTCGCGCGCGAGGTCGTCGATGAACGCCTCGATCGCGAACTTGGTGTAGCCGGCGCCGATGGCCCGCCACGCCGCCAGCCGCGCCGCGCCGCCGTCGACGATATGCTCGGCCAGGGAGTTCGGGATGCCGTAGCCGACCTCCGCCCCGGCCATGGTCAGCGTGTCCTTGCCCTTCGCCTTCTTCAGCCGGTCGGGCGAGGTGTAGGCGAGCACGGATTCGCCGACCACGCGGTGGTGCCAGCCGACGAGTCTGCCGTCCGCGTCCAGCCCCGCCTCGATGCGGTGCGCGGTCATCGGGCGCAGCTTGCCGAACTGGACGTCGTCCTCGCGCGACCAGATGACCTTGACCGGCTTGCCGACCGCCTTGGACAGCAGCACCGCGTCGACCACGTATTCCACCTGCGCCCGCCGGCCGAACCCGCCGCCGAGATACTGCATGTGGAAGCGCACCTGGCCGGGCTTCACGCCTGCGGCCTTGGCCGCGGCCAGCGCGGAGAAGCTTTGCGTCTGGCTTCCCGCCCAGACCTCGACGACGTCGTCCTTGACCCAGGCGGTGGCGTTCATCGGCTCCATCTGGGCGTGGTAGGTGTAGTCGGCGAAGTATTCGCGCACGACCCGGCGCGCGGCGGCGGCGTTCGCCGCCGGCGCGTCGCCCTCGGCATGGAAGGCCACGCCCTTCTGCGAGACGTCGCGCGCCTTCGCCACGTAGTCCGCAACCGCCTTCTCGCTGTTGAAGACGGCGTCTTTCGCCGCGCTCCAGCCGACCTCCAGCGCGTCGCGTCCCGTCCGGGTCGCCTCGACCGTGTCGCCGAGCACGGCGACGCCGTAGGGCAGCTTCACAACCTGCCTCACGCCGTTGACCTTGAGCGCCCCGGCGTCGTCCACCTTCGCCGGCGCGTTGCCTTCGGCCGGCGCGCGCAGGATCGAGGCGTACAGCATGCCCGGCACCTGCACATCCATGCCGAACGACGCGCTGCCGTTCACCTTGGCCGGGATGTCCACGCGCGGGATGTCCTGGCCGATAATGCGGAACTCGGACGGCTTCTTGAGGTCCGCCTCGGTCAGCTTCGGCAGCTCCTTCGGCGGGCTGGCGAAGCGCGCGATCTCGCCATAGGAGATCTTGCGGCCGGACTTGCGGTGCATCACCACGCTGGGCCCGGTGGTCAGCTCCGCGACCGGCACGTCCCATTTGTGTGCGACGGCGTCCAGCAGCACCCGGCGCGCCTGGGCGCCGGCCATGCGCAGCGTGTCCCAGTACCCGGTCGTCGAGCGGCTGGCCACGGTGACGAGGAATCCGCCGAAGCCGGGATTGCCGTACACCTTGTGGTTGGGCGGCGCGAACGCGACCGAGACCTTGCTCCAGTCCGCATCCAGCTCCTCGGCGACGATCATCGGCAGCGACGTCATGACGCCCTGCCCCATCTCGGCCGCCGGCTGCATGATGGTGATGGAATTGTCCACCCCGACGGTCACCCAGGCGGTCGCCTCCATACGGCCCGACGCCGCGGCGACCTCCGCGCTGCGCGCCGTCATCCAGCCGCCGACCGAGACCGCGAAGGTGAGCCCTGCCGTACCCAGCATGAAGCCGCGGCGGCTGACGCCCGTCACCGCCGACCCGATGTTCTCCTGATCCCTCATGGCTCAGCCCTCCTTCGATGCGCGCTGGATGGCGGCGACGATGCGGTTGTAGGTGCCGCAGCGGCAGATGTTGCCGTTCATATGGCTGACGATGTCGGCGCGCGACGGGTTCCCGTTCGCCGCCAGCAACTCTGCCGCCTTCATGATCTGGCCCGACTGGCAGTAGCCGCATTGCGGCACCTGCTCGGCCACCCAGGCCTTCTGCAGCGGGTGGCTGGAATCCGGCGACAGCCCCTCGATGGTCGTCACCGCCTTGCCCTCGACCTGCTCCAGCGCGGTCTGGCAGGCGCGTGCCGCCTTGCCGTCGATGTGAACGGTGCAGGCGCCGCAGAGCCCGGCGCCGCAGCCGTATTTCGTGCCCGTGAGCTTCAGGTGCTCGCGGACCACCCAGAGCAGCGGGGTGGACGGATCCGCGTCCGCGGTGGCCCGCTTGCCGTTGATGGTGAATGCGACCATGGGTTTCTCCTCCGGTTATGCTTGTGGCGAATGCGGAGGGCTGTCGCCACGCACGCCGGAGCGCCGCCGCGCGCAAGGCGCGGGTGCTCAGACGTCGTCCTGATGCCGGCTGAAACGCGGCCGCGATGGTTGGTCACGCGCCGTCTCCCTCCCTCGGCCCTTGTCCGGGCCCTTCCTCGCCCGAAGACGTTAGAACCGGTCCAGTCCGCGGGTCAAACGCGAAATGTCGCCGAAATGCCCACGAACGCGTGATTGAACGGAGGGTATGGAAGGAGGCGAACGGCGGGAGTGCAACCGATTGCAGGATGCGCGGAGGATCGGGGCCGCCCCCGGAGGCTTTTTTCCGGTCAGTGGGTCCAGTTGCCCTGCGGGCGGTCGGTGCGGAAATTGTCGGCGTAGGCCTTCGGCCGGATCGTGCGCTCGCGCGGCGGCATCAATTGATAGGTCAGCCCGTGCTTTTCGGCGAAGGCGACGGCGTCGGCCTCGGTGGGGAACCGCAGCCGCACCTCGTCGGAGGGCATGTCGCGGCTGGACGTCCAGCCCATCAGCCGGTCGCATTCCCTCGGGCTGCCGGGCTCGAACTCCAGCAACCATTCACAAGCCTTCGCCCGGCCCGACTGCATTGCCGTCTTGGCCGGCCGGTAGATGCGCGCTGTCGCCACGTCCGGTCTCCGTCGATCCTGTCTTGCGGCGTTCTATACAGTGTCCCGCGCCGGACTTGAAGTCCCGTTAACGGCGCCCGGCGTCAGGAATAGCGGATCTGCATGAGCAACCGCGGCGCCTCGGTCGGCGCCAGCACCTTGTGGAAGCAGGCCGGATCTTCGAAAAAGCAGAAACCGGGATGGCCGGCGACGACCGTGACCTTGTCCGCGCCGTACGCCTTCAGCACCGCCTCTTCCGTCTGGAAGCAGCTGCCAGCGACCATCCGGAGCGGTTTCGGCCCGTGAGAACCCTCGACCACGACATGGGCCCCGGAGGACGGGCCGCCGCCCTCCAGGTAGAAGTAGACATAGAACGAATTGCAGGCGTCGATGTCGTAGTGAAAGTCCAGGGTCTGACCGGCGGCGCGCCGCGTGTCGTCGGAAAGGCGGGAAACGGGGCTCCAGAAGAGGCGCGCCACGGAACGCCGCGGACGGTAACCGAGATAGCGCTGCGCCATCTCGGCCAGCAGTGGATTCCGCACGATCTCCGATACCTGCGGACAGCCGGGCGGATTCACCACATCGGCGACCGCCACAGGGGCGCCGCGCGGCGTATGGCCGTTCCGGACCTCCGAGATCAGGAAACGCTCTTTGATGCCGGGGCGGTAGCACGGCTGTTTCCGCGCGTAGTCCCGCAGTGCCTCGGTCGTTTCGCCGGGAAGGGCGGGCCCGACGCAGAAGCTCCGCGATCGCAGCTGGCCGATCCAGCCGGTTACAAGTTCGTCGGGAAACCCGCGCCCGCGCTCTGCGGCCCGAAATCCGCGGCGCCAGCGCTCGCCGACGCCATGCAACAGCACGACGAGCCGACGCAGACGGTGGATGCGCCCGATGACCCGATAGTAGCGGAACCGCCTCAACCCGGAACCGATCGTAGACAACATACTGAAACGCGGCCCTTTCATTCCCTCCCCGGGCCCAGAAGGAAACTCCTGGAAACTTGTTTTGCGATCGCAAGGCTAGTTCGGATTACGGGAGCAGGGTGTGATCAAGCGGTGACCGTCCCCCCCTCTGGAGACAACGGATCGAGCCGGCCGGAGGCGCCGAAGGTTACCGGCCGGATTCGGAGGCGGGTCCGCGGGGCCCGTCCTGCGGGATGATGGAGATCGACCCGCCGAGCTCGAGCACCGCGTATTTGATCTGGTCCATCCGCTCCAGCCCCTGGGTCTGCCGGGCCGACTGCAACACGTCCTCCTCGCTCACCCGGGCGCGCTCCATCCGCGGATGCAGGGGCTTGCCGTGCTCGACGATCACCATCGGAACCCCGTCGAGGACCTTGCCGAGGCGCGGCGAGCGCTCTTTCACCAGCGACAGGCCGATATCGATGCCGATCAGTGCGACGATGACGATAAAGGCGTTCGTCACCGAGAAATCGTCGCCCAGCAGAGCCTGCTGCGTCGCCTCGCCGATGACGAGCAGCAGAACGAAATCGAAATTGGTCAGGTTCGAAAGCGTGCGCCGTCCCGCGATCCGGAACAGCAGCAGCATGAAAAGGTAAATCGCGGCGGCTCGCAGGACGGCATCCATGTTCCGCTCCTCAGGGATAGATGAACTGGCCGAGCGCCACCTTCCCACCGCCGGCCAGGCCGATTTCCGACCGTGTGAAGCCGATGGCATCCGGCCGCAGCGACAGGTAGACCGACAGCGGCGCGTTCTCGCCGCGCCGGAACAGGAGCTCAAGACCGCCCGGTACGCTCCGCGATTCCGAAGGCTCAGGCTGCATGGCCTCCACCGTGAAGGCGTCGAGGAAGGCCGCGCCCAGCAGGATGCGCGTCTCGTCGCCGGGGCCGGCCTCCACCCGCAGCCGCATGTTCTCCGTCGCGCCATTCCGGTAGAACCGGTCCAGCTCCGCCTGAAGGCGGCCCGTTCCGTCCCGGATCGTGGTCGAGCTCAGCGGCCCGACGGAGAACAGGCCGAGGCAGGCCAGTACGACCAGCCCGAAAAGAGCACCCCAGGCGATCCGCTCCACCGTCCACTCGGCAGTCTGAAAGCCCATGTCCTCGCTAACCGGATGCGAGCGGCTCGACCACATGCCGGACTCGTCCTGCTCGTGTTCCGCCATGGGAGACCTTCCCTCGTCGTCGCGGGGCACGATACTCCCGCTCAGGAGAAACTCCGGGGAGGCGGTTTTGTTCCCTCCCGGCTGCCCCGTGGATCGGCTCACCGGGACGTTTGCCGCTGTTTCGTGCTAAGGGTGGGCGCGTTCGGGGGAACGGAGAGGAACTGGAGTGGCAACAGGATTTCTGTGGCGGGATGCCGAGACGTCCCCGACGCATGGCTACCTGCTGCCGCCCGTGGAAGCGGGGCTCGCGCATACGGATTTCCGCTTCGTCAGTCGCGGAGCCGGAAGCCGGTGAAGGCAGGTTCGAGCCCCGTTCTTGTTGTTGGGCTGCTTCTTTCCCTCTACTGCGCGTTCGCCATACTTGGGCCCGGCAACGACAACGACACCTACGCGATGTTGGAGACGTGGCATTCACTTGCCACGTCTTTCGAATACGCGCCATCAAGGGGCCCGGGAAACCCGTTACCGGAACTGACGATCGGGGCGGCGTACGCTCTGGGCGGGTACTATGCGGCCAACTTCATTTCGGCAGCGTTGGCTGCGGCCACCCTCTGGCTATGGTGGGAGCTTCTGTCCGGATACTGCCCCCCGCCGGTCAGATTGCTGGTCCTGGCGGCCATCGGCGTCAATCCCACGTGGATAATCCTGGCGGCGACCGCAATGGATCATATTTACGCGGTGTTCTTCTGGACGCTGGGCGTCTGGTGCTTACACAGCCGACGCTGCGCGTGGGCCGGCGTGGCCCTTGCGTGTTGCGTGGCCAGTCGCCTCGGCTACCTGCCGGTCTGCGCTGTTCTATTTGTCATCTTTCCGCTGTGGCCGGCGTGGCGCGACCCGCCCCGTCTCTCGCGCTACCTGGCCGGGGCGACCGTGTTCGCAGGAATTTCGCTCATCGCCTATCTGCCGTCCGCCTTGCACTACGGCAGCGTGATTAATGCCATGCGCCCATACGACCCCGGCGAATTCCAGCTGTTGCGGCACGCCGGCAGCTTTCTGCACGGCAATTTGCTGATCTGGGGGCTGCCGAGCCTGCTGCTTCTGACCGGCGCGGCCCTTCTGGCCATACGCGACAGCCGCCTGGCGAGGAGCGACCATTTCTTCATATCCCCGCTACCCACAGTCTTTGCCGCGGCGCTGGTCTATCACCTCGTGCTTTACCTGAAGTTCCCGCTGGAGTGGAAATACCTTCTGCCCACGATTCCCCTTGCGATCAGCGTCATATGCCTCCTGCTCGCCGGACCTCGCAGAGAAGGTCGTCCCGTCCAGTTTCTGCTAGGGACTGTGATCGGGCTGCAGGTGCTGCACGCGGCGGTGTCCCTGCAGGTGTTCTCGTTTGCCGCTTCGCCCGCGCCATCGATCGACGTCGCACTGACCGGAAATCCGGTCGTCATCGCGGGGCGATCTACGACGGGGGAGATAAGCCTCGGCCTGTTCCTGAAGGACGGCATAATCCTGCGCGACGTGCTCGACAGGAGTTCCATGCAGTCAACGCACATGAAGCTGTATGAACAGAGGCGGCTTTCGGCTCATGAGGTATCGCACGGCGTGTCGAGTGGGAATTAGCCCCTGTTCCCCCTTCGTCGGGCGGGCACACGGCGATCGTTCAGAGAGCACGCTATTTGCGGCCCCAATTGTGCCCCATTGGCATCGGACTCCAGTACCCCGGCGGGCAGCGTCTTCACGGCACTGAGTAGTTTCCGAACCTACCGTTGCTGCTTCCCTGCCCGGTATATTTCCCGGCGGACGGATCGTAGCCCGAGTCCATCGGGGCTGCTCCTGAACGCTATTCGGGAGAGCCCGAACCGGAACGCGAATGACGGTACGGCGCAAGCTCTTCGTCGTGTTGAATTTGGCGAGAAAGGCCTGCTGGAAATTGAAAGCGGCGAAAATGCTTCTCGGACGCCGTGCCCGTTTCGTCGCCCTCGTCCCGCTTGCGGCGTTTCTGGTCGGTCCCTTTCCGGCGTTGGCAGCGTCGTTATCGGCCATGCCACGTACAGGCAGTTTCGGGGACGATCCGGATGGCAGCCGGATCGTCGCATTCGAATGCGTGCAGCCGGGGTTGAGCCGGCAGACGACGACCAGCAGGAGAACTCGCATGGACATGAAACGCATTATCGGTATCGCCCTCCTGGCGATCAGCGCGGCGCTGCTGGCGGTGGTGTACGATTCCACGAATGCGCCGCTGGAACGGCTTTCCGACACGATGACCGGTCGCTACACGAACGAGACCATGTGGTACTTTGCCGTCGGCATCGCCGCCGCCGTCGGAGGCAGCCTGCTTGCAACGTTCGGAGTCCGCAAGCAGCGCGCCTGAGCTTCGCAACCCGATCTGGAGCGAACGATGAGTCTCGGAACCATTATAATCGTCATACTGCTGCTCATGCTGGTCGGCGTACTGCCGGCATGGCCTCACAGCAGGAACTGGGGCTATTTCCCGACCGGTGGGTTGGGCGTCGTTCTGGTCATTGTCCTGGTGCTTCTGCTGCTCGGGCGGATCTAGAACGATGGCCGGTAATCCTGGACGGATCCGAACTCGCACCTCAATCGGGACTTACCGTGATAAAATAATTTCAGTTGTGCTAATGTAATTCACCTCGTTGAACCCGAAAGGGCCAAGAAGGCAGCCGGGGGGAGACATACATGGCCGGTCGCCGGCGTGCACGCGACGGCGCCTCTACTGCGCCGCGCCGCGGGCGTGTCTCTTCGGGACACGCGTCGTCGGCTGAGCCTGTCGGCCTCTCGGTGGTCGGAATCGGCGCGTCCGCCGGCGGGTTGGAGGCCTTCCAGAAGTTCTTCGACGCCATGCCGCCCGACAGTGGCATCGCATTCATCCTCGTCCAGCATCTCGATCCGACGCACCAGAGCATGATGGTCGATCTGCTGGCCCCGCATACGTCGATGAAGATAGAGCACGCCGCCGACGGGATGCGGCCGGCGCGCAACTGCATCTACGTTATTCCCCCCGGGGTCTATCTCTCGGTACGCGACGGCGCGCTCCAGCTTTCGAAGCCCCCGGGGCGTCACGTCCGCCTGCCGTTCGATTTCCTGCTGGACTCCCTGGCCGACGAGTTCGGCGAGCGCGCCGTCTGCGTGATCCTGTCGGGAACGGGTGCCGACGGCAGTCTTGGACTGAAGGCCGTGAAGGAAACCGGCGGGCTCGTCATCGCGCAGGACCCCGGCGAGGCCGGCCATGACGGCATGCCGCGGAACGCGATCAGGACGGGCAGCGTGGACCTGGTGCTTCCGGTGGCGAAGATTCCCCAGGCGCTGGTCAAGTACCACCGGCGGATGGCGCTCATGGGCATGCGGAGCGCGGCGGTCCCGCAGGGCGACGCGCGGGACTGGCTGCCTGCGGTCATCGACCTGCTTTCCGCAGAGACCGGCCACGACTTCACGCTATACAAGCAGGGCACGCTGCGCCGGCGGATCGAGCGGCGCATGGCGATGGCGGCGATCGAGTCCGACGACCTGGACCGGTATCTGGATGTTCTGCGAAGCGACCCGGACGAGCTGGACCTTCTCGCCAAGGACCTGCTCATCAACGTCACCAGCTTCTTCCGCGACCAGGCGGTGTTCGATCTTCTGGCGGAAAAGGTCGTTCCCGACCTGGTTCGCGAACACGCGGCCGGTTCCACCCTCCGCATATGGGTCGCCGGATGCAGCACGGGCGAGGAGGCCTATTCCCTCGCCATGCTTTTCCAGGAGCAGATCAAGGCGTCGAAGCACAACGTCAAGCTGCAGATATTCGCCTCCGATGTCGATGCGGACGCCGTCGCCACCGCCCGCGAGGGTCGTTACCCGGAAACGATCGAGGCGGAAGTGGCGGCGGAACGGCTCGCCCGCTTCTTCGCGAAGGAGGAACACGCATACAGGGTCAGGCCCGAGCTGCGCGCGGCGGTCGTCTTCACGGTGCACGATGTGCTGACGGATCCGCCATTCGCGCGGCTCGACCTGATCTCCTGTCGAAACCTTCTTATCTACCTGCAGCCCGAGGCCCAGGCGACGGTCATCTCACGCTTTCATTTCGCCCTGCGCGACGGAGGCGTTCTCTTTCTCGGCGCCTCGGAGACGGCGGGCAAGGTCGATGGCCGCTTCAAGGTGATTTCCAAGCCGGCGCGGCTCTACCGGCACATCGGTCAGGGCCGTCTGGCAGATCTCGAATTCGCGACGGGCGCCGGCGAAGGCCTCCGCGTTTCTGCGCGCGCCGGACAGGACCGGTCACGCTCGAACCGCGCCGTGTTCGCCGACCTGTGTCAGCGGATGGTGACGGAGAGCTATGCGCCGGCTGCGGTCCTGATCAACCGCGAGCATGAATGCCTCTATTCGCTGGGACCGACCGACCGCTATCTGCGCGCCGTGCCGGGCCCGCCCACACACGATCTCTTCGCCATGGCGCGTGACGACGTGCGGACCAAGCTCAGATCGGCGGTCCAGCGCGCCGTTCAGGAGAACGCCCGTGTCGAGGTTTCGGGCGGCCGGACGATACAGGACGGCAAGCCGCTCTCCTTCAGCATCGTCGTGCATCCGGTTTCGAGGGAGGGCGAGAACCTGCATCTGGTGTGCTTCGTCGACGAGCCGGAGCGCGAGCGCAAGCCGGACGGTCCTCTCACGCCGCAGGACGCGTCGCGGGTCGCCGAGCTCGAACAGGAGCTCGAGGCCGTGAGAGGCGAGCTGTCGGAAGCCAACGGCAGCCTTGAAGAGATGATCCAAAGGCAGAGGGAGGTGAACGAGGAGGCCCTGTCCGTCAATGAAGAATATCAGGTGGCGAACGAGGAGCTGGAAACCTCCAAGGAGGAACTGCAATCGCTTAACGAGGAACTGACGGCCCTTAACAGCCAGCTCCACGAAACGCTGGAGCGGGAGCGGTCGACCGCCAACGATCTGCAGAACGTGCTGTACAGCACCGACGTCGCGACGCTCTTCCTCGATCCCGACCTCAACATCCGCTTCTTCACGCCGGCCACCAGGGCGCTCTTCAACATCATTCCGAGCGATGTCGGACGGCCGCTCGTCGACCTTCGCTCGCTGGCCGCCGACAGCGCTCTTCTGGAGGATGCCGAGGCGGTGCTGCGGACCCACACGCCGATCGCGCGGGAGGTCGGTGGCCGCGGCGGGGTCTGGTACAGCCGCCGCATACTGCCCTACCGCGCGGAGGACAACGGGGTCGAGGGCGTGGTCATCACCTTTACCGACATCACCGAGCGGCGGAACGAAGCGGGCGCGCTGGACGCGGCCAAGCGGACGGCGGATCTGGCCAACGTCGCGAAATCGCGCTTTCTCGCCGTCGCGAGTCACGATCTTCGCCAGCCGCTTCAGACGCTCTTCCTGCTTCAGGGATTGCTGGCGAAGTCCGCGAAGGACGAGAAGGCGCGGAAGCTGCTCGGGCGGCTCGGAGAGGCGCTGGGGGCCATGTCGCGCATGCTGAACGCGCTGCTCGACCTGAACCAGATCGAGGCGGGCACGATCCGCGCCGAGCCGGACGAGTTCCCGATCGGCGGTCTGCTCGACCGGTTGGGGGAGGAATTCACCTATCTGGCGGGATCGCGGGGACTTGCCATGCATGTGGTCCCGTGCGGCCGCTCGATACGGAGCGATCCGCATCTGCTCGAACAGATGATCCGCAACCTGCTTTCGAACGCGGTGAAATACACCCGCAGCGGCAGGGTGCTGCTCGGTTGCCGCCGGCGCGAAGGAAAGCTGCGCATCGAGGTCTGGGACACGGGGATGGGCATCGCCGAAGGGGAACAGCGAGAGATCTTCGAAGAGTACCATCAGATCGACAACCCCGCACGCGACCCGTCCCGCGGACTGGGTCTCGGGCTTTCCATCGTGCAGCGGTTCGCGGATCTGCTGGACCATCGGGTGAGCGTCCACTCGGTTCCCGGCAAGGGGTCGGTCTTCGCCATCGAGGTCACGATGGCGCCGGGCGAACCGGCATCGCGGCGCGAAAGCGCCCCGCGCAGCGGAACGGATGCAGCGGAGAGCGCCGCGCGCCGCGCGGGCGTGATCCTGGTCGTCGACGACGATCCCTTGATACGCGACATCCTCGAAGTGGCGCTCAGCGAGGAAGGCCATCGCGTGGTCACCGCGCCCGATGGGCCGCGCGCGCTGGCGCTGATGGCCGCGGAAACGGTGCAGCCCGACCTCATCCTGGCGGACTACAACCTGCCCGGCGGCATGAACGGGCTCCAGTTCGCCGAGAAGGCGCGGAACAGGCTTCGTCGCCCCGTCCCGGTCGCCGTACTGACCGGCGATATATCCGCCGAAGCCCTGCGCGACATCGCGCAGCAGGATTGCACGCACCTCACCAAGCCGGTGAAGCTGGAGGAGCTCACGCACGCCATCCGTCGTTTCCTGCCGTCGCCACGGTTCCCGTCCGCCGCGCGCGGGCCGCGCGAAAACGGCGCGGACGGCGGAGCCGCCTCGCCCGCCGTCTATGTCATCGACGACGACAGCCGCGTGCTGGATGATATTCGCCGCGTGCTCGAGGACGACGGCCGCACCGTCGAAACCTATTCGAGCGCCGAGGCATTCCTCGAAGCGGACCTTCCGAGCCGCGAGGCGTGTCTCCTGATCGATGCTGTCCTGCCGGGAATCAGCGGGCTCCAACTGCTGGAGCGGCTGGGCAGGGAAGACCGTCGGCTGACGACCATCATGTTCACCGGCAAGGGCGACGTGGCGATGGCGGTTCAGGCGATGAAAGCGGGCGCGTCGGACTTCATCGAAAAGCCGATCGGCGTCGACGGGCTGCTCGCGAGTGTCGACCGCGCGCTCGGACGGTCCCGCGACGCGGCCAAGCAGGCCGCTTGGCGGGTGGAGGCGGCGAGCCGCATCGGCGGGCTCACGCAGCGCCAGCGCGAGATCATGGACCTGGTCCTCTCCGGCCATCCGAACAAGAATATCGCCGCGGACCTCGGCATCAGCCAGCGTACCGTCGAGAACCATCGGGCCGCCGTCATGATGAGGACAGGAACGAAGTCCCTGCCGGCGCTGGCGCGGCTCGCGGTTGCCGCCGCTTCCCCGGAGGCCGACTGACCGCTCGCCGGCACCCGTCGCCGGCTGACTTTCGGTAGGTACTTTCCGAGTCTACCGCCGCCGTGTCGCCGGCCCCATAATTTGCACTATAGCCCTCGGCACGACCGCGCGTACCGGCGCGAAGGCTGGGTAGCGACCGCTCTCACGCGGCTGAAGGGGCAGAGTCGGCGTCCGTTAATGGGGAAGAGGACGCGTCTCGCAGAAACGGAATCGGATATTCCCACCTGGCGGCCGATGTGCCGGCGGGCCTTCCAACCATGAGAGGAAGAAGAGATGACAACGATATCGCGAATAGGTCGGCTGGCCGTGGTGGCGTTGCCGGCAATTCTGCTGACGGCGTGCGCGGAGCAACGCGTTCCGCAGATGAACCTCGTCGACATGACGAACAATGACTTCAATCACTACCTGGCGCGCGACTACCGGGATCTGGCCAACTACGAGTCCGACGAGATGTATGACATGAGGGATGCGGTGACATACGCGGACAAGGCGATGGCCTCTGCCGCCGGCACGCCGCCCGCCCCGGACGATATGGCCAAGCGGCGGATCGCGGACGACGGCAAGGCGGCGGAGCTGCGGACCGCGCGAGCCCGCCTCATGACGGCCTTCGCTGCCGGCGCCCCGCAAGGATCGCCCAGAAATGCCGCGAGCGCGCAAAGCAATTTCGACTGCTGGGTGGAGCAGCAGGAGGAAGGTCATCAGCAAGACCATATCGCCGCCTGCAAGGACGGGTTCTGGCGGGCCATGCTCGCGACCGAGACGGCAATGGCGGCGGTGACCGTGCAGCCTCCTGTGGCGACGACGCCTCCTCCTGTAGCGGCGGCGCCCGCTCCCGCCATGCCGCAGGGCAATCTCTATCGCGTGTTCTTCGATTGGGACAGGTCGGGGCTCTCGGTCGCCGCCCGCCAGGTTATCGACCAGGCGGTCCAGCGCGCCCGGGCTAGCAACCAGGGCATCCACCTGATCGGCCATGCCGATTCGTCGGGGACCGATGCCTACAATATGGGCCTGTCGGAGCGCCGCGCTGCAACGGTCGCGCGCTACCTGACCGTCGGCGGCATCACGCGCAACGCGATCACGTCCGAGGCACGCGGCCAGCGCGATGCGCTGGTGGCAACCGCCGATGGCGTGCGCGAACCTCAGAACCGCTATGTGTCGATCGAGCTTATGACGCGCCGGGCGGGCATGTGAGGCTGCAAAACGCCCAGTGAACTCCCCTGACTATACGGGGCGCCGGTTTCGGGCGCCCCGTCTTTTTGTCGGAATTCGTGCCCGGTCGAACTCGCCTATTTGACGAGGAGATCGTTCTTCACCGATACGACGCCGTTTACCTGGTTTGCGACAGTTCCGGCATGGGCGACCATCCGCGGCGTATCCACGAAGCCGCTCAGCTGGACGGTGCCCTTGAAGGTTTTGACGTGGATCTGCATCACCTTGAGGTCGGAATCCTGAAGAATGGCGTTCTTGACCTTGCCCGTGATTGCGCTGTCGTCGATATAGCCGCCGGTGCTCGCGCTGGTTGGCGTTTCTGCGCAGGAGGAGAGCGCGAGGCCCGAGGCGAGAGCGACCAGCAGGACGCCGACGTATTTGTTCATCGAGTTTTCTCCGGATTTGTAGATCGTTGGGGGAGACGGAAGCGTCGGATCGGCTGCCGTTCCGAATCTGTCTTCCGTTCCCGCGGGAACATTGCAGAGTTGGCATTTTCGCGGTCCGCGGACAGGCCCGGAAAATACCTACTGGAGTCCGTTGGCGCCGTTCTGCGGCGCGCGATACCGCACGCTCCATTGCGACCATGTCAGATCGCGCCCGATTTCAGCGGATGCGACCGGCAATAATACTGGGGGTTGGAAAGCGCCACGGTCGATATCGTGATTTTGGTCGTGGGGTCGTCGACCCTGGTGAGCATGACGTGGGCGATGCCGATGTCCGGGCTGAAGCGTTCGACCGTCCAGACGATCCGGGGCCGGCCGGCCTTATGATACGTTTCGCCGAGTGCAACTGGTTTCGTATTCATGGGGACGCGCTCCGCGGTGATGCTGAAATGCCTTCTCCGTGGCCGGCGCCGTCGCCTGCGACTCCACGGATCCATGTCGCCTGTGGCGCCATGCTTCAAAAATTCTGAATCAGGTCCTGCACCGCTATCAGATAGACGGTCGCCAGCGCGGCAGGGATGGTGAAAAGCAGCAGTCGCATGAACAGCATTGCGATCGACGATCCTCCGCGCCAACAATCCTGGCCGCCCGACGAACTCATCGGGGCGCCTGGACGACGGTGACGTCGACCACACGGTTGCGTGGTTCTGCGACATCGTCAGCCGTCGTCACCTCCGGTTTGCCTTCGCCCAGCCAGCTCGTGTCGATGCGCGCGGCCGGCACTCCGATGTTGACGAGCGCATCGCGAATTGCCTCCGCCCGTCTCTGCGTCAGGGCGAGGTTGGCGGGCGGCGCGCCGACGCGGTCCGTCTTGCCGATCACCGTTACTCGTGTCGTACCGTCGTTGGCTACGACGTAGGCGACGGTCCTGACAATCATCCGGCCCCGCTCATCGATCGCCGAACTGTTTGTGTTGAAAAGAACCTGGTACCAGGCACTCGCCAGGTGCGGTGTCATGCTCGTTGCCGCCTGCGGCGCGAGGCTCGCTGCCGCCTGCGTCGGCGGCACGGTCTCCTGAGCGCAGCTGGCAAGCAGGCCGATCGCAAGTATCGGGGCAAGACCGCGTAAGTGTCTCCGAAGTCCGTCCATCATTGTTTCCTTATTGTCGGAGATGCCGACGGAGCCGGACCGCGTTCGGCGGCGTGGTCGCTAGCGGGCGGAACCTTACGGAGAGACGATGAATTGCCATAGACTCGGAAACTACTCAGTGCGGGGTATGCGCGCACCTGCCGAGGCATGGCCCGGATACAGGCGAGCGTCACCGGCAGAAGGGCCATGCGCGAGGCGCAGGTCGAGCTGCTGTCATGAGCGTCCGATCATCGTCCGCTCCGACTACGCATCCGGCAAGAGAATGCCGTGACATGCCCCTTCGCGTTCGTGCGCGAAGGGCTTTCCTTGTCACCCGGATCGCGCGCGAGCGGACCCTCCACACGAGGCATGTACACGCCGGCTGCTACTGGATTCGCATCTCGGGGACATGCGACCTGAACGGCCATGCCGCGGCTGCGGGATGCCCGCCGGACAGTGCTTGGGTATTTTCCGAGGCTGGAAACGCCTTCCCCGGCAAACTATTTGTTCTTTCAAGCTCAAAAGATCGTAAAGATCGTATTGATCATATTAAAAGTCAGATGACATGTACAACGAATCGAAAGAGAGAAAATGCAGGTTTCATATCTCCTCGATATTGATTCTTGGATGCATCATGACGGCCTACGCGATATTCGGACGCGTGACGGCCATCAACGAAAACGACAACAGAAACACGTCAATCCATAGCGCTGCGTCGGCGGTAGGAAACAATTCCAGCAACGCATCGCGCGACCCCGGCATCGAGTACCATCAGGGGTTATACCCCGCCATGCCCGGCACGGCCGAACGAGAAGCGATTCACAATGGCTGGTAGCCCGGACGCGTTTCGCAACGGCTCCGAAGCGCCTGCTACACGCGGGTCGGATCCCGTTCTTCCGTATCGCGATGGGAACGCCGATGCGCATACATCTCTCCAGACTCCGGTGTTCCGCCGTTACACCGCGACCGAGCGGCCGTACGACCTGGCCCGCTGCCTCATCGACGAGGACGCCGCACGTCTGATGATGGAGCGCTTGCGATGGCCCGCCGTCACGATTTGTCCGCACTGCATGACGCTCGGCGCATCCCGGCGACTGAATACCACGACGGGCCGGGCCGGACTGTGGCGGTGCGGAGACTGTCGCAGACAGTTTACGGTGACCGTCGGTACGGCGCTGTCCTCCACGCGTATCCCGCTGAATCTGTGGGTCTATTCGATCCATATGCTGTGTTCCTGCAATCGCGGTTTGAGTGCAGGAGAAATCGGCGCGGAGCTGGGAATCTCGTACAATTCCGCCCGCGCATTGCTGAACCGGATCCTCAGCGTTCTCGATCCCTCGGACGAGGGCACTGACACTGCCGGGCAAGGGCGGAAGCACGTCGGACGGGTCTCCCTCAGACCGAGGTCGATTCCCGAAATTTGCGGGCGGTTGCTCCAGACTGCGTGAGCCGCCGGAAGAAGCCGCGCCGCCCACAGTCGGCCGCTGCGCTTCGAACGCCCGGTCACCGGCCGAAGCCCACTCTCGCTGGCGAGAACGATGTCGACGCCGCTTCGGCTGTTGTCGAGGCACCGTCCACGGTGTCGGAATACGAATGCGCATCCACGGTCGTTCGGGACCCCGAACCCAGTGGCCGCCGCCACGACCCAACGCGAGGATGCCGCGTCAGCGCATCGGGACTGCAGCATGAACATACGACGGAGGAACCGGCAGGACGGCACCGGATTCGGGGTGCGCCAAGTGAAAAGTAATCCCGCTGCTGCAAAGTATATGGCGCTCGTCCACATGGATCTAAGCCATTGATCTATATGAATTAAGTTTATGATGTTTTTTTATATGAAACAAAACGCGAGAATGACCGGAGAAATTGGAGATCAGTCATTTATTTTGGCCACAATAAACGGCGGAAATCGTAGTAAAAAAGAGAAGTGGCACGCTTCTTGCATAGTCTCCTGTGCTCCCGCCGCGTAGCGCGGATATCGGAAACGCCATTTGCCACTTCGGCCAATCGGACAACAGGAGACATGCAATGATCAGGTTGAGTACCAGAACGAGGAGCCTCGTGATCGCAGGGTTTGCGGCTGCCGGCGTCCTCACCCTTTCGGTCCCCGCAGGAGCGGGCGCGATCGGGTCCTCCGTCCTCGAAATCTTCGACTTCCAGCTTCGCCATGCGGGCGGCGGGGCACAGCTGACCCTGGCCGGCGCCGGCAATCCCGGCGGCGACATCACCGTGATCCAGGGCAACAGCACCGCCGGCATCGGCGTGGGGCTGAACGGCGTCAACGTCGCCGCCGCATCTCCCGCCGTACCGTCGGCGTTGCCTCCCTACGGCGCGATCGATTTGGCTCAGCAATGCCTTGGCCCCGGCTGCTCTCCGTTCGGTGAGAACATGTATGGAAGCATCGGCCAGGTCGCGCCTCCGACCTCGACCTACGTGGTCGGCGACATGGTGATGTCAGGCTCCATGTTCGACGCGTCGGCGCTCGGCGGCCCCGCGGGCGGTTCGACCGTTCGCACCCGTGCTGACGTCTCCATCTTCAGCGGCACCAACGATGGCAGCTCTTCGAGCAGCGGCGGCGCGGATGTCGCGGCCAGACTGACGGCCAACCAGAACATGGACGTCGAATTCTCCTTCGATTTCGCCATGAGCCTGCTCGCCTTTCTCGACACCAGTGAGCCGGACACCAGCGGCAACACGCAGTCGGCGACCGCTTGGAGCCTCAGTATTGTCCAGCTCTCCAATCCGCTGAACAGGCTCAACTACTCGCCCTCGGAACTGCAGCAGACAATCAACCTGTCGGTCGACGCCAACATACCGCTCGTCGACTCCGGCAGCCTGGTCAGCGGCATCTTCACGATGCTGGCCGGCCAGACGTATCAGCTCAGCGTCAACCAGCAGAGCCGCGCGAACGCGACGTTGTTCGTTCCGGAGCCGGGCATGCTCGCCCTCTTCGGTGCGGGCCTGCTGCTCGTCGGCTTCACGACGACGTATCGTCGCCGGAGCTCGTAACCCTGTCCCCCGTCCCGGGGCGCCACTCGCAACCCTCCCCCCGCCCCTGGGCGCGTATGATCGGCGGCTTCCCCGGAAGCCGCCGATCGCCGTTTCGGTTGGGCCTATATCCGGGGCGCGGACGCTGGACTGTATGGTCGGCGTGGGCCGGGCTGCGAACAGCTATGCGGCTCTCCTGAGCAGGAACGCGCTGAAGGGCCCTCGCAGCGGGTGGGCCCGTGAAAACTGGTGCGCGGAAGGGCGGCGGTTTTGAGAAGCCCCGCCTGTGGAAAAAAATGTTTCCTCCGGCGAGAGCGGCATGGAGATGTTGATCTTGATCTGCGGCCGGGCAACCGCTGGCGTCCGGACTTCGGTCGGCCGAGTTCGACGGGACCCATTCGCCCTTAATGCGGCTGGAGAAAAGAGCCCTCCCCCCTCCTCCCGAAAGTTGGCGCGCTACTAGATGATCCCTCGACCTATTGCTGCCAGTTACTGCCAAGGGGACGCGCCCCACTCCGGCTGGCTGAGTACGAAGGTCTTGCCCTGCGCGCTCATTGCCTGACCTGAACCTCAAGGGCCGAGACAACGGTAGCCGGTCGCTCATCAATAGCGGACGAAAGGTGTCCGCACCCGCCGCGCGTGGAAGAAGCTAGACCCCACCGGCACCGGAAACGCTGCCTTTGTGACCCCGTTTGTGACCCCAGCCGTTCGGCCCAAATGGGGCGATCTTATAACCCCTTGGCAATAAAGGGTGATTTGGTCGGGGCGACTGGATTCGAACCAGCGACCCTCTGCTCCCAAAGCAGATGCGCTACCAGGCTGCGCTACGCCCCGACAGGCGGAAACTAGGGATTTCTCGCGGAGTCGGCAAGACAAAGGCTCCGAGGGCCGGCGTGGCGGGAGAAACCGTGCTGACCAAGAAACGGGCCGGGCGCGGTGGAACGGGCTGAGTTGCGCCCGGAGGGTGGCACTACCCCATCTGCCCCGGCTCTACGAAAGCCACTTTTCGGCCGCACTGGACGTCTGACGGGGCACTACCGGGAAATTGTTCACCCTCTATGCGGGTGCCGGGACGGCCACGATGCACTGCAAGAAACTCACATCTTAGAAATATTATTTATCCCATTGTTTTATCGCGGAGTTCTCCTGATCCATGGCATGGCCGTGCGGCCGGCATCCGCCGAGCGGCCCCCTTCCCGGCGGTGGCACGGCCACTTGTGCGCAGCTCCGGGTAGCGATACTGGTAACCGCGGCGGGCGGCGCCATCGGCCGAGACGGCGGGCGGCATCCACGCGCCCGCGTCGAACCAGGGAACACGGACAGGATAGCATGAGCCATATCACCCTCAAGAAAGCCGAGGAGATCATCGAGGCGGTGTTCGCACGCGCCGGGGAGATGAAGTGCAAGCCGATGGCGGCGGTGGTCACCGATGTCGGGGCCAGCACGATCGCCTTCAAGAAGCAGGACGATTCCTCGATGCTGCGCTACGAAATGGCGCACGGCAAATGCTACGCCGCGCTGGCGCTGGGCCGCTCCAGCTCGCTGGTCCGCTATCGCGCCGAGCAGCGTCCGCTGTTCATGGACTACCTGCTGAAGGTGTCCGACGGACGCATGTTCTGCGAGAACGGCGCCATGCTGGTGCGCGACGAGAACGGGGCCGTGATCGGCGCCGTCGGCGTGACCGGCGAGACGCCGGAGCTGGACGAGGAGCTCTGCGCCCACGCCATACGGGCCGCGGGGTACAAGACCGACGACGACGCGGTCGGCACCGCCCACCATGTGCGGCTGGAAAACTGAGCGTGCACGCCCCCGGGGCCGCAGCTCTTTTCAAAGCTGTGGTTTCGAAGTAATTTGCCCGCGGCCGGGGTGCCGCCCGCCGCATTGAGGTCGGGCGCCGCGCGCAGGCCGGGGGCGACGCCGCCCCGCCCTGCGCAGGGTTCGGCGTAAAATTCAGGGATTCAAGAGAGGAGCATCTCGTGTCGGACGCAACTTCCCAGACTGCCGCCAAGGCGGCCGAAGACAGCACAGGCCATCGCTTTCGCAACTGGGGGCCGCGCCACCGCGACCTGCGGGACTGGTTGGAGCGCTGCGAGGAAATCGGGGAGCTGATCCGGCTCAAGGGGGTCCACTGGGATCTCGAGATCGGCGCCGTCGCCGAGATGATCTACCACAACAAGCCGGACAACCCGCCGGCCATCCTGTTCGAGGAGATTCCGGGCTATCCCAAGGACTTCAAGGTCCTGTCCGGCGCCGTCAACTCCCCTCGCCGCCTCGCCATGACGCTCGGCTTCGACGATCCGCGCAGCATGAAGGACGTCGTCCTGGCCTATCGCGACCGGATCAAGGATTTCGAGCTGATCCCCCCGAAGGAGGTCGAGGCCGAGGTGGAGACCGCCCCGGTCCTCGAGAACATCGACCGCGACGACGAGGTGGATCTCTACAAGTTCCCCGTCCCGTTCTTCCATGAGGAGGACGGCGGGCGCTATATCGGCACCGGCGACCTGGTCATCATGAAGGATCGCGATTCCGACTGGGTGAACCACGGCACCTACCGCGTCCAGATCCACGACAAGAACACGGTCGGGCTGTGGATGTCGCCCGGAAAGCACGGCACGCTGATCAAGGAGAAGTACTTCGCCGAGGGCAAGAACTGCCCGGTGCTGATCAGCGTCGGCCACGATCCGCTGCTGCACCTGTCCAGCGCCAACGAGGTCGGCCCCGGCATTTCCGAGTTCGCCCATGCCGGCGCCAATCGCGGCCGCCCGTTCGAGGTGGTGAGATCCGAGCTGCACGGCCTGCCGATCCCGGCCTACGGCGAAATCTGCCTCGAAGGCGAGATCATGCTGAACGAGAAGAAGAGCGAAGGCCCGTTCGGCGAGTGGACCGGCTACTACGCCAGCCACATCCGCGAAGACCATGTGGTCAAGGTGAAGCGCGTCTACTACCGCACCAATCCGATCCTGACCACGGCCCGCCCCGGCCGGCCGCCATCGGACTACTCCTTCTCCAAATGCGTGGTGAAGGCGGCGATGATCTGGGACCAGGTGGAAAAGGCCGGGCTGCCCAACGTGCAGGGCGTGTGGTGCATGGAGTTCGGCGGCGGACGGCTCTTCAACGTCATCTCGATCAAGCAGGCCTATGCCGGCCATGCCCGCCAGGCGCTGCTGCTGGCGGCGGGTTCCCACGGCGGCAACTATATCGGCCGTTTCGTCGTCGTGGTGGACGAGGACATCGATCCGGGCGACATCTGGTCGGTTATGTGGGCGATCTCCACCCGCTGCGATCCGGCGGAGGACATCGACATCATCCGCAACTGCTGGTCCGGGCCGCTGGACCCGCGGAAGAAGGTCGGCGACAATTTCAACTCGCGCGCCCTGATCGATGCCTGCAAGCCGTATGACTGGCGCCACGATTTCCCGCACACGGCGGAATCGACCCCGGAGCTCAAGAAGAAGACGTTGGAGAAGTTCGGCTACATCCTCGACCAGCTCTGAGTTCGACGCGTTTTCGCGTCGGATCGATTGCGGCGGCGGCCTTCGGGCCGCCGCCGTTTTTTATGCGTATTCAGCCGAAATCGGCATGAAACTTGTCAGAATTCACGAAATTTTTCGAAAAATGCGTCTCGAACGTCCTGGCGAAAAGAGTTTATTAACGCCGTTGGCCCGAACATTGCACCGATGGTTGGAGTATCCCTGAAAGGGAATTGGAGACCGACATGTTCCGCATCGCCCTGATCACGACCGCCGCAGCCATGTTCGTCGTCGGCCAGCCCGCAAGCGCCCAGCAGCTGGCCTGCACCAACCGGTCCGAAGTGGTGAGCCACCTCTCCAGCGAGTATTCCGAGGAGCCGGTGGCCCTGGGGATCGCCAATAATGGCGGCGTCATCGAAATTCTGTCGTCCAAGGCCGGCAAGAGCTGGACGATCATCCTGACCATGCCGAACGGCGTGGCCTGCATGATCGCCGCCGGCGAAAGCTGGGAATCCCTGCCCCGGATACTCAAGGCCGGCCCGACAGCCTGATCCGTCCCCCTGCCCGGCAGACTCTTCCGCCCCCCGCAGGAATTGCTCAATCCTAGCCCGGCGGCGCGCCGAAGGCAGGGTGGACGATCCGGTCGCCCGGCCTGAATCCGAGCCGCGCGGCGGTCCCGCCGTTGAGCTCGAGAACGGCGCGCACCGGATTGTCGGAAACGATGTTCTGCAGCGACTGCGGCGTGGTGCGCTGAACGATCTGGTCGATGCGGCCGTCCGACGCGATGAACACCATGTCCAGCGGGATGAACGTGTTCTTCATCCACATCATGGCCCGGCGGGGCGGATCGTGAAGGAACAGCATTCCGGCATCGGCCGCCATCCGCTTCCGGAACATCAGGCCCTGGGACTGCTGGGCCGGGGTGCGGGCGATCTCCACGGTAAAGCGGTGCTCGTTGCCGTCCGACACAATGGCCAGCGTCTCCCGTTCGAAGGGCTGCAGCGCCTGCGCGCCTGCGCCGCCGGCCCGGCCGCAGCCCAGAGCCGCCAGCGCCAGCAGCGCCACCAGCATCGCTCGGCGTGATATCGGTGTCATGGAGGGAAAATAACGCATTGCGGACCGGCGCGAAATCCGCGCGCCGCCGGAACGGGGTCAGAGCAGCTTGATCTCCGTCGCCTGGCGTCCCTTGTTGCCGTCGGCGACCCGCACCTCGACGCTCTGGCCCGTGATGAGCGCGCTCAGCCCCGACCGGCGCAGCGTCACCATATGGACGAAGATATCGCCCTCGCCCTCGTTGGGACAGACGAAGCCATAGCCCTTGTTCGGATTGAACCACTTGACGGTGCCGGGCAGGAAATCGGTGCTCGGCCCTGAAGGCTCGTCCCCCGGGTCCGAACGGTCCCGGTGCGGCGGCTCGGGCTCGGGTTCGGCGGTGCTGACGTCGACCTCGGTCACGCGAAGCACCTGCATCCCCTTCGCGCCCCGCACCGCCTCACACGCCACGGTCGCGCCCGGCGATAGGCGCTCGTACCCCGCCATGCGCAGTACTGTCAGATGCAGAAATACATCTGGAGAGCCGTCTTCCGGTGTCAGAAAGCCGTACCCCTTGACTACATTAAACCACTTTACGGTGCCACGGACTTCGACCGACTCAACGGCGCCCCGCTGCGTGTCGTACTCACTCAACGCCTACGCTCCCCCCGGCATTTACATCGCAATACTTTAGCACCCTTGACCGCAGGTGGTGCAAAGGTTTTTTTCGGCCGCGAACCCTGACAATCGGCCGCCCTGCGGCGGCGAATCCCGGCCCGGGACAAAAAACCTGCCGGCCGGCACCGCGCCCCGGCGGACCGATGACGATTTAATAGCAGTTTGGGCTGGAAAATCCGGCGGCGTAATTATAGGGTTTCGGCCCGCGAAGGCAGCGTTCCCAGAAGGCGCGTCGTTGCGGCGAGGCAGGGAAAGGACGAGGGCGGGACTCAGTTTGATCCATTCTATATCGCTCGGCGCGGTGCTGTTCGGCGTCTGGCTTCTCCTGTCCGGCCATTTTGAGCCTTTGTTTATTGCGTTTGGACTCGTCTCCTGCGTGATCGTCGTCGTCGTCACCTCGCGCATGGAGGTGATCGACCATGAGGGGCATCCCATCCACCTCACCTGGCGGGCGCTCACCTACTGGCCCTGGCTCGGCTGGGAAATCGCCAAGGCCAACTGGGACGTGGCGAAGCTGGTGCTGTCCCCGTCGATGCCGATCACCCCGACCGTATTCCGGACGCGGGCCAGCCAGAAAACCGATCTCGGCCTCGTCATCTACGCCAATTCCATCACGCTGACCCCCGGCACCGTCTCGGTCGAGGCCGGCGGCGGCTACATCCTGGTCCATGCGCTGACGCGCGAAGGCGCCGCGGCGGTCGAGGAAGGCGCAATGGACCGGCGCGTCACCCGCATGATGGGAGAGGACAAGTGATGTTCGCCGCCGCCGCGGCGGCGATCCTCGTCACCATGGCCCTGGCGCTGGTCCGCGCCGTCAAGGGACCGACGATCTACGACCGGATTCTCGCCGGCAACATGTTCGGCACCAAGACGGTGCTGATGATCGCCGTGCTCGGCTACCTGATGGGCCGGCCGGAATTCATGGACATCGCGCTGGTCTACGCGCTGATCAACTTCGTCGGCACCATCGCCATCCTCAAGGTGTTCAAGTACGGCGACCTCGGCCGCGGCGGCGAATCCGGGGACGGAGGCTGAACGTGGAACTCGCGCTCCATATTCTGGCCTGGGCGATGGTCCTCGGCGGGTCGGCGGCCATTCTGATCGGCGGCATCGGTATGCTGCGGTTTCCCGACGTCTATACGCGCATGCATGCGGCGGGCATCACGGACACGATGGGCGCGGGGCTTCTGCTGGGCGGTCTGATGGTCCATGAAGGCGCCACGCTGGTCACGGTGAAGCTGGCGCTGATCCTGATTTTCCTGTTCTTCACCAGTCCGACTTCAAGCTTTTCCCTCGCCCACGCCGCCATGACCAGCGGCGTCGAGCCGGTGCTCAGGAAGCCGGATGACGGCGACATCAGGGAGGACCGGTCATAGAGCCCCTCATCGAACAGATCGTCGACATCGTCCTGCTGTCGTTCATGGCGCTGACCGCCTATGCGGTCGCCCGGCTGCACAACCTCTACGCCGTGGTGATGCTGGCGGGGATATACAGCCTGCTGGCCGCCGTCATGTTCGTGGTTCTCGACGCGGTCGACGTCGCCTTCACCGAGGCCGCAGTGGGCGCCGGCATTTCGACCGTGCTGGCGCTCGGCACGCTGGCGCTGACCAAGTCGCGCGAGAAAACGCCGCGCCACACCAGGATTCTGCCGCTGGCGGTGTGCGGCATAACGGGCGCGGCGCTCGTGTACGGCACGCTGGACCTCGAGCATTACGGCGATCCCTCGGCGGCTCCGCACCACCATGTCGGCCCCGAGTACCTGGCGCGGTCAATCCCGGATACCGGCGTCCCCAACGTCGTCACCTCGGTCCTGGCCAGTTATCGCGGATACGACACGCTGGGCGAGACCACGGTGATCTTCACGGCCGGGGTCGGCGTCGTCCTGCTGCTGGGAAGCTGGCGGCGGAAGGAGGACGACGATGCATAACTTCCTCGTCCTGCGGGTCATCGCAAAGCTGCTGCTGCCCTTCATCCTGCTGTTCGCGCTTTACGTTCAGTTTCACGGCGATTACGGGCCGGGCGGCGGGTTCCAGGCCGGGGTGATCTTCGCCGCGGGGTTCATCCTCTATGCGCTCGTGTGGGGGGTGGAGAACGCGGAGCTGGTGCTGCCGCGCGGATTGCTTCGGTTCTGCTTCGCGGCCGGGGTGATGCTCTACGCCGGGGTCGGGCTCTACGACATCCTCGCGGGCGGCATGTATCTGGATTACTCCGTCATGGCGCAGGACAGCGTCAAGGGCCAGCATCTGGGCATCCTGCTGGTGGAGCTCGGCGTCGGCATCACCGTCAGCACGGTCATGGTCACGATCTTCTACACCTTCGCCGGCTACCGACGTTGATGCCGTGTCCGACCTGATCAACACCGTTCTCGGGCTGTACAACTACTGGATCGTCATCTTCCTGATGATGTGCGGCTTCTATATCGTCGTCGCCCATGACAACCTCATCAAGAAGCTGGTGGGGCTCAATATCTTCCAGGCCTCGGTCTTCGTGCTCTACATCACCTTCGGCAAGGTCTCGGGCGGCACGGCGCCCATCCTGGGAGAGGCCTTCCACGTCTATTCCAACCCCCTGCCGCATGTCCTCATCCTAACCGCCATCGTCGTCGGCGTCGCAACCACGGCGCTGGGGCTCGCGCTCGTGGTGCGCATCAACGAAGCCTATGGCACGATCGAGGACGACGAGATTCACAGCCAGGACGACGAGCCGTGATCGCCGCGCATCTCCCCGCGCTCCAGGTGGTGGTGCCGCTGATCCTGGCGCCCGCCTGCATGCTGGTCCGCCTGCGGGACGCGGCGTGGGGCGTCGCGCTGGCGGCGTCCTGGGCGTCGCTGGCGATCGCCTGGCTGCTGCTGCAGCAGGTTCTGGCCAGCGGGCCGATCAGCTACCACCTCGGCAACTGGGCTCCGCCCATCGGCATCGAGTACCGCGTCGACGAACTCAGCGCCTTCGTGCTGCTCATCGTCTCCGGCATCGGCGCCGTGGTCATGCCGTTCGCCCGCGAAAGCGTCCGCGCGGAGTTCGGCACCCGCCGCGTCTATATGTTCTACACCTGCTACCTGCTGTGCCTGACGGGGCTGCTGGGCATCGCGATCACCGGGGACGCCTTCAACCTGTTCGTGTTCCTCGAGATCTCGTCGCTGTCGTCCTACGTGCTGATCGCCATGGGACGGAACCGGCGGGCGCTGACGGCGTCGTACCAGTATCTGGTCATGGGGACGATCGGCGCGACGTTCTACGTCATCGGCATCGGCCTGCTCTATGCGGAGACCGGCACGCTGAACATGGCGGACCTCGCCAGCCGGATCGCGGAACAGCCCGGCAGCCGTTCGATCGGCGTCGCCTTCGGCTTCATCGTCATCGGACTGTCGCTCAAGCTCGCCCTCTTCCCGCTGCATCTCTGGCTGCCCAACGCCTACACCTACGCGCCATCGATGGTGAGCGCCTTCCTCGCTGCAACGGCAACCAAGGTCGCGCTCTACGCCCTGCTTCGGATGGTCTACACCGTCTTCGAGTCCGATCTGACGCTGGGCCTCGTGCCGATGTACGCGATGTTCCTCGGTCTTGCCCTGTTCGCGATGTTCGCGGCGTCGACCGTCGCCATCTTCCAGAACAACCTGAAGCGGATGCTGGCCTATTCGAGCGTCGCCCAGATCGGCTACATGATCCTGGGACTCAGCTACATCAACGTTACCGGGCTGACCGCGACCATCGTCCACATGTTCAACCACGCCATGATCAAGGGCGGCATGTTCCTGGCGCTCGGCTGCTGCATGTACCGGCTGGGCTCCGTCCATATCCGCGATCTGGCCGGGCTCGGGCGCACCATGCCGCTGACCGCGGCGGCGCTGGTCGCGGGCGGGCTCGGGCTGATCGGCGTGCCGCTCACCGCGGGCTTCATCAGCAAGTGGTATCTGGTGCTGGGCGCCATCGAGCGGGGCTGGTGGCCGGTCGCGGTGCTGATCATGCTGAGCTCGCTGCTGGCCGTCGCCTATGTCTGGCGCATGGTGGAGGCGATGTATTTCACCCCACCGCCGGAGACCGTGCCCGAGGGGATGGACACCAGGCTTTCAATGCTGATCCCGACCTGGGTGCTGATCGGCGCCAGCCTCTATTTCGGCGTCCAGACCGAGCTGACGGTCGGCGTGGCGCGTGACGCGGCGACGGCGCTGCTGGGGATGCCCCGATGAGTCCCGAACTCGCCCTCGCCTTCTCCATCGGCATCCCGCTGATCGGCACGCTGTTCATCGCGCTGAACGCCCAGTACCCGAACCTGCGCGAAGCGGTCACGCTGCTGACCGCGAGCTGCCTGTTCCTGACGGTGCTGTCTCTGCTGCCGCAGGTTTCGGCCGGCGACAGGCCGTCCCTGGTGATGCTGGAGATGATGCCGGGGCTTCCGCTGGCGTTGAAAGCCGAGCCGCTGGGAATGCTGTTCGCGCTGGTGGCATCGGGGCTGTGGATCGTCACCTCGATCTATTCCATCGGCTATATGCGCGGCCACGGGGAACAGAACCAGACCCGGTTCTATGTCTGCTTCGCCGTCGCGCTGTCGAGCACGATGGGCATCTGCTTCGCCGGCAACATGCTGACGCTGTTCGTGTTCTACGAGGCGCTGACGCTGTCCACCTATCCGCTGGTGACCCATCACGGGGACGACGAATCCCGGCGCGCCGGGCGCGTCTATCTCGGCATCCTGATCTCCACCTCGATCGGCTTCCTCCTGCTGGCCACGCTGTGGACCTGGGTGATCGCCGGGACGCTGGATTTCACACCGGGCGGCATCCTGGCGGGCAAGGCGGACGGGCCGGTGATCGGTCTGCTGCTGTTCCTCTACATGTTCGGCATCGGCAAGGCGGCGCTGATGCCGATACATCGATGGCTGCCGGCGGCGATGGTCGCGCCCACGCCGGTCAGCGCGCTGCTGCACGCCGTCGCCGTGGTCAAGGCCGGCGTGTTCACGGTGGTGAAGGTGATCGTCTACATCTTCGGCACGGACACGCTGGCGAACATGACCCAGGACGACTGGCTGAGCTGGGTCGCCGCCTTCACCCTTGTGACCGCCTCAATCATCGCGATGACCAAGGACAATCTGAAGACCCGGCTCGCCTATTCCACCGTCAGCCAGCTCTCCTACATCATCCTCGGCGCATCGCTGGCGACCGGACTCGGCATCGTCGGCAGCGGCATGCATATCGCCATGCACGCCTTCGGCAAGATCACGCTGTTCTTCTGCGCCGGCGCGATCATGGTCGCCGCGCACAGGACCGAAATTTCGCAGATGGACGGGCTCGGGCGGATCATGCCGTTCACGTTCTTCGCGTTCCTGATCGGGTCGCTGAGCGTGATCGGGCTGCCGCCGCTCGGCGGCGCCTGGAGCAAGTGGTACCTGATGCTCGGCGCGGCGGAGGCGGACAAGATCGTCTTCGTCGTCATCCTGATGATCAGTTCGCTGCTCAACGTCGCCTATCTGCTGCCTGTGGTCGCCCGCGGCTTTTTCGCCAGGGCGCGGCCGGACGCGCACGGCGCGGAAGGGCACGCGCACGCACCGGCCTCCGCGGGGGCTGCGGCGACGCCGGGGGAACATCGCGGCCACGCGGAGGGCGGCATCCACGAGGCGCCGGCATGCTGCCTGATCGCCATGGCGGTCACGTCGGCCGGATGCGTCCTCCTGTTCTTTTATGCGGAGCGCATCGTCGACCTGCTCGCGCCGATCGCAGGCATCAGGTGACGGGCCAGGAGATCGGACAATGAATGACGCCCCCCGAGACGACAAGACCTACTGGCTCGACGACAAACGCAATGTCGACAAGATCTGGTACGGGCTGCTGGCGGTCTGCGCCCTACTCTTCGCCGCCGACGCGTTCTATCACAAGCATGTCCATTTCGGCGCGGAGAGCTGGTTCGGCTTTTACGGAGTCTACGGCTTCGTCGCCTGCGTGTTTCTTGTCCTGGCCGCCCGGGTGCTGCGCCGGATGCTGATACGGCCCGAGGACTATTACGACAAGGCCGATGATTGAGCATATCCCCCCAGGCGTAATCCTCATTGCCGGCGCGGTCCTCGTACCGCTTCTGCGCAACCCGGCCGTGCGCAATGCATACATGCTGCTGCTGCCCCTTGTCGGGCTGTGGGGGCTCACGCAGATGGCGCCCGGAACCCACTGGGCGTTCGAGGCCTTCGGGTACCGGCTCGCGCCGGTGCGGGTGGATCAGCTCAGCCTCATCTTCGGCTATATATTCCACATCGCCGCCGCGCTCAGCATCGTCTACGCCTTCCATATCCGCGACGCGGTTCAGCAGGTTGCGGGGCTGGTCTACGCGGGCGCCGCCATCGGCGGGGCGTTCGCGGGCGACCTGATCACGCTGTTCGTCTACTGGGAAGGGACGGCGGTTTCGTCGGTTTTCCTCATCTGGGCGAGCCGCAACAACGCGGCGCTCCGCAGCGGCATGCGCTACGTGATCATCCATGTGGGGTCGGGCGTGCTGCTGCTGGCTGGCGCGATGTTGCACTACCGCGCCACAGGCTCCGTGGCCTTCGACAAGATGACGCTCAGTGGGCTCGGCCCAACGCTGATCCTGATCGCGTTCGGCATCAAGGCGGCCTTCCCGCTGCTGCACAACTGGCTGCAGGACGCCTATCCGAACGCCACCGTCACCGGCACCGTTTTCCTCAGCGCCTTCACCACCAAGCTCGCCATCTACGCACTGGCGCGCGGTTTCCCGGGGCTCGACATGCTGATCTGGGTCGGGGCCGCCATGACGGCGTTTCCGATCTTCTATGCGGTGATAGAGAACGACCTGCGCCGGGTGCTGGCGTACAGCCTCAACAACCAGCTCGGCTTCATGGTGGTCGGCGTCGGCATCGGCACCGAGATGTCGCTGAACGGCACGGCGGCGCATGCATTCTCGCACATCCTGTACAAGGCGCTGCTGTTCATGTCGATGGGCGCGGTGCTGTTCCGCACCGGCACCTGCAAGGGCAGCGAGCTCGGCGGGCTCTACAAAACCATGCCGTGGACCGCCGGGTTCTGCATCGTCGGCGCGGCCTCGATCTCGGCCTTCCCGCTGTTCAGCGGCTTCATATCCAAGTCGCTGATCATCACGGCGGCGGCCGACGGCGGACACTGGATCGTCTGGATGGTGCTGCTGTTCGCCTCCGCCGGCGTGTTCCACCATTCGGGCATCAAGATTCCATACTTCGCCTTTTTCCAGCACGATTCCGGCAAACGGCCGAAGGAAGCGCCGTTCAACATGCTGGTGGCGATGGGCATCACCGCGTTCCTGTGCATCGCCATCGGCGTCCTGCCCGGGCCGCTCTACGCCATTCTGCCCTATCAGGTGAATTTCGAGCCCTATACGACGACCCATGTCATCACCCAGCTTCAGCTTCTGATCTTCTCGGCGCTGGCGTTCGGGTTCCTGATGCGCACCGGGCTGTACCCGCCCGAGCTGAGATCCGTGAACCTGGATTTCGACTGGTTCTACCGCCGGCCGGCGATCATGATCGCCCACGCCTTCCGGGACGCCGGCAGCCGCACCCAAATCGGATTCATGACCGGGTTGCAGCGGCAGGTAAAATGGCTGATTGCCGTGACGTTCCGCCATCACGGCCCCGAGGGCGTGCTGGCCCGCACCTGGCAGACCGGTTCGACCGTGCTCTGGGTCGCGGTGCTGCTGGTGCTGTACCTGATCTTCTACTTCGTGTAGCCGCTGCCGCTACCGGTTTGTGCATGCGAACAGGGAGGCGCATCGCATGAATTCCACCAACCGAACGCCGTCCCGCGCTCCGGCCGTCGCCTGCCCCGCTTTCGCGGCCGCCCTTCTGCTCGCCGCGTGCCAGCCCGATGGGGGGCCGGTGGTCAGCCAGGCCGGCCGGGCCGAGTTCGACGGACGCTACATAGACGCCCACTTCCACGCGCACCCTCAGTCCGGCCGCGGCGGAAACATCGCCTTCGACATGGACGGCGCCGCCCGTGCGGCGCTCCGGCTGATGGACGCGAACGGGATCGCCGCGGCGATCATCATGCCGCCGCCGTTTCCTCCGGGCCGCGACGGGACCTACGACTACGCGGAGCTACGCAAGGCCGTGCGCACCCATCCCGACCGCTTCGCCTTTCTCGGCGGCGGCGGCACGCTCAACCCGATGATCCACGCCACCCCCGCCGGCTCGGTCACGCCGGATATCCAGCGGCGTTTCGAGGCCGAGGCCGAAGCCGTCCTCGCGGCGGGAGCCCGCGGATTCGGCGAGATGACCGCCCTGCATTTCTCGTTCCACGCCGGGCACCCGTTCGAGGAAATCGCGCCGGACCACCCCCTGTTCCTCCGCCTGGCGGACATCGCGGCGCGACACCGCGTGCCCATCGACCTGCACGTGGAAGCCGTGCCGGAAGATATGCCGGTGCCGGATCGGGTGAGGGGCCAGGGCGCCGCGAACCCGCCGCGCGTGCATGCGAACATCGCGGCGCTGAAGCGGCTGCTGTCGCATAACCCGGCGGCGGCGATCATCTGGGCGCACGCCGGGTGGGACAACACGGGCGGCCGCACCCCTGCGCTGATGGGGGAACTCCTCGCGGCGCACCCCAACCTGTACATGTCGCTGAAGTTCCGACGCCCGGGGGCCGGAGGGGCAACCAACCCGCTGGATGGCAACGCTTCCATCCGTCCGGGCTGGCTGCGCCTGATGGAGCGGTTCCCGGACCGCTTCCTGATGGCGACGGACACGCATGTCTACCCGGGGGCGCGCCGCAACCGGTTCACCGCGCGCCCTGCGCAGGCCCTGTTGAAGGGCCTGCCGCCGCCCGTCGCCCGCGCCATCGCCTACGATAACGCCCGGCGCCTGTTCCGGCTGGGCGCGGACGGTTAGCCGCTGCGCGCGTTGCGGATCGCCTGCCACACGGCCAGCGGTGTGGCGGGCAGCTCGATGTGCTCCACGCCAAGCCCGTGCAGCGCGTCGAGGATCGCGTTTACTATGGCGGGCGGGGCCGGCGGGGTGCCGCCCTCGGAGCCCGCCTTGATGCCGAGCCGGTTGGTCGGGCTCGGGCTCTCGGTGATGCGCGTGGTGAAGCTGGGCAGCACGTCCGCGCGCGGCATGGCGTAGTCCATGAAGCTCGCAGCCCGCATCTGGCCGCTTTCCGGGTCGTAGGCGCAAGCCTCAAAGATCGCCTGGCCGATCCCCTGGGCGATGCCGCCATGGGTCTGGCCGTCGATGAGCTGCGGGTTGATCGCGCGGCCGACGTCGTCCACCGCGACGTAGCGCGGGAAGGTCACGACTCCGGTCTCCGGATCGACCTCGACCTCCACCACCTGCGCGCCGTTGCCGATCACCGCCTTGCGGAATTCGATCTGGGCCTCGTCGCGCAGCGGTCCACGCAGCTCATCCGGCAGCCCCTCCCCCGCCTCGGCCAGACGGGCGACCTCGAACAGCCCGATGCGGCGGTCGGTGCCGGCGACGCGGAACTGCGCGCCCGCGTACTCGATGTCGGCCTCCGCCACCTCCAGCGCGATGGCGGCGATGCGTTTGCCCTTCTCCAGGATCGCGTCCACCGCCTGGGTGATCACGATGGCGCCCATGCGCATCGAGCGGCCGGAATGGCTGCCGCCGCCGACCTTCACCCGGGCAGTGTCGCCCTGCACCACGCGGATGGTCTCGAACGGTGCCTCGATCACGTCGGCGGCGATCTGGGCGAAGGAGGTGCAGTGCCCCTGCCCGGAATCCCCGGTGCCGATCACCACCTCGATCTCGCCCTCCGGCTTCACGGTGACGTCGCTGCGCTCGAACGGCGCGCCGGTGGACAGGTCGAGATAGGTCGAGACCCCGATGCCGCGCAGCCTGCCGGTCGCCGCCGACTGCGCGCGCCGCGCCTCGAACCCCGCCCAGTCGGCGTCGTCCAGCGCGAGCGCCATGTTGTTCGGAAAGTCGCCGGCGTCGTAGACCAGCCCGAGTCCGTTGTCGTGCGGGAACTCGTCCGGCCGCACCAGGTTGCGCTGGCGGATTTCCGCCCGGTCCAACCCCAGCGCCCGCGCCCCGATCTCTACCAGCCGCTCGGTGATCCAGTGCACTTCCGGCCTGCCGGCCGCGCGGTACGGGTAGGTCGGCGGGGTATGGCTGTGCACCGCCTGCGCGCGGATCCAGACATGCGGGATGCGGTAGGCGAGGCAGATGATCTCCACCCCCTTGGTCACCGGGACGAAGGAGATGGTATGCGCCCCGAGGCTGCCGATGTTGAGCGAGCGCAGGGCGAGGATGTTGCCCTCCGCGTCGAAAGCCATCTCCGCCTCGGCGGCGAGGTCGCGCGCCTGGCAGTCGGTGAGGAAAATCTCCGTCCGGTCGCCGCGCCACTTCACCGGACGCCCCGTCCGCCGCGCCGCCCAGGCGACCAGCGGCGCTTCCACGTACATCGGGTTCCGCGTGCCGAAATTGCCGCCGACATCGCCGGCGACGACGCGCACCTTCGCATCCTCGACGCCGAGCACGTGGGCGAGCTCCTTCTTCTGGCGCACCACGCCGCCGCTGCCGTGCCAAACGGTCAGGTTCCCGTCGGCATCCCATACGGCGGTGGCGGCGCGCGGCTCCATCGGCACGCCGGCCAGCCGCGCCACCGCGGTGCGCAGACTGGCCACGTAATGCGCGCCCGCGAACGCCGCCTCGACCGCGGCGCGATCGCCGACCTCGGCATCGATGCAGACATTGCCCGGCGCCTCGTCCCACACTTTCGGCGCGCCCGGTGCAGCGGCCTCCCAGGTGTCGACGACCGCCGGCAGGACCTCCCAGTCGATCGCCACCGCTTCGGCGGCGTCCATCGCCTGCGCCCGCGTTTCCGCCACCGCCATCGCCACCGCCTCGCCGACGTAGCGGGCCTTGTCGACGGGGAGCACGTGCTGGTGCGGGATGTAGATGTCGGAGCCGTCCCGGTTCTCCAGGATGATGTCGGGCGGCGAGGAATGGGTCGGGTTGTGCGGGATGCGCCGCAGGCCGTCGGCCAGCGCGTCGGCGCCCGTCAGCACCGCCGCCACGCCGGGCATGGCGAGCGCGGGCGCCTTGTCAATGCCGCGGATGCGCGCATGGGCATGCGGGCTGCGCACCATCGCCGCCCAGAGCTGGCCCGGCAGGACGATATCGTCGCTGAACGAGCCCCTGCCGGTCAGCAGCCGCTCGTCCTCGGTGCGCGTCACCGACCGCCCGATCATTCCGTCCATCGCGGTCCCCCTGCCTGCTCCACGGATGAAACGTCGCCGGGATGGGCCGGGCGGTCAAGGACGACGGCCGGGAAACTGCCGGTCAGGCCGGGCTCACACGGCGGGCGCCTTCTTTCCCGGGGCCCATTTCTGCACGGTGACAGGACGGCCGGTATGCGTACGCAGCACCTGGGGCACGTAGGGCGCGGGCGTCGCCGACGCCGCGGGGGGCGCGGTGGAGCCCGCAGCGGCCTCGCGGGAGAACATGCGGACCATCGCCGCGAGCGTGATTTCGGACCCGTCGCGGTTCTGGATCGCCGTCTCGGCCGCACCGCGCCGCGCGACGATCTGGTCCAGCCTCAGCGCGTCGCAGTCGGCGTAGCGCCGCCAGATGGCCTCGAGGAACCTGGTCACCGGCGCCGAAAGCTGCGTCTGCGTCACCGTGGGACGGCCATGCTCGAAGGCGCGGAAGATATTGGGGTCGAGGGGCCCGCCCTCGTCGAAGACGAAGATCGACGGCATCAACCGCCGCCCCCGGTTGGCGGCGGCGTAGTGCCCCTGCGCCATGAACATTATGGATTGCAGCTTGCGCGGCTGCAGATAGCTGTCGTCGGCGCGTGCGCGCTCCATGAACCAGATCGCGACATCGAAGCTGGTGAAGGCGGCAGGCGCCATGGCGGGAACTGCGGTGCTGGGCATGCCCGGTTATCGCGCCAATTGGTCAATGCCGCGTTAATCCCCTTCCACAAAGGGCGGTGGGGTTGCCCGTACGCCGCCGAACGTCTAGTTATTAGGCCAGCGGGGCGACCCCCGAAACCTATGGAGAGACAAGCCATGGACATGACCGGTGAATACCGGATTCCCGCCGCCCGCCAAAAGGTCTGGGAAGCGCTGAACGACCCCGAAGTGCTCAAGAAATGCATCCCGGGCTGTCAGGAACTGGACAAGCAGTCCGACACCGAAATGACCGCCAAGGTGAAGACCAAGGTCGGGCCCGTCTCCGCCACATTCACCGGCAAGGTCAACCTGACCGACATGAACCCGCCGGAAAGCTACAAGATCAGCGGAGAAGGCCAGGGCGGCGTCGCCGGTTTCGCCAAGGGGGGCGCCACCGTCAACCTGACCGAGGACGGCAGGGAGACGGTGCTGAAATACGCCGCCACCGCGGCGGTCGGCGGCAAGCTGGCGCAGATCGGCTCGCGGCTGATCGATTCCACCGCCAAGAAGATGGCTGACCAGTTCTTCAGCAAGTTCGCTCAGGAGGTCGGTGACGGCGCCGCCGCCGCCGCGAAGCCGCCAGAGGAGAAGACCTTCGCCGAGCAGCAGGCCGAAGTCACCACCGAGACTCCCGTGACGTCGCAGGAGATGCCCTCGGCCCCGCCGAAGGGCGGCATCCGCACCGCCGTCTGGGTCGGCGGGCTGATTGCCGTGGTGGTCGTTCTTTTGCTAGTCTTTAACCTCGGTTGAGGGGAAAGCGCTTTCCGCAGTCCAGCGTCGGGGCGGTCGGCTTGACCGTGCGTTCGGGCGCGTGATACTTGGCCGACGGGACGGCCCGTCGACGCGGAAAGTCCGCGCTGCGGCCGAGAAGACGACCAGATCAAGAGTAACCGGGTGCCGGCGGTGCGCGATCGTCCGGCCAATGATTTAGGGAAGGGTCCGATGACAGTTTCTTTTTCCATGACGGTGAACGGCAAGCCGGTGAAGGGCGAGTGCGAGGATCGCACGCTTCTGGTCCAGTACCTGCGCGAACACATGGGGCTTACCGGCACCCATGTGGGCTGCGACACCACCCAGTGCGGCTGCTGCACGGTCCATATCGACGGCATCCCGATGAAGTCCTGCACCATGCTGGCGGTCTCCGCCGACGGCTGCGAGGTGACCACCATCGAAGGCCTGGCCAAGGACGGCCAGCTTCACCCCATGCAGGACGCGTTCCGCGAGAATCACGGCCTTCAGTGCGGCTTCTGCACCCCCGGCATGGTGATGAGCGCGATCGGCATCGTCGACCGGCACAGGGGCGAGAAGCTTGACGAGAAGACGGTGCGGCACGAGCTCGAAGGCAACATCTGCCGCTGCACCGGCTACCACAACATCGTCAAGGCCGTCCTCGCCGCGTCGGAGGTCATGAACAAGGCCTGATCCCATGGCGGACGGCGGCATCGGCGCGGCGATCACGCGCAAGGAGGACCGGCGGTTCCTCGCCGGTCGCGGCACCTACACGGACGATATCAACCGTCCGGGTCAGGTGTATGCCGCGATCGTCCGCTCGCCGCACGCCCATGCCCGCGTGAAATCCGTCGATGTCTCCCAGGCGCTGGCCTTCCCCGGCGCCGTCGCGGCCTTCACCGGCGCGGACATGGCGGCGGACGGCGTCGGCGGGCTGCCCTGCGGCTGGGGCATCACCCAGATCGATGGCTCCCCGATGGCGGAGCCCCCTCACCCGGTGCTGCAGGCCGAACGCGTGCGCCATGTCGGCGATCCCATCGCCGTGGTTCTGGCCGAGACCCGCAACGGCGCCCGCGATGCGGCCGAGAAGGTCGCGGTCGAGTACGAGGTGCTGGACCCGGTGATCGATACCGCGCGCGCCGACGCGGACGGCGCGCCGCGGGTCCATGACGAGGCGAGGAACAATATCTGCTTCGACTGGCAGATCGGCGACGCGGGGCCGGTGGATGCGGCCTTCGCGAAGGCCGACAAGGTCGCCACGCTGAACCTGATCAACACCCGCATGGCGACCTGCGCGATGGAGCCCCGCGCGGCGGTCGCCGAGTACGAATCCGGCACCGGCCACTACACGCTCTATACCTCCAGCCAGAACCCGCACGTGATCCGGCTGCTGCTGGGCGCGTTCGTGCTCAACATCCCGGAGCACAAGCTCCGGGTCGTCTCCCCCGATGTCGGCGGCGGGTTCGGCTCCAAGATATTCCACTATGCCGAGGAAGCCATCGTCACCTGGGCCGCCGCGAAGGTGGGCCGCCCGGTGAAATGGACCGCCGAGCGCGCCGAAAGCTTCGTCTCCGACGCGCAGGGCCGCGACCATGTCAGCAAGGCGGAGCTGGCGATGGACGGCGACGGCAGGTTCCTCGCGCTGCGCGTTTCCACCCATGCCAATCTCGGCGCCTATCTCTCCAGCTTCGCGCCGCTGGTACCGACCTATCTGTACGCCACGCTGCTGGCCGGGCAGTACGCGACGCCGGCGATCCACGCCACGGTGCGCGCCGTGTTCACCAACACCGTGCCGGTGGATGCGCTGCGCGGGGCGGGGCGGCCGGAAGCAACCTACCTGATCGAGCGGCTGGTGGACGAGGCGGCCTCCGTCGCCGGGCTCGACCCGGCGGAGATCCGCCGCCGCAACCTGGTGCCGCCGGATGCCTTCCCCTATCAGACGCCGGTCGCGCTGGCCTACGATTCCGGCAACTACGCGGAGACGCTGGACGCCGCACTCAAGGACGGCGACTACGCCGGGTTCGAGACCCGCCGCGCCGACGCGAAGGCGCGGGGAAAGCTGCGCGGCATCGGCCTCGCCGCCTATATAGAGGCCTGCGGCGCCGCGCCCTCGGCCATCGCCGGCCAGCTCGGCGCGCGGGCCGGCCTGTACGAATCCGCCGAGGTGCGCTTCCATCCGACCGGCACCGTCACGGTGTTCACCGGCAGCCAGTCCCAGGGCCAGGGGCACGAGACGACCTTCGCCCAGCTCATCACCGAACGGCTCGGCGTACCGGTGGAGAACGTCGAGGTGATCCACGGGGACACCGACCGCATCCCGTTCGGCATGGGCACCTACGGCTCGCGCTCGCTGGCGGTCGGCGGCTCGGCCATCGCCAGGGCGACAGACAAGATCGTCGCCAAGGGCAAGAAGATCGCGGCCCACATCCTCGAAGCCTCCGAGGACGACATAGAGTTCTCGGCCGGCACGTTCTCGGTGGCCGGCACCGACCGCACGCTGTCCATCGGCGAGGTCGCGGGCGCGGCCTACGTGCCGCACAACTACCCGCTGGACGAGCTGGAGCCCGGGCTGGACGAAAGCGCGTTCTACGACCCGGCCAACTTCACCTTCCCCGCAGGCTGCCAGCTCTGCGAGGTGGAGATCGATCCCGAAACCGGCACGGTCGAGGTCGTCGACTTCACCGCCATCGACGATTTCGGCCGCATCGTCAACCCGATGATCGTGGACGGCCAGGTCCATGGCGGCATCGCCCACGGCATCGGCCAGGCGCTGTTCGAGAACTGCGTCTATGACGGTGCGTCCGGCCAGCTTCTGACCGGCAGCCTCAACGACTACTGCATGCCCCGCGCGGACAATCTGCCGAGTTTCCGCACGGATACCCGCGAAACCCTCTGCCCGCACAACCCGCTCGGCGTAAAGGGCTGCGGCGAGGCGGGGACCATCGGCGGCGCGGCGGCTGTCATGAACGCGGTCGCGGACGCGCTGAAACCGCTCGGCATCGGCCATATCGACATGCCGGCCTCGCCCTATCACGTATGGCAGGCCATTCATCAATCACGGAACAAGACGGCGTAAGTGGAGAAAGCGAATCATGTATGAATTCAACTACAGGAAGGCGGCCTCGCTCGACGAGGCGAAGGATCTGTTCTCCAAGGGAGAGGACGCCAAGTACATGTCGGGGGGGATGACGCTGCTGCCGACGCTGAAGCAGCGGCTGGCGCGCCCGTCGGACGTGATCGACCTCGCCGCCGTGCCGGACATGTCGGGCATCGCCGTCACCGGCGACACGGTCTCGATCAAGGCGCGCACTCCGCATGCCGTCGTCGCGGCCAACGCCGAGGTCAAGAAGGCGATCCCCGCGCTGGCCAAGCTGGCCGGCGGCATCGGCGATCCGATGGTCCGCAACCGCGGCACCATCGGCGGCTCGCTCGCCAACAACGACCCGGCCGCCGACTACCCCGCCGCCATTGTCGGGCTCGGCGCGACCATCCACACCGACCGCCGCACCATCGCCGGCGACGACTTCTTCCAGGGCCTGTTCGAGACTGCGCTGGAGGAAGACGAGCTGATCATCCAGGTCGATTTCCCGATCCCGGACAAGGCCGGCTACATGAAGTTCCCCAACCCGGCCTCGCGCTACTGCATCGTCGGCGTGATGGTCTCGTCCAAGGGCGGCAATGTGCGCGTCGGCGTCACCGGGGCGGGCGCCTGCGCCTTCCGGGTGAAGGAGATGGAGGACGCGCTGAAGGCGAATTTCGCGGCGGAAGCGGTGGAGAAGATCTCCATCCCCGACGGCGACCTGAACAGCGACATCCACGCCAGCGCCGAGTACCGCGCCCACCTGGTCACCGTGATGGCCAAGCGCGCGGTGGCCGAGGCCAACGGCTGATCGCGGGGACGGCGGCACGGGGCTCCGGCCCCTGCCGGCCTCGCCGACTATCCAGTGCCAGACGGGGCGGCGGCACTAACGCCGTCCCGTCGTTACATCTGTAGGGATCTGCTAGGAACGCATTGCCGATGACCGCCGAAATTCCCGCCACCATCGACGACACCGCCGCGCTGCTGAAGGACGGCCGCTACGTGGCCGACCGTTCGCTGGCGACGGCGCTGTACCTCGCGCTCAAGATGGGCCGCCCGCTGTTCCTCGAAGGCGAGGCCGGGGTCGGCAAGACCGAGATCGGCAAGGTGCTGTCGGAGACGCTGGGCCGCCGGCTGATCCGGCTGCAATGCTACGAAGGGCTCGACGTTTCCTCGGCCGTCTATGAGTGGAACTATTCGCTGCAGATGATCGATATCCGCATCTCGGAAGCGGCGGGCGACCGCGATCGCGAGCAGATCGAGCACGACATCTTCTCAGAGCGGTTCCTGATCAAGCGCCCGCTGCTGCAGGCGCTGGAACCCGACGTCAACGGCAAGGCGCCGGTGCTGCTGATCGACGAGCTGGACCGCACCGACGAGCCGTTCGAGGCCTTCCTGCTGGAGGTGCTGTCGGATTTCCAGGTGACGATCCCGGAGATCGGCACGGTGAAGGCGAAGGAGCCGCCCATCGTCATCATCACCTCCAACCGCACGCGCGAGATCCACGACGCGATCAAGCGGCGCTGCTTCTATTACTGGGTGGATTACCCGGATGCGAAGCGCGAACTCGAGATCCTCTCCATCAAGGCGCCGGGCGCCGACACGCAGCTGTCCCAGCAGGTGGTGGCGTTCGTGCAGAAGCTGCGCTCGACCGACCTGTTCAAGGTGCCGGGCGTGGCGGAAACCATCGACTGGACCAACGCGCTGGTGCAGCTCGACAAGATCGACCTGGACCCGCAGACCGTGAACGACACGCTCGGCGTGCTGCTCAAGTACCAGGACGACATCGAGAAGGTGAAGGGCAGCGAGGCCGCGAACCTGCTCCAGCAGGTAAAGGCCGACCTCGCCGGCCGCAGGGGCTGAGCCGATGGCCGGCCCGTCGGGCGGCAACGGCGAGGACACAGGCGGCGCCATGATTGCGCCGACCCCCGGCATGCAGCTCCTCGACCGGCTCGAGGGCTCGAAGCTGGTCAACAACATCATGCATTTCGGCCGCGTGCTGCGCTCCGCCGGCGTGCCCGTCGGGCCCGGCAAGGTGCTCGACGCGGTGGAAGCGGTGAAAACCGTCGGCGTCGCCAGCCGGCGCGATTTCTACTGGACGCTGCACGCCGTCTTCGTCAACCGGCGCGACCAGCACGAGATGTTCGACCAGGCCTTTCACATCTTCTGGCGCGACCCGCGGCTGCTGGAACGCATGCTCGGCATGCTGATGCCCGCCCTGCCGGGGGACGACGAGGCCCCGCCCGAGGAGGAACCGCCGAGCCGCCGCATCATGGAGGCGATGAGCCCTGGCGAATCCGACGAGGACCGCGAGCCGGAGGAGCCGGAGATCGAGGTCGAGGCGACGATGACGGCCTCCGGCAACGAGCTTTTGCAGAAGATGGATTTCGAGGACATGTCGGTGGAGGAGATCGCCCGCGCCAAGGCCGCCATCTCCCGCATGCGGCTGCCGATCCAGGAGGTGCCGACGCGGCGCTTCCGTCCCAGCCCCCTGCCCCGGCGCATCGACATGCGCGGCACGCTGCGCGCCGCGATGCGCAGCGGCGGCGCCGTGATCCCGCTCCGCTTCCGCGCCCCCCGGCGGCGCACCCCGCCGCTGGTGGTGCTGTGCGACATTTCGGGCTCGATGGGCCGATACACACGGATGCTGCTGCATTTCATGCATGCCATCACCAACGACCGGGACCGGGTCTACACTTTCCTGTTCGGCACGCGGCTGACCAACGTGACCCGGCACCTGCGCAACAAGGACATCGACGTCGCGCTCGACAAGTGCACCGACGCGGTTGAGGACTGGTCCGGCGGCACCCGCATCGGCGAGGCGCTGCGGGAGTTCAACCAGCACTGGTCGCGCCGGGTTCTCGGCCAGGGCGCGGTGATGCTGCTGATCTCCGACGGGCTCGACCGGGACGCCGGGCGCGGGCTGGCGCGCGAGATGGAACGGCTGCACAAGTCGTGCCGCAGGCTGATCTGGCTCAACCCGCTGCTGCGGTTCGAGGGGTTCGAACCCAAGTCGCAGGGAATCCGGGCGATTCTGCCGCACGTTGACGAATTCCGCCCCGTGCATAATTTAGAGAGCCTGACCCAGCTCGTGGACGCGTTGAACGCCGCGGCGGGTCGTCGAAAGGAAGGAATGGGCGAATGGCTGGAAGCAATGTGACTCAGAACGTGCTCGACCTGAACAGGGCGTCGAAGGACGACGAGGTGCTGGCCGAGGCCGCAAAGTGGCGCGAATCCGGCCGCAAGGTCGCGCTGGCGACCGTGGTCAAGACCTGGGGCTCCTCGCCCCGCCCGGCGGGCAGCCAGCTCGCGGTGGACGAGAACGGCGCCTTCGTCGGCTCCGTCTCCGGCGGCTGCATCGAGGGCGCGGTGGTGACCGAAGCGCTGGAGGTGATGAAGACCGGCGCGCCGAAGACGCTGGAATACGGCATTACCAACGAGCTGGCCTGGGAGGTCGGTCTGGCCTGCGGCGGCCAGGTCCGCGTCTTCGTGGAGGCACTGGACTGATGAAAGCCGCCACGCTGACCCAGCTCCTGAAGGACCGCAAGGCCAAGACGCCGGTGGTGCTGGCCACCAACCTGGCAACCGGCGCGCAGGCGCTGGTCTATCGCAACCGCGCCGACGGCCCGCTGGCCGAGAACGCCACCGTGGTCGAGGCCGCGCGCGAGGCCATGCGCGACGACCGCAGCACTACGGTACAGACTACCGAGGGCGAGGTCTTCCTCCAGGTCTTCAATCCGCCGCTCCGCATGGTGATCGTCGGCGCCGTGCATATCGCCCAGCCGCTGTCGCGCATGGCGGCGGTGGCCGGTTACGACGTCACGGTGGTCGATCCGCGCGGCTCCTTCGCCACCGATGACCGTTTCCCCGGCGTGACGCTGATCGCCGAATGGCCGGACGAGGCGATGCCGGGGCTCGATCTCGACCGCCGCACCGCGGTGGTCACGCTGACCCACGACCCGAAGATCGACGATCCGGGGCTGCACGTTGCGCTAAAATCCGACGCCTTCTATATCGGCGCGCTCGGCAGCCGGCGCACCCATGCCGGCCGCATCGAGCGGCTGCGCGAGGCCGGATTCAACGACGCCGAGATCGGCCGCATCCACGGCCCTGTCGGGCTGTCGCTCGGCGCGGTATCTCCGGCGGAGATCGCCGTGTCCATCCTGGGCCAGATCACCGGGGTGCTGCACGAAAAGGAAACGAAGGCCGCGGCGTGAAGTTCGGCGATATCCCGGTGTGCGAGGCGGCGGGCGCGATCCTCGCCCACTCCCTGCGCGTCGGCGGTGTCCGCTTCCGCAAGGGCAGCCTGCTTTCGCCGGACGACGTCGCCGCGCTGGAAGACGCGGGAATCGACAGCGTCACCGCGCTGCGCATGGAGCCCGGCGATCTCGGCGAGAACGAGGCGGCCGGCCGCGTCGCCGAGGCGGTCTGCGGCGACGGACTGACCGCGAGCGCGCCCGCCACCGGGCGGTGCAACCTCTATGCCGAGCGGGACGGGCTCGCAGTGATCGACGCCGAAGCCATCGACGCGGTCAACGCCGTGGACGAATCCGTGACCATCGCCACCGTACCGCGCTACGCGCGGCTTGCCGCGGGCGAGTTGGCGGCGACCGTCAAGATCATCACCTTCGCCGTCCCCGGCGCGACCGTGACGCGCTGCCGCGCCGTGCTGGACGGGCGCCCCGCCCCGGTGCAGCTCGCCGCATTCCGGCCGATGACCGTGGGGCTCGTGCAGACCCGGCTGCCGGGCATCAAGGAAAGCGTGATCGACAAGGCTGTAGCCGTCACCCGCGCCCGGCTGGCCGGCATCGGCGCGACCCTGGCGGAGGAGATCCGTTGCGATCACGACGAGGCGCAGGTGGCGGACGCGCTGAAGACCCTCCGCACCGCCGGGCGCGACGTGGCGTTGGCGCTGGGCGCATCCGCCATCGCCGACCGCCTCGACGTGGTGCCCGCCGCGATCCTGCGCTGCGGCGGAGAGGTCGAACATTTCGGCATGCCCGTCGATCCCGGCAATCTGATGCTGCTGGCCCGCATCGACGGGATGCGCGTGCTCGGCCTGCCCGGCTCGGCGCGCTCCCCCCGGCTGCACGGCTTCGACTGGGTTCTGGAACGGGTGGCCGCGGGGATCGAGGTCACGGGCGCGGACCTCGCCGCGATGGGCGTCGGCGGGCTGCTGAAGGAGATTCCCGGCCGGCCGATGCCGCGCGACCGGGCCGCGCCGCGCCGGCGGGGCGCACGCAGGCCGGCTGCGCGCCGCGTCGCGGCGCTGGTGCTTGCCGCCGGCCGCTCGCAGCGCATGGGATCGGTCAACAAGCTGCTGGCCGATATAGGCGGCAAACCGATGGTCGCCTGGGCGGTCGAGGCCGCGCTGGCCTCCTCCTGCGATCCGGTCGTCGTGGTGACGGGGCACGAGCCGGAGCGCGTGCATGCGGCGCTTGCCCGATACGACGTCATCCTCGTTCACAATCCCGGCTATGCGGAAGGCCTGTCCACCTCGCTGCGCGCCGGTCTGGCGGTGCTGGACGACGGCGTGGAAGGCGCGATGGTGTGTCTCGGCGACATGCCGGACATTTCGTCCGCGCTCATCGACCGGCTGGTCGAGAGCTTCGACCCCGACGGCGGCGCCGCCATCTGCGTGCCCAGCTTCAACGGCAAGCGCGGCAACCCGGTGCTGTGGGCGAGGCGGTTCTTCGCCGAGATGGGCGCGGTCACCGGCGACGTCGGCGCGCGGCACCTGATCGGCGAGCACGAGGACGCGGTGCGCGAGGTCGCGATGCCGGACGACGCCGTGCTCAACGACCTCGACACCCCTGCCGCCCTCGCCGCCCACAAGGCCGCGCGGGAAGCCGGAAACTGACCGAAACCCGGTGAGCCTGGCGCCCCAGACGTCCTCCGGCGCGGCCGCGCGCGCCGGCCCCTGGCGCTGGGCGATGCTCGGCGGCGTCTCGATGATCTATTACGCCTTCGGGCTGACGATGGCGTCGATGGCCCCGCTGGTGCACGCCGTCAGCCGCGACCTCGGCATGGACAACGCCGAGATGGGGCTTGTGCTCGGTGCCTGGGCGCTGGTCTACATCTTCACCGCCGTGCCCTGCGGCGCGCTGCTGGACCGGATCGGGCCGCGGCGCGGGCTGCTGATCGCCACTACCGTCATCGCTGTCTCGCAGGTGATGCGGGGCGCGGCGGAAGGGCCGGTCAGTCTGTTCCTCGCCGTCGCGGTGTTCGGCCTCGGCGGGCCGCTGGTCTCCACCGGCGCGCCCAAGGTCATCAGCCAGTGGTTCCGCGGCGCCGACCGGGGCCTCGCCATCGGCGTCTACTTCACCGGCAACACGCTGGGCGTGATCACCGCGCTGACCCTGACCAACAGCGTGATGGTGCCGCTGATGGAGGGCGACTGGCGGCTCGCGCTCTACGTCTACGCCGCCGTCACCTTCCTCGCCGGCGTCGCCTGGTTCGTCCTCGCCGGCCATCCGCTGAGCCGGGCGATGGAAAAGCACGAGGCCGACACCCGCACCGGCACCTCGCTGGAAGGCTTCCTCGCCCTAATCCGGCGGCCGACGGTGCAGATCATCATCGTCATGTCGGTCGGCATCCTGTTCTACAATCACAGCATGAACAACTGGCTGCCGGAAATCCTGCGCACCGGCGGCATGACGGCGGCCGAGGCGGGGTACTGGGCCGCCATCCCGGTGATGGTGGGGATCGCGGCAGCGCTGACCATCCCGCGCCTGGCGACGCCGGACAAGCGGTTTCCCATCCTCGCCGTCCTGATCTGCTGCGCCGGCGCGGCGACGCTGCTCATCGCCTATGGCGGGCCGGGCGCGACGACCGCCGGGCTGCTCCTCTCCGGCCTCGCCCGCGGCACGCTGAGCAGCATCGCGGTGCTGACGCTGATGGATTCGGAAGGCGGGCGCAGCGGCAATGTCGGCCAGGCCAGCGGGCTTTACTTCTCGGCCGGGGAGATCGGCGGCATGCTCGGCCCGATGACCGTCGGCCTGGTGTCGAACCTCACCGGCGGCTTCACCGCGGCGCTGCTGATACTGACCGTGGACACGATCATCCTCTTGATGCTCACCGTCGGGATGTGGCGGATCACGCGGCGGCGCTGATGCAGAAAAAAGCGGAGCCGCCAGCCCCTGTCCGGACTGGCGGCCCCGCCGGTCTTCATCCCGTGCTTTCGACGGCTCCGCCGCCACTTAAACTTCCGGGGCCTAAGCCTTGTTGTCCAGCAGGGTCCCCAGCATCTCGTCCGTCGTGAGAAGAACCCGGAGATTGGCCGCGTAGTGCGTGCGCGCCTGCCTGGTCCGCACGGCCTCCTCCGCCATATCCACGTTCGACCGGGCGACGCGGCCATGCTCGTCCGCATGCGGATCGCCCGGCGCGTAAGCCACGACATGCGCCGGCGTCACATCGCGCAGGACCGCGCGAACGCCGCCGCCTTCCACCGACTCCCCTTCCACCCGCTGCGGGGTATAGAGGGGATCGTGCGGCGCCTCGTCATAGCCGCCGCTCTGCCGCCCGGCGGATGCGCCGGCAACCGCCATGCTGTCCAGGCTCGCCGTATTGTGCGCATTGGCGGTATTGGATACCGAAACGGCGGTCGCCTTCGCGCTCAGCCTCATGCCGGACAAGGAATTTCGGACCGATGCAATCATCGCGCCATTCCTTCAATAATGCCCTCCTGGCCTTATACGTTCCGACAGGATGCGGCGAAAGCAGTCCTCGCGTCAATGAGAACAGTTTCGAAATAATTAATAATGATAATAAAATTATCGGCTTATTAAAGTCACGTGATAGACAAATTTCTCTAAAATTGCGCCGAGAGACGCTTCTCTTTACGCTATTCGGCGGCGGCGACGGGAAGAGACCTATAATCGCTGAGCAGAGAGCCGAATCCTTCCACCACGTCGTCGATGCCGTTGGCGCGCAGCGCATACCAGTAGGTCGCGGTGTTGATCGCCAGCACCGGCTTCTTCAGCATCGTCTCCGCCGCCCCCGCGAGCCTCGCCATGGCGAGGTTGGTGCCCACCTGCACCAGCGCCTCGACGTCCTCGCCGTCCAGCGCGAGCAGCGCGTCGCGCAGGGTCTCCTCCTGCACATGGGCGATCTGCACCGGGCTCCGGCATTTGAGCCCCGTGAGCCGCACCACCTCGAACCCGCAATCGGTGAAGAAGCGGCGCACGTTCTCGTCGCCGACCGGCCAGTAAGGCGTGACCACCCCGATGCGCCTTATGTCGCCGTAGCATTTCAGCGCCGCCTGGCAGGCGTCCGAGCCCATCGCGACGCGCAGCCCCGACAGCGCCTCGACGCGCTCGCGCAGGGCGATGCTCGCCGCCAGCCCGCCCCAGAACGTCTCCGACGACATGCCCATCACCATGTAGTCCGGCTCACAGGTCATCACCCGCTCGATGGCGCTGTCGGTCTCGCGGCGGATGTTCTCCATCAGCCGGTTGAAGTCATCGTCGCTTTCCACGGGGTCGTCAGGAATCCAGATGCGGGAGAAATGGTTGGTCACGCCGCGCGGCCGCATCTCGTCGTATTCGGGCTGCACGATCGTGTTGGTGGAGGGCGCGATCACGCCGAATTTCTTCCGCCAGCCCAGCGCGTCCGTCATGTCTGCTCCTTCAGAGGGAATTGTCGTCGGTGCGGCGCTGCTGCGGGAACAGCGCCTCCAGCTCGGCCAGCACGTCGGCCAGCGGCAGCACGTCGGCGTATTTCTGCGCCATGTCGAACAGATTGGCCTGGTGCGGCGCCTCGGCGCGGTCGCCGACGCATTCCAGCGGCACCACGGGCCGCAGCCCGTACCCCATGGCGTCGACCACCGTCGCCCGCACGCAGCCCGAGGTGGTGCAGCCGGTGACGATGGCCGTGTCGACGCCGCGCGCGGCCAGCCAGCCGGCGAGATCCGTGCCGAAGAAGCCGGACGGGTAGCGTTTCTCCAGCACGTATTCGCCGGGACGCGGCGCGAGCTGATCGACCACCTGCACCGCCTCGCTGCCGCGCACCAGCACCTTGCCCATGCGCGGCATCTTGCGGTTGAACACGCCCTCGTCACTGCCGTCGCCTGCATAGCAGTGGCTGGTATAGGCGATGGGCAGCGCATAATGCCGGGCGACGGCGAGCAGCCCTTCGGTCGCATCGATAGCGTCCTGGATGTTGCCGCCGCCGAACCGGGCCGGGTCGTTGAACGCATTGATGAAATCGATCACCAGCAGCGCGGGCCGCCGGCCGAAGCCGATGCGTCCGCCGAGTCCCTGCTGTTCGTAGATCGGCGGTACTTCGACCATGGCGATGCGGCGCCTTTGCTTGGGGGCTGGACGGGGGCAGGGTACACCGGCCACGGAGAGCCCGGCAACAACAGGGGCAACCCGTGACCGAACCGCAACCGGTCGGCCGCGCCCCGGCGGCGGGCTTCCGTTCGGCGCCGTTTACTGGTTCGTCTATCTGCGAGGACGCCGGGGCTGACCGGCCGCGGCGGCGACGCTACTCCTTCACGTCGGCCGCGACGCGCAGGGTGACGATCTTGTCGGGGTCGTTCACCGATCCGTTCTCGCGCGTCAGCCCCTTCTTGATGCGGTCGACATGATCCATCCCGGACGTCACCTTGCCCCAGGCGGTGTACTGGCCGTCAAGATGCGGCGCATCGCCGAGCATGATGAAGAACTGGCTGTCCGCGCTGTCGGGGCTCCCGGCGCGCGCCATCGAGACGACGCCGCGCAGATGCTGTTCCTGATTGAACTCGGCCTGCAGCTTGATGCCCGATCCCCCCGTGCCGTCGCCCCGCGGATCGCCCGTCTGGGCCATGAAGCCCCGGATCACGCGGTGGAACACGACGCCGTCGTAGAACTTCTGACGCGCCAGCTGCTTGATGCGGGCGACGTGCTTCGGCGCCAGGTCGGGCCGCATCTCGATCACCACCCGGCCCCATTCCAGCTCCATGTAGAGCGTGTTCTCGGCATCGGTCGCGCTCACCGGGCCGGCCCCGATCGTGAAAGCCACCACAAATACGCACAAGGCGCGCAGAAGGAACTGCATGTCATCGCTCCGTCACCACAGTCTGTCCCGTTGCGGCGGGAGATTATGCGCTGGCGCGGCATCGGGCAACCGGGATATGGCCGTCCCCGCCCCGTCACAGATGCATGCCGGAATCCATCCGGATCGCCTCGCCTGTCATCGTTTCCGCCTCGGCCACCAGCCACAGCACGGTGGCGGCCACGTCCTTCGGCCAGATCGCGCGGCGCAGCGGATACTCCGTCTCCGCCTCGGCGACGCGGGCCTGGTACTGCGCAGGGGTGAGGATCTTCTCGGTCCAGCTGCCGAGCAGCCCGCCGGGACAGACGGCGTTGACCCGCACCTCCGGCGCCAGCACCCGTGCCAGCGAGACCGTCATCGTGTTCAGCGCGCCCTTGGAAGCGCCGTAGGCGATGGACGAGCCGTTGCCGCGAAAGGCGCCGATGGACGAGATGTTGACCACCGCGCCGTTGCCGGACGCCTTCAGATGCGGCGCCGCGGCGCGCGTCATCTGCCAGGCCCCGACCACGTTCACCGAATAGATGCGCAGGAACTCGTCTCCGTCGAGCGCCTCCATGTCGGCGTGCGGGATCGATTTCGTGGTCGCGGCGTTATTGACCAGCACGTCCAGCCGCCCCCACCGTTCCACCGCCTCCGCCACCATGCGGCGGCAGTCGGCGTCGACCGAGACATCGCCCCGGCAAATAAGCGTATCCGCCCCGGCCGCCGCGCATTCCTCCGCGGTCCGGCGCGCGCCATCCTCGTTGGAGGCGTAGTTGATGACGACGTTGCAGCCGCGCCCGGCCAGCGCCTTGGCGCATTCAGCGCCGATGCCCGTGCCTGAGCTGGAGCCGGTGACGATCGCGGCGCGTCCCTCGAGTTGCATGTCCGTCCCCCTGTCTGTCGAGGAGGCCAGACTAATCCATCGGGGCCGGCCGGGAAACCGGGCCCCGCCGCCGTGCGAGCCGACCCGGCGGCGTCAGCGCCCTCCGCCGCGGAGCGTCCGGTCGGGCGGCAGCGTCAGCGTCGCGAGCGTGCCCCTCCCCTCCGCGCTGTCGAGGCGGAGCGTGCCGCCATGCAGCTCGATCATCGCCTTCACGAGCGGCAGGCCGAGCCCGGTGCCCTGATGTTCGCGCGCCAGCGGGCTGTCGACCTGACCGAACGGCGCCAGCACCTTTTCCAGGTTTTCCGCCGCGATGCCGATTCCGTTGTCGCGCACCGACACGCTCAACGCGCCGTCGGGACGAAGCGCGGCGGCGATGACGACCTCGCCCTCCTCTCCGGTGAACTTGACCGCGTTGGAGGTCAGGTTCAGCAGCATCTGCTTGAACGTGCGCTTGTCGGCGAAAAGATGCGGCAGGCCGTGCGGCAGGGAGACGGCGACCGTGATCCTGCGGTCGCTGGCGCGGCCCTTGACGAGGTTGCGCACCGCCAGCACCACGTCCTCGAGGCAGAATTCCTCCTCGCACAGCTCGAACTTGCCGGCCTCGACCTTCGACAGGTCGAGAATGTCGTTGATGATCTCCAGCAGGTGAGAGCCGCTGTTATAGATGTCGCGCGCGTATTCGACGTATTGCGGCAATCCGACCGGGCCGAACATCTCGTCCTTCACCACTTCCGAGAACCCCATGATGGCGTTCAGCGGCGTACGCAGCTCGTGGCTCATATTGGCGAGGAACTCGCTCTTGGTCTGGTTCGCGGTGTCGGCGGCCTCCTTGGCCCTGTGAAGCTGCTCGGCGAGCTCCGCGTATTTGGAGCTGCTCATCTCCAGGAGATTCTTGGTCAGCTCCAGCTCGGTTATCCGCGCGTGCAGGTCGTTCTCGGTCCTGCGCACCCGGGTCAGGTCGCGCAGCACGATCATGCGCGCCGCCTCGCGGAACCAGACGAAGGAAGAGGCATGAAGCTCCGCGTCCACCGATTCGCCGTCGCGCCGCAGGAGTTTGGCCTCGCCGAGGAACTGCGCCTCCCCCGCGCCCGTCCCAGGCGCCACCGGCCGGAACGGAAGGCCGGCGGCCTCGGCGTCGAGCAGATCCGCAAGCCGCTGACCAAGCAGCGACTCGCGGCGATCCGCCCCCAGAAATGCCGTGGCGCGGCGGTTCGCATAGACGATGCCGCGCTCTGTCTCTATCAGCACCGGGTCGGGCAGGCCCTCGAACGCCAACGCCTGCGCCGCTTCGACCAGCCCGCGCTCGACGCCCTCCCCACCGCGTGGCGCGGGGCGTGTTCCGGCCGCGCCAGCAACGTTCACGGCGTCGCCGCCCGCAATTTTACGAAAGGACTTCATGGCGCGCGAGACTGGGCAAAAAATGTAAATTCTCATTTAAGAAACGCAACAAGGTCGTTACGAAGCGATTGCGATAACCTGTTGTTAATCCTTCTTAATCAATATTAACCTCGCCGAAGGCGCTTCGCCGTTCGGTCCGCCGGGCGAATTCAGGAGGTCGCGGTGATCTGGCATTCGGTTGCGCTCATGACGGCCATCGGCGCGGCGATGTTCGCCGCGGGCGTCGCGGCCGTCGCGATTTCGCAGCGCCTCCGCTCCCGTCCCGCCGGGGTGCAGGACGACGATGCAGCGGATGGAAGGGCGGACGGCGCCGACACCTCGTTCCCTATGCTGGTGGAAAATTCCGACCTCGCGATACAGATTCTCCGGCCCGACGGCGGCCGGCTCTTTATCAATCGTGCCTGCGCCAGGCTGTTCGGCTTCGAGCGGCCGGAAGAGCTGCTGGCGCTGTCGCCTTTTGCGATGGTGGCGCCGGAAGACCGCGAGACCGTGAGGCAGGCGCTTATCGATCTCATCAGGCGGGACCGGGGCCGGATTCTGGTGGAGTGCGAAACGCTCACACGGGACGGCGGGCGGTTCCGTACCGAAACGCACCTGCAGCAGGTCCGCTGGAACGGCGAGGACTCCATCCTCCAGATTCACTTCGACGTCACCCAGCGTCTCCGCGCGGCGGACGCCGTCAGACAGAGCGAGGAGCGGCTGAACAACGCGCAGCGCATCGCCCGGTTCGGCAGCTGGGACATGTGGCTCGATACGGAACGGCTGGAGATATCAGAGGAAGGGCTGCGCATGCTCGGCCTCGGAAAATCGGCCCACCCTCTCAGGGTCGGAGAGGTGCTGTCCCGCTTCCACCCGGACGACATCGCCACGGTGAAACAGGCCCGCGCGGGCGCCATGCGCAACGACACCCCCTATGCGGTCGATTACCGGATCGTCACCGGGGACGGCGAAACGCGCTTCGTGCGCGAGTGCGGCGAGGTCGCGCGCGGGGAAGACGGACGCCCCGAAAGGCTCTCGGGCGTGGTGCAGGACGTCACCGAGCTGCGGCGCGCGCAGGATACGCTGTGGGAGCAGGAAAGCTTCTACCGCGAGCTGATCGGAATCCTCCCCGACACCATCTACATCCATGTCGACAACCGGATCGTCATGGCCAATGCCGCGACGGTCAGCATGTTCGGCGCGGATTCGCTCGACGACATACTCGGCCGCGACCCCGACACGCTGATCCACCCCGAGGATGTAAGGGCGATCCGCGCCAGGCGGTCGTCCTATACGATCGTCGGCCAGCGCTCGCCCTATGCCCGGTTCCGATACCGTCGTCTCGACGGGTCGTATTTCGAGGCCGAATCCTGCTCCGCCCCGATCATCTGGCAGGGCAAGCCGGCGCGACTGATCATCAATCGCGACATTGCCTCGCGGCTGGAGGCGGAAGGCGCGCTGCGCGACAGCGAATCCCGGCTGAAGGAAGCCCAGCGCATCGCCATGGTCGGCGACTGGGAGCACGACCTCGATGCCGGCACGACGCTGTGGTCGGACGAGCTGTACCGGATATTCGGGACGCCGCCGGCCGACGCGCCGCGCACCCGGCAGGCCTTCATCGACATGGTGCATCCGGAGGACAGGGAAGCGCTCCTCCTGAGCATGTCGATGACCGAGAAGACCGGCACGGCGGTCACCAGCAACTACAGGGTGATCCTGCCGAACGGCGACGTCCGCCATCTGCGCACGACCCGCGAATATCTGTCCGGCAAGAATGGGCCCAAGGGCAGGCTGCGCGGCATCACGCAGGACGTGACCGAGCAGAAGCTCGTGGAAGCGGAACTGCGCGAGAGCGAGAAGCGCTTCCGCGATTTGGTCGAAGGCTCAGTGCAGGGCGTCATGATCCGCAACTGGGACGGTGAGCGGCGATACGTGAACCGCGCGCTTCTGGAGATGTTCGGCTTCGAGTCTGTGGAGGCGGCGCTGAACGCCCCGCCGGGCGGCTTTGTCGCGCCGTACGAGCGTGAGCGCGTGTCCCGCCATGCCATGGCGCGCCTTGGCGGTGCCGATGCGCCGGCGGATTATCCGGTCGACTGCATCCGCGCCGACGGCACCGTCTTTCCGGCGCATTTCTACGTGCGGGAGCTGAAATGGATGGGCGCGCCGGCGTTTCATATCAGCGTCTTCGACCTGACCGATCTGAAGCATGCGGAACAGGCGCTGCGCGCCAGCGAGGAGAATTTCCACGACATGGTGGAGAACTCGCATCTCGGCGTGATGATCCGCCGCAAGAACGGCGAGCGCGTCTACGTCAACCAGGCGCTGGTCGACATGATCGGCTACGAGAGCGCCGACTACGTCATGAAGCTGGATCAGGACGGCGCTTTCGTCGCGCCGCACGACCGGGACAGGGTGTGCGACTACGTCTATCGCCGGCGCGCCGGCGACTCCCGCCCGACCGATTACGAGGCCGACTGCATCCGCACCGACGGCATCGTCTTCCCCGCGCATTTCTACGTCCGGGAAACGGAGTGGATGGGAGAGCCCGTCGTTTACACGACGCTCGTCGACCTGACCGACGTGAAGCGCGCCGAACACGAGGTGCAGAAGCTGAACCAGGAACTCGAGGCGCGGGTCGAGCAGCGCACCGAACAGCTCCGCCAGGCGCAGTCGGAACTGGTGAAGCAGGAGCGTCTGGCCACGCTGGGCCAGCTTACCGCCACCGTCAGCCACGAGCTGCGGAACCCGCTCGGGGCGATGCGCAACTCGCTGTACGTCGTGCGCAACCGCATCGACGGGACCGACAGCCAGCTTTCGACGACGCTCGACAGGATCGACCGCAACATCACCCGCTGCGACGGCATCATCGAGGAACTGCTGGACTACACCCGTATCCGGGCCCTCGCACCGGTTCCGGTGACCGTGGACGCCTGGATCGAAGAGGTGCTGGACGAGCACCCCATACCGCCCGGTGTGACGCTGCGGCGGGATTTTCGCATGCCCGCGGCGGCCGTTTACATGGATCCCGCCCGCATGCGGCGCGCGGTGGTCAACGCGCTCGAGAACGCCCTGCAGGCGGTGGCCGAGACCGCGCCGCCGGCCGGGGACCGGTCGCCCGAGGTGACAATCGGCTCCGCGCTCAGAGACGACCGGGTCGAGATCACGATCCGTGACAACGGACCCGGCATTCCCGCCGAGATCGGCCAGCAGGTCTTCGAGCCGCTGTTCAGCACCCGGAACTTCGGCGTGGGCCTCGGGCTGCCGGTGATCCGGCAGATCATGGAACAGCACGACGGCGGCGTGACGCTGAATTCGGTCGAGGGCGCCGGCACCACGGTCATTCTGTGGTTTCCGGCCAGTTTTCCGGCCCCGGCCGCCGCCGCGAGCGGTTCTTGATCGGGAACACGTCCATGCGTAAAATCCCGCAGCATCAACAGGTCCAAAACGAATGTCCGCCGATGGCGCAAAGGCATCCCTCCATGACTCCGGAACGGAGATCATGAACGCCTCCGCCAGCATGAAGAGGCGGGACACGGTCGCGGACGACGACCGCCGTATTCTGATTGTCGACGACGATCCCGATTTCGCCGATGCGCTGGTCGAGATGCTGGCGATCAACGATTTCGTTCCCCGGGCCGTGTACGACGCCGAGAGCGCCGCGGCCGCCGTCGCCGAGTTCGCGCCGGCGCTGGTTTTCATCGATATCCGGCTGGGCCAGAGTTCCGGGCTGGACCAGATTTCGAGGCTGCGCGCCGCGGACGACACGCTGTTCTGCGTCATGATCACCGCCTACGCCGACACGCAGACCGCGATCGAGGCGCTGCGACGGGGCGCCAACGACTTCCTGCGCAAGCCGCTTCAGCCCGAGGAAGCCCTCGCAGTCGTCTATCGCTGCCTCGAGAAGCGCCGCCTTTCGATACAGGCGGCGGCGATGGAAGCCCGGCTCGACCATCTTCAGAAATCCGAATCCGTCGCCCGTCTCACCGGCGGCATCGCCCACGAATTCAACAACATGCTGACCGTCGTGCTCGGCAACCTCCAGTTTCTGGCCGAGGACATCGCCCAGGAGGCGGGGCCCCAGAGCGCACAGCGCGTGCAGTGGATCAACGCGATCGACCGCAGCGCCAGGTACGGGGCGAAGCTGACGCGGCAGCTCCTGTCCTATGCCCGCAAGGAACGCCTGTCGCCGCGGGCCATAGACCTGTCCGACGCCATGGCCTCGCTGCGCGAGCTGCTGGACGCCTCGCTCGGCGAGGAAGTCCGCGTCGGGCTGATGCTGCCCGGCGACCTCTGGCCGGTGCGGGTGGATCCGTCCGGGCTCGAGGAAGCCATTATCAATCTCGGTCTCAACGCGCGCGATTCCATGCGCAACGGCGGCATGGTCAACATCTCCATTGCCAACCGGCGTCTGGAACAGCGCATGACGCTCGCCGAAACCACGCTTTCGCCCGGCGAGTATGTCGCGATCGCCGTCACCGACACCGGGGCCGGCATGTCCGACGAGGTCCGCGAGCGCGCTTTCGAGCCGTTCTTCACCACCAAGGACACGCGCGATGGCGCCGGGCTGGGGCTCAGCATGGTGCAGGGCTTCGCCATCCAGTCGGGCGGCGGCGCGACCATTGAGTCCAGGCCGGGCGATGGTACAACAGTGACCCTGTACCTGCCGCGCGCGTCCGAACCGGACGAGGCCTCCGCCGCGCCCGACGCGGCGGCTCCGTCGCCTCGGGCAGGCGCGGCGACGGCGGGGAACGATACGGCCGCCGTGCTGATCGTCGAAGACGATCCCGACGTGCGGGACCTCGCCGCGACGTTCGTCGAGGAGATGGGATATCGCTGTCTGACGGCCGAAAACGGCGCGCGCGCCCTTGCCATCCTCGGCGAGGGCACAGAGGTGGACCTGCTGTTCACCGACATTGTCATGCCCGGCGGGATCAGCGGGCTGGTGTTGTGGGAGGAGGCCGTCCGGCGGCGCCCGGGGCTGAAAGTCGTCTTCACCTCGGGCAACAGCCACAGCGCCTTTCACATCGCCGAAGGCTCGGGGGGCAGCCATTTCCTGCGCAAGCCCTATGACCGCAGCTCGCTGAAAAGCATCCTGGCCGAGGCGCTGGCAGACGCCGGGGACAACTGACGCCGGACAGCCGCCTCTAGAGCATGCTCCAGCCGTCCGCTTCGGCCGCGAAGACCGGCTGCTCGCGCGCCGCCATGGCGGCTTCGCCGGGCGGCAGGCCGGGGTTCCATTTCGCGCCCACGAAGCGCGCCCCGGTCACGCCGTCGGACTCCGCGCTCGCCAGCCAGACCGCCAGCGGATTCATGATGTCCGCGGGGAGCAGCGCCATGCCCGGCCGCTTCGGCCGGTCCGGATCGGTGTCAGAAGCGCCGCCCGGCAGCAGCGCGTTCACCGTCACCCCCGTCCCCGCCAGGTCGCCGGCCCAGATCAGCGTGGACGATTCCAGCGCCGCCTTCGTGACCCCGTAGGGCGACTGGTGCGGGCGGAAATGGTTGCGCAGCGACGTGGTCAGGTTGACCACCTTGCCCCCGCCCCGTGCAAGGAAATGCGTCAGCGCCGCCCGCGTCATCAGGAACGTGCCTACCACGTTGACCATCACCGTCTCGCGGTAGATCGCCGTGTCGGTATCCTGCATCGGCAGGTTGTTGCCGTCGGGCGGAATCCCCGGCCCGCGATGCAGCCGACGCGCGTTGTTGAACAGCACGTCGAGCCGGCCCCAGGCCGCCAGCGTGGCCGCGACCAGCGCATGGCAGGCGTCTTCATCGGTGATGTCGGTCGGCAACGCCAGCGCGCAACCCTGCCCCGCCTGCGCCTCGAGCGCCGCCGCGGCGTCGCGCAGCCGCGGCGCGTCCGGCGAGGCCAGCGCCACCCGGGCCCCGCGCGCCGCCAGCGCTTCCGCCATCGCGAAGCCGAGCCCGCGGTCGCCGCCGGTTATGATCGCGACCCGGCCGCCGAGGTCGATATCGGGCAGTGGAAACGTGCTCATCCCGGTCCCCTTGTTGCGCGCAGACGCCCATCATAGGTCGGCGTCGGCGCAAGGACATCTCCGGCTGCGGAGACCGGTCCCGGCTTCCCTTTGCCGGCTCCCGGCGTAGAATGCGAATGCGCCACCGTATTTCAGGGAGAACAGCAATGGCATTCAGTGAAAAGGTCAAGACGCTGCTGGAGAACGCGCGCGAGGACGGGCATGTGTGCCTCGTCGGCACCGCAGGGCCGGACGGCCCCAATATCAGCCCCAAGGGCAGCCTGGTCGTCTACGACGACGATCACCTCGCCTACTGGGAACGGTCGCACCGCTCGGCGCAGAAAAACCTCGAGCACGACCCCCGCGTCATCGTCTGCTACTCCAACCAGCAGGCCCAGACGGACGGGATTCTGGAATCCGGCATCCTGCGCTTTTACGGCGCCGCCACCATCCACACCGAGGGGGAGATCCACAGCCGCATCTTCTCGCTGCTGAACGAGCGCGAGCAGACCCATGACGGTGCCGACACCGGAGTCGGCGTGCTGATCAGGATCGAACGCGCCGAGGACGTCCGGGGCAAACCGATCCCGTGATCGTATCCAGCGGCGCGGCATCAGTCGAACAGGCGGCTGATCCGCACTGCCGCCGTCCTGAGCGCGCCCTTCACGTCACTGACGAACTGCGCGAGGCCGGTGTTGACTACGGAAGCCCATGCATCTTCGGTCGCCGCCATACCTTGTTGTTGCACCGTGGTGGTGATCTCGCGCCGGTCGCCAGCCAGCGGCCAGTCGCCGACCAGAGTGACCTTCGCGTCGTAGCGCAGCGTGATCTGCCAGAAGCCGGGACTGAAATACGCCCAGAACTGATGCACTGTCGCCGTCAGCGGCACAGCATCCGCATAGCCTGGCTCGCCGGACGCCAGCACCCGGTAACCCGCCTGACGCAACGCCGAGGTCAGCGCCTCCGTCGTCAATTGTGTCACGTTGCGACCCTCCGGAAGGAGAACGTCGCCCAGCGCGGCTCCGTAGGTGTTCCGCTTTCGTCCGATGGCCCGGCCGGTGATCGCCTTGTTCTTGATTTCCTCGTCGTTCATAAGGGAGGGCATATCGGGTCTCGGCGGATCGATGTGAAACGGACGCTGGTCCTTTACCTCCACGATCTTGACTGCGACCGCGGCCGGTCCCGCCGGATTAGGCGGGATCGATCCGTTCGACACGTCGATCACGCTCCTGTCGAGCGCGCAGCCGGTCACAAGCGCACCGGCCACAGCCAGCACAGCAACGGTCCTGTTCATTCTGCTTCTCCCCCTGTTTTCCCCCACACGCTTTACGTGCGGTCCGCACCATATTGCGCCATTCGGAATCTGGCAACCTGTGCACAGCCAGCGTCCGGAATGGATCCCGATCAAGTTACTCGTGCCGGTGTTGGGGGTGGAGGAAGGCGAACGCGGGCGCGCAAGCTTCCCGGGCCTGCCTCAGCGCCGCCGCGCGTCGAGATGGCGCTTCAGCAACGCCATGTTCCTCCGGTTCGCCTTGAAGCCGACATCGAATATGTCGCCCAGAAGCGGGATCGAACCGACCGCCAGATCCAGCAGCACGTTGAATGCCATGCGGAACAGCACCCTGCGCGGCAGGCCGAGTTCGTGTGCCAGGACAATGAAATAGGCGGCGCCGAGGGCGGTGGCCGAGTCCCCGACGCCCGGCACCAGCCCGATCAGCGAATCCAGCCCGAACGTGATGTTCGTTCCGGGAATCCGGAAGCGGTCGTCCAGCCACCAGGCGAGACGCTCCAGCCTTTCCACCTTGCGACGCGTTTCGCGGTCGTTCACCCGGCGCTAACGGCCGGGGACCGTTCCGGTTCCCTCGCCGGATGCCGAATGCGGCCCCGTGTCCCGCGTCCGTCATGAGAGCGGCGGCGCCGGAGCGCCGCCGCATGTCCGGGACACACCGCCGGGATCAGCTTTCGCCGCCATAGATCAGGTGGCGGGCATGCTTCACCACCTCCGGCGTCGCTCCGTCGATGGCGGTGTTCACGAGCTTCTGGATCTCCGCGCCCTTCGACGGGATCAGCCTCAGGCCGCGCTTCTTCAGTTCCGCTTCGAAAGCCGGGTCCGCATTCATCGCATCGTATGCGGCCCGGAGCGTCGCCACCGTTTCCTTCGGCGTCCCCGGCGGCAAGGTCAGGCCGCGGCCGAGCAGACCCAGCAGCTTGATGAAATCGACCGCCTTCCTGTCTATGTCCTTTGTCACCAGGTCGGATACCATGGGCACGTCCTTGGGAAGATCGGGATCGCGGAACACGCCGATCTGGATAATCGCCCTGGCGAAGGGCTTGTCGCCTTCGAACCAGTGCAGCACCTTGGAACTCCACGCGAGCCAGTTATAGGCCGCCATCTGGGTTTCGCCCCGCTCCACCGAAAAGATGGTCTTGGACGAGCCGCTGTAGCCGGTGACGACCTTGAGGTCGAGCCCGAACAGCCCGCGCAGCAGCCCCGGGAACAGGTAGCCCGTGGAGGCCTGGCCGCTGGCGCCGGCGACCATGCCCTTCTTGCCCTTCATGTCCTCGAAGGTCTTCACCCCCGTGTCGGAACGCACCACGAGCACGATGTTGGTCTGGTTGGAGGAGCCGATCCAGGTGAAGTTCCGGGCGTCGTAACGCACCTTCTCCGGCCGCATGAGCTGGTTCACCACCGAATTGTCGAGCGGCGTGATAACGTGGAGTCCGTCCTTGGGCATCACGGTGTAAGCCCAGTTCATGGCTTTGATCCCGCCCGCGCCCGGCATGTGCTGAACGATGATCGTGGGCTTGCCCGGAATGTGCTTGTTCAGATGCTTGGCGAAGGTCTGGCCATAGGTGTCGTATGTGCCGCCCGGCCCGTAAGGAATGACGATGGTCATCGTCTTGCCGGAAAAGTCCATAGCGGCCGATGCTCCGGCCGGAACGAAAGAAACGGCTGCCAGCGCCGCCAGTCCACAGGTGAAAGCCGTGCTGCGTGTCCTCGTCATGAGTTGTCTCCCTTCATCGCGGATAATTCATTTACAGGAAAATCGACTACGTCAGCCCTGATAGCCGGAATGCTGTCACGGACGGACCGGGCGGGCAAGCAATCCTGTCCTGCCGCGCCGCGGCTTGCGCGCCGGGCTCGCAATGACGATGTGGAATAAAGACCTCGTCGCACTCGATTCACTCTTGCCGCTTCCGGCAGCTCCATATAGCGAGGACCGGCTGTCATGCCCGCCACGGCTTATCTGAACCGCATCGCCACGGCAGCGCCGCCGCACGACGTACACGAGCCGTTCGTCGGCTTTGCCCGGACGCTGCTCGGCGACAACCGCCGCCGCGGCACGTTCGAGCGCATGGCGGAACGCGCGCAGATCGAGCATCGCTGGTCCTGCCTTTCACCCGAGACCGATCTCGGCCGCGGGTTCTACGCCGCCGGCCGCTTTCCCTCCACGGCGGACCGCATGCGCCGGTTCGAGACGGAGTCGCCGGCGCTGGCGCAGCGTGCGGTCGAGGGGCTGGGGCCGCCGAGCGCGCTGCGCGGCGTCACCCACCTGATCACCGTCACCTGCACCGGACTGATGGCGCCGGGGCTGGATCTCGAGATCGTCCGCCGGTGCGGTCTCCCGACATCGGTGGAGCGCGCCAATATCGGCTTCATGGGATGCCAGGCCGGAATCAACGCGCTCCGCCTCGCGCGCCACATCGTGCGGTCGGAACCGGACGCGAAGGTGCTGGTGCTGAACGTGGAGCTCTGCACCCTGCACCTGCAGGACACCGACGCGCTGGACAGGATCCTGTCCTTCCTGCTGTTCGGCGACGGCTGCACCGCGGCACTGGTCTCGGCGGAGCCGGACGGGCTGGCGCTGGAGGGATTCAGTTCGCTGGTGGCGCAGGACACCGAAGGGTTGATCACCTGGCATGTCCGCGACAGCGGCTTCGACATGTTCCTGTCCGGCAGAGTGCCCGGGGCGATCCGTGCCGCCATACAGGACGGCGCCCGCGCGATCACCGGCGGGGCGGCGGCGGACGAGTTCAGCCACTGGGCCGTGCATCCCGGCGGGCGGACGATCCTCGACGCGGTACAGTCCGGGTTCGGCCTCGCCCCGGCGGCGCTGGAGGCGTCGCGTGACATCCTGCGGCGCTTCGGCAACATGTCCTCCGGCACCGTCCTGTTCGTGCTGAAATCCGTGATGGAGGCCGCCGCCGCGGGGGAGCGCGGCTGCGCCATGGCGTTCGGCCCCGGGCTCTCCGTCGAGAGCCTGACGTTCCGCCGCGCCGCCTGAGCTGTGGCGCCCGACTTCTCCCGCCGCGCGACGACGCCGGAGCTGATGGACGCCGAGGACGTGCCGTTCGAGGACTATTGCGCCTGCCTGCGCGATCTCGCCACGGTCAACCGGCTCACCCTCGCCTACCGGCCGACGCTGGACTTTCTGACGCGGCTGGCGCGGTCGGGCCGCGTGTCGCCGCACCGGCCGCTCACCATCGTCGATGTCGGCTGCGGCTACGGCGACATGCTGCGCCGCATCGACCGCTGGGCGCAACGGCGCGGCATCGCGGTCACGCTGACCGGGCTCGACCTCGATCCCCGCGCAGCAAGGGCCGCCGCCGCGGCGACGCCTCACGACAGTTCGATCCGCTGGCATACCGGCCGGTTCGAACAGTTCCGGCCCGATGGCGGGATCGACGTGGTCGTCAGCTCGCTGTTCGGCCACCATCTCGACGACGCGGCGCTGATCCGTTTCCTCGCCTGGATGGAGGCGACGGTGCGGCTGGGCTGGTTCGTCAACGACCTGCACCGCCACCCCCTGCCCTGGGCCGTCTTCGTCGCCTGGTCGCGCGCCGCCCGGTGGCACCGCTTCGTGCATCACGACGGGCCGGTCTCGATCGCCCGCGCCTTCGTCGCCGGGGACTGGCGGCGCAGCCTCGCCGCCGCAGGAATTCCGGACGGTGCCGCGCAGATCGAGTGGCGCGTGCCGTTCCGGCTCTGCGTCTCGCGGCTGAAGGGATCATGACCGGGCCGGCGGACGCGCTGGTGATCGGCGGCGGCCCGGCCGGGGCGGCGGCGGCCGCGCTGCTCGCCCGCGCGGGACGCCATGTGGTGTTGCTGGAACGCGATACGGCGCCGCGCGACAAGGTGTGCGGCGAGTTCCTGAGCGTCGAGGCGGTGCGCTACCTGACCGCGCTCGGGCTGGACCTCCGCCGGCTCGGCGCCGTGCCGGTGGACCGGGTGCGGCTTGCGGGCCGCAGCGGCCGGGCCGCCGAGGCGCGGCTGCCCTTCGCCGCGATGAGCCTGACCCGGCACGCGCTCGACGCCGCGCTGCTGGACCTGGCCGCCGAGGCCGGCGCGGAGATTCGCCGCGGCGTGCGGGTCGAGGCGCTGGCGCCACGGGACGGCTTGTGGCACGCCCGGCCGGGCGGCGGCGAACCCGTCGAATCCCGCGCTGCTTTCCTCGCCACCGGCAAACACGAGCTGCGCGGCTGGCAGCGCCCGCCCGGCGGACAGAACGGCCTGCTCGGCTTCAAGCTGCACTGGCGGCTAGCTCCGGCGCAGGACGAGGCGCTGGCGCGCAGCGTGGAGATCGCACTGTTCCCCGGCGGCTATGCGGGCCTCGAGCCGGTGGAGGGCGGGCGGGCCAATCTCTGCCTGCTGGTGGAAGAGCCGCGCTTCGCCGCCATCGGCGCGGACTGGGAGGCGCTGCTGGCCGCGATCCGTGCGGAGGCGCCGCTGCTCGATCTCCGGCTCGGGGGGGCGACGCCCTGCACGCTCCGCCCGCTCGCCATCGGACGCCTGCCCTTCGGGCATGTCCAGCGCGAGGCCGAAGGCGCGGCGCAGCCCTGGCGGCTCGGCGACCAGGCGGCGGTGGCGCCGTCCTTCACGGGCGACGGCGTGGCGATCGCCCTGCACAGCGCGCAGCTGGCGGCGGCGGCGTATCTCGACGGCGGCGCCCCGGCCGCGTTTTACCGCCGCCTCGCCCGCGACGTCGCGGGGCCGGTGCGCCGTGCGCTGTGGCTGGCCCGGCTGATGGTGCGGGCGCAGGCGCAGTCGCCGCTCGCCGTCGCCGCGCGGGCGGCGCCGGCCCTGCTGCGGCTCTGCGCCGCCGTCACCCGGCTGCCGGCGGGGAGCGGCGTCACGTCAATGCCACCGCATTGACACCATTCTTCGGTTGCAGGGCCACAGCCCGAAGCCAAGCTCATCAGGGACAGCAACGATGGCATCAACAATGGAGGACAACCTCAATGCTCGGCTGGGCCATTTTCTTTTTTCTTATCGCGCTGGTGGCGGCGCTGTTCGGCTTCGGCGGCATCGCCGCGGCGGCGGCGGGGATCGCCAAGATTCTGTTCGTGGTTTTCATCGCCCTGTTCCTGCTCACCCTGCTGGTGCATCTCGTGCGCAGTCGCTCGCCCCCGGTGCCCTGAGCGACGCATTCCGGCGATTCCACCCTTCGCCTGATTGCGCTAGCCTCCCTGTGCGAGACATTCGCACAGGGAGGACATCATGAAATACAAGGCCATGGCCGCACTGGCCGCCGTCGCGGCCGCCACGTTCGCCGGGCCGGCCTCCGCCGGCGCCGTCACCGATTTCTACAAGGGCCGCACCACCACGATGCTCGTCGCCACCCCGGTGGGCGGAGGATTCAATGCCCATGCCCGCGCCGTGGCGAAGCACATGGTCAACCATATGCCCGGCAAGCCGTCGATGATCGTGCAGAACATGCCGGGCAGCGGCGGGCGCAAGGCCGTCGCCTATCTCTACAATGTCGCCCCGCGGGAGGGCGCGACGATTCTCGGCGCCCAGCCGGGCACGCTGGTCGAGCCGGTGCTGGGGCAGAAATCCAACGCCAAGTACGACGCGCTGGAGTTCGGCTATGTCGGCAGCGCCTCGGGCTTCACCACGCTCTGCCTCGTCGGCGGGCATTCGAAGGTCGACACCTTCGCCAAGATGCAGACGCAGCAGGCGGTGTTCGGCGGCGACAACCTGGGTTCCACCACCCACGACCACGTCCAGCTCATGCGCAACCTCGCCGGGGCCAATATCAAGCTGGTCAAGGGCTATCGCGGCACCAAGAACCTGGTGCTGGCGGTCGAGCAGAAGGAGCTCGACGGGTTCTGCGGCTACGCCTGGGCGTCGCTGATGAGCCAGGCGCCGCACCTGGTGACGGACAACAAGGTAAACGTTGTCGTGCAGTTCGGGCTGGAGCCGCACGAGGAGATGACGAGGCGCGGCATCCCGCAGGTGTGGGACTTCATCAAGGACCCGAAGAAGAAGGCGGCCATGGAGCTGTTCGCCAACGTGCAGGTCTTCGGCCGCCCCTACATCGCTCCGCCCGGCGTGCCGGAGGAACGGCTCGCCGCGCTGCAGACGGCGTTCATGGACACGATGAACGACCCCGCCTTCAGGAAAGAGCTGGAGAAGTCCCGCCTCGCCTGGAGCCCGACGCCGGGGCCGCGGGTCGAGCAGCTCGTCCGCGCCATCTACGACGCGCCGAAGGACGTGCAGGAAATGGCCCGCTGGGCGCTCACGAACTAGGATTGCCGACGCCGTCCTGAGACACCGCGTCAAGAATGTTCCACGTGGAACATTGTAACGTCCCCGGGGGACCGAATTCCTGTCCCCCGGGGACGAAGAATTGTATTTCCGGCGCCTCTCCCACTTCAGGACGCGCACCTGCTGCGAAAGCGCGGCCAGGTCGACGATCCTTGCGGAATGAATGGGCTGTCGCGCGGGATCGCCTCGACCCGCTGATCGCTGCGCTGGCGTCCCTGATCCCCGACGAGGATGCGCCGGGCTCCTGACTGCCGAAAGCACCGACTCTGGATCGCGCGCCGGCGATCCCCACATTGAGGGGGTCATGGCCGGGTCCGTTCAGCATCGCAAGGCAGCGCGGGGATTGCTCGTCCTCGGCGTCCTGCTGTCGATGCCCCCGGGAACTCCGGCAGCCGCGCCGGCGCAGGAAAGGGACGTCACCGCTCTGGTGCGGAAGACGACCGTGCTGGACCAGCGGCTGCAGGAGGTTTGCCGGACCTACTGCCAGGGAAACCAGAAGGCGGCCACGCTGCGCGAGATCGTCGTGCGCCGGCTGGACGCCCACCGCTATGCGGTCAGGGGGCTCGCCACGCTGCTCAACCAGCATGCGCTCCAGTCGGGCTACCGGCTCTTCAGCTACACGGTCGAGATCGAGGCGCGCGGCCTGCTCGACGACCGCACATGCGAATTGAAAGTCGTCGGGGCGGAGGTGAAGAACGACAAGGTCGGGCTGAACAAGCTCGCGCAGCGCGAGGTCGGCAGGACCCACAGGATCGAGGATTGCCGCCGCTTTCTGGCGGGGCTGTAACGGCCCGGCCGGTTACGGCGTGGCGCCCGCGATCTTCCCGTAAAGGTGGCGCGCATCCTCGAAGAACGCCTTCCGTGCGGTTTCATGGCTGTAGAACATGTGGCCGCCGTCGTAGGTGCGAAGAATGAGCCGGCCGCCCGGCTCCCCGTCCAGGTCGAGCTGGTTGACGAGATAGGCCGAGCCGAAATAGGGCGTGACGAGGTCGTAGCGGCCGTGGGCGATCAGCGCGCGCAGGCCGGGGACGGTCTTGAACGCGCTCTCCAGATTCTCCGTGGCGCCCGGCGCGCCCTGCCGGCCGCCGCCCCTCTGCCACACCCAGCGCGCGCTGATCCGCCTGTTCAGGACCTCGTAGGGCAGGTCGGTCTTCACCCCCAGCCGGGTGCGGATCTCGTGGTTGAAGGCGGCGGCGATGGCGGCGCTGATCCGCGCGAGCCGCGGGTCGCTGTACTGCGCGTCCACCGGGTGCGGCGCCGGATAGGCGATGGAGGCGTCGTACACGCTGAGGACGCGATCCTCGTTTTCGAGCAGGCGGGCGGCGAAGACCTCGCTCGGGATTCTCCCGCCGTAGCGGATCACCACATCCCGCGGCAGGCCGATATACTCCGCGGCGCGGGAGAGCAGCGCCGTGCGATCGCCGTCCCCGAGCGCCCTCCCCATGGCGAGGCCGGGCAGCAGGCTGTCGAGCGCGAACCGCTCGACCGCGGCGAAGGCGTCGCCCTCGTCGCCGGCGCCGTCGGTCTCGGCCTCCATCTTGCCGTGCCGGCGCGCCGCGGCCGCGAAGGACGGCAGGCGGGAGATCCACGGCATCAGCCGGAACCGGTCATCGGACAGCAGGCCGAGCTCGAGCGCCGGCGAGATCATCACCAGCCCGCGCACCGAAACGCCGAAGCCGGACTGAAGCCGGTCGGCAAGCGCCGCGACACGGAACCCGCCATAGCTTTCCCCCGCCAGGACGACCGGCGCCAGCCAGCGGTCGTTGCGGCTGAGGTAGAGCCGGATGAACGCGCCGAACGCGTCCAGGTCGCGCCCCGTCTCCCAGAACGGCGACCGGTCGTCGCCCGACCCGCCCTCGCGCTTGCTCCCCTTGCCCTTGCCCTCGGGCGGGGCGGTGCGGCTGAACCCGGTGCCGACCGGATCGACGAAGACAAGGTCGGAGAAGAGCAGCCAGCTCTGCGCGTTGTCGAGGAGCCGCGTCGCCTCGGCGACCCGTCCGTCCTCTGCGAAGGCGAGGCGCTTCGGGCCCATGAGCCCGAGATGGAGATAGGCCGAAGCCGCGCCCGGCCCGCCGTTGAAGACGAAGGTGACCGGCCGGCGCGCGCGGTCCGGGTCGGCCCTGGCGTAGGAGACGAAGAACATGCGGCCGCGCCCGCCCTTCGCCTCGCCGGAGGGAACCGTCAGCGTGCCGGTGCGGGCGATGTATTCGAACCCGCCGCCGTCGACGGTCAGCGAATGGCGCGTCTCGGTGTCCAGCGGCCCGGCGGCCGCCGCGCCGGGCTCCGGTCTCGCCTGGCCGGTCCGCGCACCGCCGCCGGGCGCATCCTGGGCCGCCGCCGGCTCCGCCGACTGCGCAGGCGCGGCGCCATCCGGCCAGAGCAACAGCCCCGCCGCCGTCAGAGCGGCCACCATTGCATATGCGCTTCGCCGGAGTTCCAAGCGCCCGCACCCGTTACATGGGAGCGCGCAACGACCGCTGCCGCAGCACGTCGTGCAGGATGTCGGCATAGGCGTCCCGCAGCGCGCTCGCCCAGAACGGCTCGAACGTGCCGAGGGCGCCGTCGTTGAGCGTCGTGTAGAACCGCTCGAACCCCTTCTCGATCTGCTCGAAGCTCTCGGCAATCCGCGCCCGCCTCTCCTCGCCGAGGAGGAGGACGGCGTCCTCCAGCGCGGCGGCGCGCAGGCAGCGCACGACGCCGAGATAGCCGGACTCCATCTCCCGCCGCTGCCGGCTGTCGAGGGAGACCCGGTACCGGCTTTCGCACTCGCCGATCACCGCGCCCGCGTCGCGGACCGTCGGCGCGCCGATATGCCCCTCGCCGGCGACGGCGGGGACCGCCAGCAGCAGCGCGATCGCGCCAACGGGGATCAAGCGAAACGGATGGGACGGCACCGGCGGCATCTCCTGACGTGATACGGTGAGTTAACGCTGCACGCGCCACAGGGTTTTCCGCGGCTGGAGGTCTTACTCCCTATTCCCTCGCGGTCCGGCGGCGCGCCGGGCTACCCGGCGACAGGAGACCCGAACCCGTCATCCTCGTCCGACGACTGGTCGGCGGGGGCGGTCTCGACGGAAGCGCCGGGCTCCCCGCCGCCCGCCCGGTCGGTCAGAACCGCGGCGGCATCGAGGCGGCGGTCGATCTCCGCCAGCTCCCTCTGCGCCTCGGCGATCTCCCTGTCCAGCTCCGCCTTCCGGTCTCGCCAGCCCTGAACCTCCCGGGCCGTGAGAAGGACTCCATCGTTTCGGTCCATCATGCCATCCCCGCGCGCGACAACGTGCGCGCCACTACAAGACGTATTCTCCCGCAGGCCGGTCTTCAAGGGCCGGCAGGCGGCGGGGGAACCTGCGCGATCCGGCCGGTGTTCATATCGGCGACCGATCCACGGACAGGAGACTTCGACGGTGGCGAAAAAGACGAGCCCGCCGGGGCGGCAGGCAGGACCGGCGGACGAACGCTCGCCCGACGAGATGCCGCTGGCGGACGAGGATCAGGGCGATTACGAGCCAGGAGAAGCCGTTGGGCCGGGGTCTACGACCCGCTCCGCCTGCGCTCGGCGGCGACGGCGCGGTTCGTCCGGCGGAACGCGCATGTCGCGCAGCACTGGGTGAGCGGCATGCTGGAGCGCGACGCGCGGCGCCGCCGTTCCGAGCTCGCGAACGGCGAGGGCGCGATACTCAGCACCGAGGACGGGAAGACGGCGGTGTTCCGCAACTCCGCCGGCGCCTCCCATTCCTTCTCGCCCTGCTGCCCCCACATGGCCTGCCTGCTG
>WHUE01000099.1 GCA_009377375.1 Alphaproteobacteria bacterium | reverse complement strand
CCTGACCCGCGACCACCTCGACTATCACCACACCATGGACGCGTATCGGGCGGCCAAGCTGCGGCTGTTCGATTCGGTGCTGCCGGAGGGCGCCGGCGCCGTGCTCAACGCGGACTCGGAAGATTTCCCGATGTTCTCCTCGGTCGCCCGCACACGCGGGCTGCGGCTGGTCGGGTACGGCCGCGCGGCGGAGGAGCTGCGCATCGCGTCCATCGTGCCGGACGGCGACGGCCAGAAGGTCTCGGTCATCGCGTTCGGCCGCCCGTGCGAGATCCGCATCCCGTTGCCCGGCGCGTTCCAGGCGCGCAACGCGCTCTGCGCCGCCGGGTTAGCCATCGCCTGCGGCGACGACGCCGACGCCGCGCTGGCCTCGCTCAGCGCGCTCCGGGGCGCCCCGGGCCGGCTGGAGCGCGTCGCCCGCCGCGACAACGGCGCGGCGCTCTATGTCGATTACGCCCACACGCCCGACGCGCTGGCCACGGCGCTCGGCGCGCTGCGCCCGCACACATCCGGCCGGCTGATTGCGGTGTTCGGCTGCGGCGGCGACCGCGACACCGGCAAGCGGCCGCAGATGGGCGCCATTGCCCGCGATCTCGCGGACGAGGTCATCGTCACCGACGACAACCCGCGCAGCGAGGATGCCGCCGCCATCCGGTCGGCGATCATGGCCGCCTGCCACGGCGCGACGGAGATCGGCGACCGCGCCGAGGCGATCTTCGAGGCCGCGCGCCGGCTGAATCCCGGCGACCTGCTGCTGATCGCCGGCAAGGGCCATGAATCCGGACAGATCGTCGGCGACCTGACGATCCCGTTCGAGGACGCCGCCGTCGCCCGCGCCGCCGTCGCCGCGCTGGAAGGCAGGGGCACATGACCGACGCCGCGCCGCTCTGGACCGCACGGGAAGCCGCCGCCGCGACCGGCGGGCTGGCCACGGGCGGCTGGCGCGCCGACGGGGTCTCCATCGACAGCCGGACCGTCGCGCGCGGCGACCTGTTCATCGCGCTGAAGGGGCCGAGCTTCGACGGCCACGACTTCGTCGGCGGCGCGCTGAAGGCCGGCGCGGCCGCCGCCGTCATCGACCGCCTGCCGGAGGACCTGCCCTCCACCGCGCCGCTGCTGCGCGTCGCCGACACGATGGCGGCGCTGGAGGCGCTTGGCCGGATCGGACGAACGCGCAGCGTGGCGCGCGTCTGCGCCGTCACCGGCAGCGTCGGCAAGACCGGCACCAAGGAAGCGCTCGCCGCCGCGCTGCGTGCGCAGGGCGGGACGGCGGCCAGCACCGGCAGCCTGAACAACCACTGGGGCGTGCCCCTGTCGCTGGCGCGCATGCCGCACACGGCCGCGTTCGGCGTGTTCGAGGTCGGCATGAACCATCCGGGCGAGATTACGCCGCTCTCCGGAATGATCCGGCCGCATGTCGCCGTCATCACCACGGTCGAGCCCGCGCATCTGGGCCATTTCGACTCGCTGGAGGCGGTGGCGGATGCGAAGGCGGAAATCTTCGACGGCATGGACGGCGACGGCTGCGCCGTGCTCAACCGCGACAACCCCTTCTTCGACCGGCTGGCCGAAGCGGCCCGCCGTCGCGGCATCGGGCGCATCGTCGGATTCGGCGAGGCTGCATCCGCCGAGGCGCGGCTGCTGGAGGCGGAGCCGGACAATGCTGGCAGCCGGGTCAGAGCCGTGCTCGCCGGACGCGAGATCGCCTACCGGCTGGTCCAGCCCGGCCGCCACCATGCCGTCAACAGCCTGGCGGTGCTCGCCGCGGCCGAGGCGCTGGGCGCGGACGTCGCGCAGGCGGCCGAGGCGCTGGGCGGTGTCGCCCCGCTGGCCGGGCGCGGAAGGCGCCACGCCGTGGCCCTCGGCGACGGAGAGATCACGGTGATCGACGAAAGCTACAACGCGAGCCCCGCCTCGATGCGCGCCGCGATCGAGACGCTGGCCTCGCTGCAACCCGGTCCCGGCGGACGGCGCATCGTCGCGCTGGGCGACATGCGCGAACTGGGCGACAGGTCGAGGGATTTTCACGCCGGGCTGGCGCAGCCGCTGGCCTCGGCCGGGATCGACGCCGTGTTCTGCGCCGGGACGGAGATGCAGGCGCTGTTCGACGCGCTCACCGCGCCGGTCGAGGCCGCGCACGCGCCGGATTCGACCACGCTGGCGCCGATGGTGGCGCGGGCGGTGCGGCCAGGGGACATCGTCACCGTCAAGGGATCGCTGGCCAGCGACATGAAACGCGTGGTCGACGCACTGCTGGGGCTCGACACGGCCCCGGCGAAAGCGGCCAACGGCTAGGGAGGGGGCGGGAACATGCTTTACAATTTGCTGACCCCCCTTGCCGGCGAGCCGGGACTGTTCAATCTGTTCCGCTACCTGACCTTCCGCACCGGCGCGGCGGTGGTGACGGCGCTGGTCATCAGCTTCGTGCTCGGCCCGCCGCTGATCCGCTGGCTGCGCCGCAAGCAGGGCGAGGGCCAGCCGATCCGCAACGACGGCCCCGCCAGCCATATCGTCACCAAGCAGGGCACGCCGACGATGGGCGGGTTCCTGATCCTGATCGCCCTCAGCGTCTCGACCCTGCTGTGGGCCGACCTGACCAACCGCTACGTCTGGGCGGTGATCATCGTCACCGTCAGTTTCGGCGCGATCGGCTTCGCCGACGATTACATGAAGCTGTCGCGGCGTTCTTCCGCCGGGCTGTCGGGCAAGGCGAAGCTTGTGATTCAGCTCCTGATCGCCGGCGGGGTCGCCTGGTGGATTGCCGGCATCAGCCCGACGCCGCTGTCGACCAGCCTGGCCCTGCCGTTCTTCAAGACCGTGCTGATCGAGCTCGGCTGGTTCTTCATTCCCTTCGCCGCACTGGTCATGGTCGGCGCGTCGAACGCGGTGAACCTGACCGACGGGCTGGACGGGCTGGCCATCGTACCGGTGATGATCGTCGCCGGCTGCTTCGCGCTGATTTCGTACCTGGTCGGAAACGCGGTTTTCGCCGGCTACCTGCAGATCCACGGCGTGCCGGGCACCGGTGAGCTGGCGGTGTTCTGCGGCGCGCTGGTCGGGGCGAGCCTCGGCTTCCTGTGGTTCAACGCGCCGCCGGCCATGGTGTTCATGGGCGACACCGGGTCCCTGTCCTGCGGCGGCGCGATCGGCGCGATATCGGTCATCACCAAGCACGAGCTGGTGCTCGCCATCATCGGCGGGCTGTTCGTGCTGGAGACCGTTTCGGTGATCGTCCAGGTGGCTTCCTACAAGATGACGGGCAAGCGCGTCTTCCGCATGGCGCCGCTGCACCATCATTACGAACAGAAGGGCTGGCAGGAGCAGACCATCGTGATCCGGTTCTGGATCATCGCGCTGGTGCTGGCGCTTGCCGGGCTGTCGACGCTGAAGTTGAGGTGAGATCGGCACCGTGATCCGCATCGCCACCCGCACTGACCGGAAGCTCGCCCTGTTCGGCCTCGGCGCGTCCGGGCTTGCCGCGGCCCGTGCGCTGGCCGCGAGCGGCGCTGCCGTGACGGCGTGGGACGACAATGGCGACCAGCGGCGCCGCGCCGCCGATGCGGGGCTGGCGCTGGACGACCTCTACAGCAGCGATTTCTCCGGGGTCGACGCCCTGGTGCTCGCGCCGGGAATTCCCTACACCCACGACCCGCATCCCGTCGTCAGGCGCGCGCAGGCGGCCGGCTGCGCCATTACCGGCGATATCGAGCTGCTGCTCGAGGCCTGCCCCGGCACCCGCGCCATCGGAATCACCGGCACCAACGGCAAGTCCACCACCACGTCGCTGATCGGACACATCCTGCACGCGGCCGGGCGGCCGGCGCAGGTGGGCGGCAATCTGGGTCCGCCGGCCCTGGCCTTCGACATGCCGGAGGGCGACGACGCGATCTTCGTGCTGGAGCTGTCGTCCTACCAGCTCGACCTGACCGAGCGGGCGGCATTCGACATCGCGGTGCTGATCAATGTCAGCCCCGACCACCTGTCGCGTCACGGCGGCATGGAGGGCTACGTCGCCGCGAAGAAGCGCATCTTCCGCAACCATGCCATGCGCGAGCGCCGGCAGACTGCGGTGATCGGCCTCGACGACGGATTCGGCCGCGCCATCTGCGAGGAAATGTCTGCCCGTCCGCGCTGGCGCTGCGTGCCGTTTTCGGCGGAGTCGCCCTGCGCCAACGGCATTTCCGCCGCAGGCGGCGTGCTGGTGGATGCCACGGACGACGAGCCGGTCGAGATCTGCCGGCTGGACGGCATCCCGACCCTTCCCGGCGTGCACAACTGGCAGAACGCCGCCGCGGCCTATGCCGTCGCGCGCACGGCGGGGGTCGGCCGCGACGAGATCGCCGCCGCTCTGGCCAGCTATCCCGGCCTGTCGCACCGGCAGGAGCTGGTGGCCGAGATCAACGGCGTGCGCTACGTCAACGACAGCAAGGCGACCAATGGCGAGGCCGCGGCGCGCGCGCTGGCCTGCTACGACGATATCTTCTGGATCGCCGGCGGCCAGCCCAAGGAAGGCGGCCTGGACGCCACCATCCCGTGGCTGAACCGCGTGCGCCACGCCTACCTGATGGGCGAGGCGGAAGATGCCTTCGCCGCCCGGCTCCGCGGCACGGTGGCGGTAACCCGCTGCGGCACGCTCGCCGCCGCGGTCGAGGCCGCGCACAAGGCCGCGCAATCGGCGAAGCTGCCGGGCTCGGTGGTGCTGCTGTCGCCGGCCTGCGCGTCGTTCGACCAGTGGAAAAGCTTCGAGGCGCGCGGCGACGGCTTCCGCACGCTGGTGCGCGAGCTGGCGATGGAGGCGGCGACATGAACGCCTTCGCCCGCACCGACACTTCGATCCTGGGCCGCTGGTGGTGGACGGTCGACCGCTGGTCCATTGCCGCCATCGCCCTGCTGATCGCCTTCGGGATGATGCTGACCCTGGCCGCCAGCCCGCCCGTCGCGGACCGGCTGGGATACGAGCCGTTCCATTTCGTGCGCCGCCAGCTCGGCTACCTGCCGCTGGCGCTGGCCGTGCTGTTCGGCGTCTCGTTGATGTCGCCGCGCGGCATCCGCCGGCTGGCCATCGCCGGGTTCCTGGTGGCGCTGGCGGCGCTGGCCGCCACCTTCGTCTTCGGCGCCGAGGTCAAGGGCGCGCGGCGCTGGCTCAATCTCGGCAGCGTGTCGATCCAGCCCAGCGAGTTCATCAAGCCGACCTTCATCGTCGTCACCGCCTGGCTGTTCTCGATGCGCGAGGGCATGGCGCCGGAGGCGGGCCGCAACGCCGCGATCGCGCTGTACGCGCTGGTCGTCGGGCTGCTGCTGCTGCAGCCGGATGTCGGCATGGCGGTCGTCGTCTCCGCCGTCTGGTTCACGCAGTTCTTCATCGCCGGGCTGCCGCTGGCGTGGGTCGGCGCGTTCATCGCGCTCGGACTCGCGGGGGCCGTCGGCGCCTATTTCGCCCTGCCCCATGTCGCGAGCCGCGTGGACCGCTTCCTCGATCCGAGCTCGGGCGACACCTATCAGGTCATGCGCTCCATGGAAGCGTTCATGAACGGCGGCGCGCTGGGCCGGGGACCGGGCGAAGGCACCGTCAAGGCGGTGCTGCCGGACGCCCACACGGACTTCATCTTCGCCGTCGCTGCCGAGGAGTTCGGGCTGTTCGCCTGCCTCATCATCGCCGGGCTGTTCGCCTTCGTCGTGCTGCGCGGCATCTCGCGGGTCATGCAGGACAGCAGCCTGTTCGTGATGCTGGCGGCCACCGGACTGCTGGTGCAGTTCGGGTTGCAGGCGCTGATCAACATGGCGTCCACGCTGCGGCTCATGCCGACCAAGGGCATGACGCTGCCCTTCATCTCCTATGGCGGCTCGTCGCTGGTCGCGGTGGCGTTCGGCGTCGGCATGGTGCTGGCGCTGACCCGGCGCCGCGTCGGCCAGGAGGGCGCGGTATGAGCCCCGTGCGCGACAGGCCCGTCGTGCTGGCCACCGGCGGCACCGGCGGCCACGTCTTCCCCGCCCGCGCGCTGGCCCGGGCGCTGGCCGAACGCGGCTGGAAGCTCGCCATCGTGACCGACCGCCGCGGCGCCGGATTCGGCGACGGCGCGCAGGAAATCGAGACCTTCCGGATCAACGCGGCGAGCCCGGGACGCGGCGCCGGCGGCAAGCTCAGGGGGCTGATGCAGATCGGCGCCGGGCTGCTGCAGGCCCGCACCCTGCTCCGCCGCATCGAGCCGGCGGCCGTGGTCGGGTTCGGCGGCTACGCCTCGGTGCCCACCATGCTGGCGGCCACCGGCGCCGGGCTGCCGACGCTGATCCACGAGCAGAACGCCGTGCTGGGGCGCGCCAACCGGCTGCTGGCCCCGAGAGTGCGCCGGATCGCGACGTCCTTCCCGGCGGTCGAGCTGGTGCGCCCGCGCGACCGGGCCAAGCTCGTGCTCACCGGCAATCCGGTGCGGAGCGAGATCGCCGCCGTCGGCGCCCTTCCCTACCCCGTGCTGGAGGGCCGCAAGGACACGCTGCGGCTGCTCGTCTTCGGCGGCAGCCAGGGCGCCCATATCCTGAGCGTGGTGGTGCCCGCCGCCATCGCCACCCTGTCCACCCCCGCACGCGCAAGGCTCGCCGTGGTGCAGCAATGCCGGGCGGAGGACCTCGACGCCGTCCGTGCCGCATACGATTCCGCCGGGGTCACGGCAGAACTCGCCACCTTCTTCGACGACATGCCGCGCCGGCTGACGGACGCGCATCTGGTGATCGGCCGCGCCGGCGCCTCGACGGTGGCCGAAATCGCCGCCGCCGCGCGGCCCGCCGTGCTGGTCCCCTACCCGTTCGCCACCGACGACCACCAGACCGCGAATGCCCACGCGGCGGAGGCAGCGGGCGCCGCCTGGCTGATGCCCGATGCCGGCTTCACCGCCGAGTCGCTGGGCGACCGGCTGGACGCGCTGATGGCCGACCCGTCGCAGCTGACAGAGGCATCGGCGGCGGCGCAGCGTTTCGCCCGGGCCGACGCCGCCGCGGGCCTGGCCGACCTGGTGGAGTCGCTGGCCGCGCCGCACAGCAACGGCAATGGCAAGAGCGAGCCGCACGAGGAGAAGGCGGCATGAGGACGCTTCCCCTCGACATCGGCACCATCCATTTCTGCGGCATCGGCGGCATCGGCATGAGCGGCATCGCCGAGGTGCTGCACAATCTCGGCTACAGCGTCCAGGGCAGCGACATCGCCGAGAACGCCAACGTCAAGCGGTTGAACGGGCTGGGCATCACGGTCCATGTCGGCCACGCTGCCGCCAATGTCGAGGCGGCGCAGGTGATGGTCGTGTCCTCCGCCATCCGCGCCGACAACCCGGAGATGATCGCGGCGCGCAAGCGGCTGATCCCCGTGGTCCGCCGCGCCGAGATGCTGGCCGAGCTGATGCGGCTCAAATGGGCCATCGCGGTCGGCGGCACTCACGGCAAGACGACAACGACCTCGATCATCGCCGCGGTGCTGGATGCCGCCGGGCTCGACCCGACCGTGATCAATGGCGGCATCATCAACGCATACGGCACCAACGCCCGGCTGGGCGAGGGCGAGTGGATCGTGGTCGAGGCCGACGAGTCCGACGGCACCTTCGTCAAGCTGCCGGCCACCATCGCCGTGGTCACCAACATGGACCCGGAACATCTGGACTTCTACGGCACCTTCGAGGACGAACGGAAAGCCTTCGCCTCGTTCGTCGAGAACATACCGTTCTACGGCCTCGCCGTGCTGTGCATCGACCATCCGGAGGTGCAGGCGCTGATCCCGCAGGTATCCGACCGCAAGATCGTCACCTACGGCATGAACCCGCAGGCCGACGTGCGCGCCGAAAACCTGGAGCTCGGCCCCGGCCGCACCTGCTTCGACGTCGTGTTCTCCGGCCGGGCGTCCGGCGCGGGCGCGCGGATCGACCGCGTCGAGCTACCCATGGCCGGCCGCCACAACGCGCAGAATGCCCTGGCCGCCATCGCCATCGCGCAGGAGATGGGCGTCGAGCACGCGCTGCTGCGCAAGGGGCTGGCCGCCTTCTCCGGCGTGCGCCGCCGCTTCACCATTACCGGCGCGTCGCGGGGAATCACGGTGGTCGACGATTACGGCCACCACCCGGTGGAGATCGCCGCGGTGCTCGCCGCCGCCCGCGACAGCGCGCCCCGGCGCGTGATCGCGGTGGTCCAGCCGCACCGCTATTCCAGGCTGCAGAGCCTGTTCGAGGAGTTCTGCACCTGCTTCAACGACGCCGACACCGTGATCGTCGCCGACGTCTATCCGGCCGGCGAGCAGCCGGTGCAGGGCATCGACCGCGACGCCCTGGTCGAGGGGCTGCGCGCCCACGGGCACCGCAGCGTCGTCGCGCTCGAGAACCCCGATGCGCTGGCCGCCACCGTCGCCGGAATCGCCGGGGACGGCGACTACGTCATCTGCCTCGGCGCCGGCAACATCACCCAGTGGGCGCAGGACCTGCCCGGCGCGCTCGACGCGCTGGCGGGCGGAGGGGCGACATGATGCCCGCGCTGCGCCGCGACCGGCTGATCGAGCGGCTGCCGCAGGTGCGCGGCCGGCTGATGGAGGACGCCCCGCTCGCCCCCATCGCATGGTTCCGCGCGGGCGGCCCGGCGGAGGTGATGTTCCAGCCCGCCGACCGCGACGACCTGGCAGAATTCCTCGCCGCCCTGGCCGAGGACGTGCCGGTGACCGTGTTCGGCGTCGGCTCCAACCTGCTGGTGCGCGACGGCGGCGTGCCCGGCGTAGTCATCCGGCTGGGCCGTCCCTTCGCCGGAATAAGCGCCGACGGCATGACGGTCGCGGCCGGCGGCGCGGCCATGGACGTCAACGTCGCCCGCGCCGCCTGCGACGCGGGCATCGCCGGGCTCGAATTCCTGTCCGGCATTCCCGGCACCGTCGGCGGCGCGCTGCGCATGAACGCCGGCGCCTACGAGCGCGAGACCGCCGACGTGTTCGTCGCCGCCGAGGCCGTCGACCGCGCCGGCCGACTGCACCGGCCGGACGCCGCCGCGATGGGCTTCAGCTACCGTCATACGAAAACGCCCGAGGACTGGATCTTCACCGCCGCCACGCTCCGCGGCGCGCCCGGCGACCGCGACGGCATCGCCGCCCGCATGACCGAGATCAAGGCCGCGCGCCAGGACAGCCAGCCGATCCGGTCGCGCACCGGCGGCAGCACCTTCAAGAATCCGCCGGGATCGAGCGCGTGGAAACTGATCGACGAAGCCGGCTGCCGGGGATTGCGGCGCGGCGCGGCCCAGGTCTCCGAAATCCACTGCAACTTCCTGATCAACACAGGCGGCGCCACCGCCGCCGAGCTCGAGGGGCTGGGCGAGGACGTCCGCGCCCGCGTGCGGGACCATGCCGGGGTGACGCTGGAGTGGGAAATCCGGCGCATTGGCGTCCCGCTTCCGGGAGGCGCGCCATGAGCCGGACGGTCACCGTGCTGATGGGCGGCAATTCGGCCGAGCGCGATGTCTCTCTGGTCAGCGGCAAGGCGGTTGCCGGGGCCCTGGCCGAGGCCGGTTTCACCGTGCGCACGGTCGATGCCGGCGACGGGCCGCACGCCGTCCTCGCCGCGCTGGAGCCGCGCCCCGACGCCGTGTTCAACGCCCTGCACGGCCGCTGGGGCGAGGACGGCTGCATTCAGGGCCTGCTGGAGCTGATCCGCGTGCCCTATACCCACTCCGGCGTCCTCGCCAGCGCGCTGGCGATGGACAAGCCGATGGCCAAGAAGCTGTTCGTCCGGGCCGGCATTCCCTGCGCCGAGCACGTGATCGCGCATCGCGACGAGGTGCTCGCCGGCGACGTGATGGAACGGCCCTATGTCATCAAGCCGCTGAACGAAGGCTCCAGCGTCGGCGTGCGCATCGTCATGGCGGACGCGGACGGGCCGGCGCTGGGCAACGGCGACTGGCCGTTCGGCGAGCGGGTGATGGTCGAACGCTACGTCCCCGGCCGCGAGCTGACCGTCGCCGTGATGGGCGATCGCGCGCTGGGGGTCACCGAGCTGCGCCCGCATGCGGGGTTCTACGACTACGAGGCGAAGTACACCGAGGGCCGCACCGATCATCTGGTGCCCGCCCCGGTGCCGGGCCCCGTCTACGAGGCGGCGCGGCAGTACGCGCTGGCCGCGCACCGCGCGCTGGGCTGCCGCGGGGTGAGCCGCGCCGACCTGCGCTACGACGACACCGGCGGCGAGCCGGGCGCGCTGATCATGCTCGAGGTCAACACCCAGCCCGGCATGACGCCGCTGTCGCTGGTGCCCGAACAGGCCGCCCATTGCGACATAGGCTTCGTCCAGCTCGTCACCTGGATGGTGGAGAACGCGACATGCGACTGATCAAGGGCCGCGCGGCGAAGAACGCCAGGGGCAGCAAGGGCGTCGACAAGGCGGCGCTCAAGCGGCGCCGCAAGGCAGCGCCGCGCTGGGTGCGCCCGGCGCTGCGCGGCGCGGCCGCCGTCGCTGCCGTCGCCGTGCTGGTCGGCGGCCCGGTCTGGATGTGGCGCTCAGGCGTCGCCGGCGCGATCTATGACGGCGCGAACCGGTCGGCCGTCGCCGTCACCGCCGAGATGGGGCTGACGGTGCGCGCCGTGCTGCTGGAAGGCCGCCGCCACACGCCGCGCGCCGACGTGCTGCGCGCCGTGTCGCTGGAGCGCGGCGACGCCATATTCGGATTCGACCCGGCCGGGATGCGCGCGCGGCTCGTGGCGCTGCCCTGGGTGCGCGACGCCACGGTCGAGCGGCGCCTGCCTGGCACGGTGAATATCCGAATCCTCGAACATCGCCCGCTGGCGCTGTGGCAGCGCGACCGGCAGCTCGCGCTGATCGACGACCGGGGCGAGGTCATCGACGGCGCCGACCTCGGCAAGTTCCGCGATCTGCCGATCGTGGTGGGCCCCGACGCGGCACGCCACGCGGCGACCCTGATCGCCCTGCTCGGCACCGAGCCGGCGCTGGCGTCGAAGGTGTCGGCCGCCGTGCGCGTCGGCAAGCGGCGGTGGAACATCAGGCTGGCGGGCGGAATCCAGGTGCAGCTTCCCGAGACCGGCGCGCATGCCGCGTGGCGGCGTCTGGCGCGGCTGGAAGCGCGTCACCGGCTGCTGGCCCGCGACATCCGCAACATCGACATGCGTCTTCCCGACCGGCTGATCGTGCGCGCCGGCGAAACCGGGCGCGAAGCCGCCCCCGTCCGGGGCAAGAGAACATGACGGCCTTGAACGGGCGTACAGAGTAGGAGCACGGGACCGTGGCCAAGGGCAGAACCGGACTGATTGCCGCGCTGGACGTCGGCAGCACCAAGATAAGCTGCTTCATCGCGCATGCGCATGGCGACGGCGCCATCCGGGTGGTGGGGATCGGCCATCACGCCGCGCAGGGCGTGCGCGGCGGCGCCGTGGTGGACATGGACGCCGCGCAGACCTCCATCCTCACCGCGGTCAGCGCGGCGGAGGAGCTGGCCGGCGAGCGCATCCGGGAGGTGGTGGTCAACGTGGCCGGCGGCGAGCTGGCGTCGCAGACCTTCGCCATGGAGGTTCCGATAGGCGGGCACGAGATCGCCGAGGCCGAGCTGCGCCGCATCCTGGCGCAGGCCAACGGCTACACCCTTCCCGCCGAACACGCGATGCTGCACCGCATCCCCGTCGGATTCACCGTGGACGCGACGCGCGGCGTCCGCGATCCGCGCGGGCTGTTCGCCCAGAAGCTGGGCATCGACCTGCACGTGGTCAGCGCCCGCACCGGCATCCTGCGCAACCTCGCCACCTGCGTGGAGCGCTGCCATCTCGACATCGAGGCGGCGGTCGCCGCCCCCTACGCCTCCGGCCTCGCCTGCCTGGTCGAGGACGAGGTCGATCTCGGCGTCACCGTGGTCGACATGGGCGGCGGCACCACCACCATCGCCGTGTTCTACGGGGGCGAGGTGGTGCACACGGATTCGATTCCGGTCGGCGGCAACCACGTCACCAGCGATGTCGCCCGGGGCCTGTCCACCCCCGTGATCCATGCCGAGAGGATGAAGACGCTGTACGGCAGCGCCGTTCCCTCCCCTGCCGACGAGCGCGAGCTCATCGACGTGCCGCTGGTGGGCGAGGAGAACAGCCAGACCCAGGCCAACCACGTGCCGCGCTCCATTCTCAACGGAATCATCCGCCCGCGGGTGGAAGAAACCTTCGAGCTGGTCCGCAGCCGGCTGAACTTCGCGGGGATGGACCGCATCGCCGGACGCCGGCTCGTGCTTACCGGCGGCGCCAGCCAGCTTCAGGGCGCGCGCGATCTCGCCGCGCTGGTGCTGGAGAAACAGGTCCGCGTCGGCCGCCCGCTGCGCATCAGCGGGCTGGCCGATTCCACCAGCGGCCCGGCGTTTTCAACCTGCGCAGGGTTGCTGCGCTTCGCGCTGGCCAGGCATGGCGCATCCGCCGAGGAGGCCGAGGGCGTCCCCGGCGTGTCGCCCGGCCGGCTGGGCCGTCTCGGCCAGTGGCTGCGGGAGAATTTCTGATGCACCCGACCCTACCAAAGAAAGCCGACCCTAACGACCGCGGACCGCCCGCGGCGACCGAGCCCGCCGGCATCCAGCCCGGCGATTTTCCCATGAGCCAGAGGACCAGTGAGTATTGGAGGCGAGTATGACCATCAATTTTGCAGCTCCCGAACAGGAGACCCAGCTTAAGCCGCGGATCATCGTTGTCGGCGTCGGCGGCGCCGGCGGCAACGCGGTCAACAACATGATCGAGAACGCGCTCGAAGGGGTGGAGTTCATGGTCGCCAACACGGACGCCCAGTCCCTGGCCCAGTCGCGGGCCGAGCGGCGCATCCAGCTCGGCGCCACGATCACCCACGGTCTCGGCGCCGGATCGCGCCCCGACATGGGCCGCGCCGCCGCCGAGGAGGCGATGGACGAGGTGATCCAGCACATGCAGGGATCGCACATGGTGTTCATC
>WHUE01000098.1 GCA_009377375.1 Alphaproteobacteria bacterium | reverse complement strand
ATCAGGGTCGAGATCGTGCCGCGCCCCGACCATTTGTGGTTGGTCGCCGGCCCGTCCATGGCGGCGACGGCGCGGCCGTCCGGCGCGTGGCCGGTGACGATGCGCCGGATCGGCGGGTCGGGCGGACGGTGCTCGGCGTCCGGCTTGTGCTGGAACTGCATGTCGGCCATGGGTTCGCTCCCTGCGTTCGTTATACGGGCAACGGGTCGGGACCTTCCGGCACGTCGACCAGGAAGGTGACCAGCATCATCGCGACCATCGAGTAGAAGCCGATGGTGGTGCCGAGCTCGACCAGCTCGACCTCGCCCAGCGCCTTCAGCGCGCGGTCGTAGGTGGCGTCGGAGACCGCGTTCGTGTCCAGTATCTCCTTCGTCATCGCATATGTCGCCGCCATCTTCTCGTCGGGCAGATCGGGGGTCTTGCCGTTGCGGATCGCCTCGATCGTCGCGTCTTCGATGCCGGCGGCGCGGGCGTGGCGCTCATGCGCGAACCATTCGTACTGCGCTGTGTAGTGCCGGGCGATGGCGAGGATGGCGAGTTCCGCCAGCTTGCGGTCGATGCTCAGCTCGTCGCGCACGTAGTCGCCGAATATCGCCGCCTTCTCGGCCAGGACCGGGTTGCGTAGCCAGATGCCGAACGGCCCGCGCGCCTGGCCGCCATGGCGCTTGGCGGCGATGAAATCGTTCACCCGCCGCTGCTCCGGCGTCATCTTGTCCAACGGAATGACGTCTATCCGCGCCATGTCTGTGTCTCCCCGTGTTTGTGTGAAGTCGGTGTCCTGTTCATGCCGGCAGCACGTCGCCCGCGCCGTCCGGCGCCTCGATGTCGAAGACCACGAGAATCGTCGCGACCAGGGCGTAGAACCCCGCCGCGGTGACCAACTCGATGACCGCGGCCTCGCCCAGCGCGGCCACGGCGCGGTCGTAGGTCGCACCCGAAACCGCGCGCGTCGCCAGCAGCTCGGCGGCCAGGGCATGGGTCGCCGCCTCGGCCTCGTCGGCGAAGGGCGGCGGAGTACGGGTGCGCACGGCCTCGATCACCGCGGCGTCCAGCCCGGCCTCGCGGGCGCTGCGCGCATGGGCGTGCCATTCGTAGGGTGCGCCGTAATGCCGGGCGACGGCGATGACCGCCAGCTCCCTCAGCTTCGGCGCCACCGCCATGTCGTCGCGGATGTAATCGCCGAGCGCCGCCGCCTTCTCCATCAGCGCCGGCCGGTGCAGCAGGACGCCCCACGGCCCGCGTGCCGCCCCGCCCGAGCGCTTGCCGCCAACGGCGGCGCTGAGCCGCTGCTGGGCAGGCGTGAGGGCGTCCGGCGCCGGGGCGGCAAGGCGCGCCATGACCGCGTCAGCCGGCGAACGGATCGGCGCCGCCGTCCGGGATCTCCACCCGGTAGGCGTTCAGCACCACGGCGATCATGATGTAGAACCCGACCAGCGAGACCAGCTCCAGCACCGCCGGTTCGCCCAGCGCGGCGACGGCCGCCTCGTATGTCCCGTCGGACAGGGTGCGCGTTTCCGCGATCTCCACGGCGAGGTCGTAGACCAGCGCCTCCTCGGCGTCGGTGAAATCGGGGCGCCGTCCGTTTCGGATGATCTCTTTCGTCTCCTCCGCCAGCCCCATCCGGACGGCGCGGGCGGCGTGGATGAACCATTCGTAGCGGGCGGAATACTGCCGGGCCACGGCGATGATGGCCAGTTCCTTCAGCTTGTGCGACACGCGGGTGTCGGACAGAAAGTGGTTGACCATGTCGGCCACGCGGCTGCCGATGTCGGGCGCGTGCAGCAGCAGCGCGAACGGGCCGCGCACCTGGCCGACGCTGCGCTGCGCGGCGACCGCGTCGTGCATCGCGCGCTGTTCCGCGGTCATGGACTCGGGCGGCACGGGTGCAAGTCGGGCCATCGGTCGCATCCTCCCTGTTTATCGTTGCCGACAGCTTGCCGCAGGACGGCGGGCGGGGCAACGGGAGGGAGGCCGATTCAGGCGGCGACGTTGTCCTCCGCCGCCCGTTCCCGTTTGCGCCGCGCCCGGCGGGCCAGCATGTTCAGCCCCTCGACCAGTGCGGAGAACGCCATCGCCGCGTAGATGTAGCCCTTGGGCACATGGGCGCCGAACCCTTCGGCGATCAGCGTGGTGCCGATCATCAGCAGGAAGCCGAGCGCCAGCATCACGATGGTCGGGTTCGCCCCGATGAACCGGGCGACCGGGTCGGCGGCCAGCAGCATCACGGTGACGGCGACGATCACCGCCGTCACCATGATCGGAATATGCTCGGTCATGCCGACCGCGGTGATGATGCTGTCGACCGAGAACACGAGGTCGAGCAGCAGTATCTGCACGATGGCGCCGGCGAAGCTGGGCGCGGCCCGGGACGAAGCGAGGAAGTCGTCGCCCGCGTCGGGATCGACGTTGTGATGAATCTCCTTCGTCGCCTTCCACACCAGGAACAGCCCGCCGGCGATCAGGATGATGTCGCGCCAGGAGAACCCATGCCCGAGGACGCTGACGACCGGCTCGGTGAGCTGGACGACCACCGCCACCGTGGCCAGCAGGGCGAGGCGCAGCACCAGCGCGGCGCCGATCCCGATCCGCCGCGCGCGGGAGCGCTGTTCCTCCGGCAGGCGGTTGGTGAGGATCGAAATGAAGATCAGATTGTCGATCCCGAGCACCACCTCCATGACGATCAGGGTCGCCAGCGCCGCCCAGGCGGCGGGCGAGGCGAGCAGCATGACGATGTCTTCCATGGCGGCGGGTCCTTGAGCGGTGGGTCCGCCCCTTATGTGGGGGGCGAAAGGGAAGGCGCTAGATTGCGCCGCCGTCGGCGAAGGCGGGCGAGCGCCAGACCCAGACGGCGAGCAGGGCGATGAGCGCGATCCCGAGCGCGCCCATGATGTAGAAGGACCGTTCGATCCCCACCACCTCCGCCAGCGCGCCCATCGCCAGCGGCACCAGCGCGCCGCCCAGCCGGTTGAAGGTGATGCGCAGCGCCGCGACCCGGCCCTGCAAATCCAGCCCGACGGCGCGCGAGGAGATCGACATCATCAGCGGCAGGTTCAGCCCCTGCGCCCCGCCGCGCAGGCTGATGGCGGCGACCAGCAGCGGGAAGTTGGGCAGCAGCGGCGTGATCGCCACGCCTACGATGGACAGCGTGATCATCGCCACCAGCAGCCAGTGGTCGGCGGCGCGCTTGGTCAGCGGCCCGATGGACAGGGCGGCGAAGGCGGAGACCATGTTGGACGTGCCGATCAGGAAGCCGATGGTGCCGGCGCTGAATCCCGCCTCGTTCAGCCAGACGCCGTAGAAGGACGACTGCATGCCCGATCCCGCCTGGCGCATGAAAGTCGCGAGGATCACCAGCGCCACCGCCGGCAGCGCCAGCAGCCGGAACGCGGTGACATAGTCCGACAGCTTCGGCATCACGTCGGGGCCGCGCCTCGCCGCGGGCGGCGGCACGGGCGCGGCCCCGGGTTCCGCCGGGGGCGGCGGGATATCCTCGTGCTTCGGCACGAACCAGGCGGCGATCACCCCGCCGAACACCCAGATGGCGAGGAAGCCGAACGCCGCGAACGGCCCGGCATACTGCCAGCACAGCCCCGTCGCCCACGGCCCGGCGAAGCCGCCGAACCGCGCCGCGGCGGTCATCCGTCCGGCATAGACGGCGTGGCCCCGCAGCAGCTTGCCGACCATCGCCTGGGTGCCGATCCAGTTGGTCGTCTCGGTGAAGCCCGACGCCATCTGCAGCAGGATCGCCGCCCAGATGAAGGGCAGCAGCGGGAAGGACGCCATGATCGCCGCGCCCACGGCGCCCAGCACCATGATCACGGTGCGCGGCCCGAACCGGTCCATCAGCGCGCCGCTGTGGATCGACAGCGTCACGGTGAGGATCTGGCGGGACGAGACGATCAGCCCGATCACCAGCGGCGACGCCCCCATCGCCAGCGCCCAGAGGGGCATGACGACCGAGATCATCGGGAACAGGTTGCCGGTGAAGAAGGCGGAGGCGTAGACCGCCCCCTGCAGCCGCCAGCCGAAGCGCTCCGCCGTCGGCGAACTCACCGGCGCGCCTCGTCCCTGAACTCCGGGCTGCGCGCGACCCAGACGGCGAGCGCGGCGAGGCAGGCGACGCCGAGCGCGCCGACCACGTAGAAGCTGTATTCCAGCCCGGCATATTCCGCGATGGCCCCCATGAGCACCGGCACCGCCAGCGCGTTGACGCGGTTCACGGTGATGCGCAGCGCGACCGCCTTGGCCTGGTCCTGCGGCGCGACCGCCTGCGACATGATGGAGATCAGCAGCGGCAGGTTGAATCCCTGGGCGATGCCGCGCAGCCCGATCACCGCCGCGATCAGCCAGTAGGGGCCGAGCAGCGGCGTCACCGCCATGCAGAGGATGGAGGCCAGCACCCAGAACAGCAGCAGCCAGTATCTGTTGAACCGCCGCGCCGCCGGGCCGACCGCCAGCGCCGCGACCGCGCTGAGCGCCGAGGACAGGCTGAACAGCGTGCCGATGGCGGTGCCCGATATGTCGATCTGATTGAGCCACACCACGTAGAACGTGGCCTGCACGCCGGAGCCCATCTGCCGCGTCACCGTGGCCACCACCACCAGCGCCACCCCGGCATAGGCCATCAGGCGGAAGGTCTCCATGTAGTCCGAAAGCCGGGGCAGCAGGTCGATCAGCGTCGTCTTCGGCGGTGGCGTGGCTTCCCTGTCCGCCGGCTTCCTCTCGCCGAAATCGGGCACCAGCCAGGCCGCCAGCCAGCCGGCGGCGACCCAGACGGTGAGGAAGGCGAACCCGCCCCAGTGCCCCCACAGATCCCACGCGCCGCCGATCATCGGCGGGCCGATAAAGCCGCCGATGCGGGCGACGAAGGTCATCCGCCCGGTATAGGTCGCGTTGCCCTTCATCGCCTGGCCGACCAGCGCCTGCACGCCGATCCAGCTCACCGATTCCGCGAGCCCGCTGAGCATCTGCAGCGCGATGGCGGCGGCGGCGAAGGGGAAGACCGGGAACAGCGCCATCGAGATCACGCCGATGAAACCCATCACCACGATCACCGACCGCGCGCCGAACCGGTCCATCAGCGCCCCGCCGTGGATGGCGAGGAAGATCAGCATCGCCTGCCGGCTGCCGAGGATGATCCCGATCATCAGCGGCGAGGCGCCGAGCGCCAGCGCCCAGAGCGGCATGACGATCGCCACCATGTTGAACAGGTTGCCGTTGAAGAACCCGGCCGCGTAGATGCTGCCCTGGAGCCGCCAGGAATAGCGCTCCTCGGGAGGCAGCGGCGTGGGTGCAGGCGGGGCCATGCGGGGACGCTCCGGCGGGTTCTGTGGCTCTGTGCCGCCCGGCGGCAGGGCTGCGCGCGGAAGGCGCTTCGGCCGGACCCCCTATGATGGCGCGCCGGGACTGAGTCGCGCAAGGGAGAGGGGACGCCGTCGAATCGCCGGATGCCCTCCTCGCCATGGCGAGGAGGCCCGGCCGACGTCTTCAATCGTTCAGACGCGGACGCCGCGCGGTCCGGCGATGAGCCAGACGATCAGCCCGACAACGGGCAGGAGCAGGATGACCACGATCCAGATAACCTTCGCCGCCGTGGAGGCGCTGCTCTGAAAGACGTTCACGATCGCCCAGATATCGGCGATGAGGACGATCAGTCCGATCAGTCCGCCGACTTCGATGCCCATCGACCTGTCTCCTTCTTTATCGACGTCTCGTGTGAGGGAAAAACGGCCCAGCGGCCGCAAAGTTCCGCCGGCGGCGTCCCCACTGCCCACTGGACGCCGCCCCGGCGCCGTTCTAATTGTCGGTGACAGGACGACACACCCCCAGGGAGACCCCGATGATCGATTGTTATACGTGGCCGACGCCCAACGGGCACAAGGTCCATATCATGCTGGAAGAGACCGGGCTGGAATACACGGTCCACCCGATCAACATCCAGGAAGGCGACCAGTTCAAGCCGGATTTCCTGAAGATCAGTCCGAACAACAAGATGCCGGCCATCGTCGACCGCGACGGTCCGGGCGGCAGGGAAATCTCCGTGTTCGAGACCGGGGCGATCCTGATCTATCTCGGCAACAAGACCGGCAAGTTCCTGCCGAGCCTCGCCGACGAGCCGCACGCCTATTACGACGTGCTGCAATGGCTGATGTTCCAGATGGGCGGCGTCGGACCGATGCTCGGCCAGGCGCATCACTTCAACGCCTATGCCCCCGACCGCGAGCCGGAGGAGCGCATCGCCTACGGCCGCGCCCGCTACGTGAACGAGGCCAAGCGGCTCTACAACGTCATCAACCGCCGGCTTGCGGGCCGCGAATGGATCGCCGCCGACCGGTATTCGGTCGCCGACATGGCGATCTTCCCCTGGCTGCGCGACCCGGCCAAGCAGGGCGTCGACATCGCCGACTATCCCGAGGTCGAGCGCTGGCGGCAGGCGATCTGGAAGCGCCCCGCGGTGATCAAGGCGCTGGAGGTCCTCAAGGACCGCGGCCGCCGCGGACCCATGACCGACAAGCAGTGGGAGATGATGTACGGCGCCACCCAGCGCACCCAGGGCGGCGCCGCCGCCGAATAGCCCGACCGGCCGGCCGCCGCATTGCCGGCGGCCGGCGCCGGTTTTGCGGCCGGCGCGCGGCGCCGGCTCCGGGCGCCGCATCCTGCGAAGATTGGCGGAATGAGTTTCCTTCGGCCGCTTCCCGCTCTTCGTTCCGCCGCCTTCCTCCTTGCCGGGGCAAGGCGGGGCGTGCGAGCCCTGTCCCGCGCGCTGGTCGTCCTTGCCCTCGTGGCGGCGGCCCATGCCGCGTCGGCGGAGGATTTGAGCGATCCGGCCGCGTCGCTGGAGGAGTCGGAGCCGAGCTGCCCGCCCGAGATCGTGCCGCCCTGGCCGGAAGAGGGGGACGAGCCCGATTACCTCGGCTGGGCGGACGGCGCGGTGCCGCTGGCGGCGATCGCGTCCTGCACGAGCTGGGACGGCTGGCAGCCGACGCTGGTGGTGTCTCTGGCCGGGGTGTTCCGCCTCGACGGCGGGGTGAATGCGCTGCTTGCCCGTCTGGGCGGAATCTCCGGTTTTGCCGGGGTCAAGTACTGGTCGTTCTACAACCGGGACTGGACCACGATGATCAAAAGCGCCTCGGCGCTGAAATCCGCCGACGCGAAGGCACGGCGCGAGGATTTCACTGCCGCAGAGCTGGGCGACGGCGCGCCGCGCTATTTCGTCCAGCACGACAATCGCAGCACCGGCGGCACGGTCTACCGCCTGCGCGTGACGGAGCGCAGCGACGACCTGCTCCGCGTCGAGGTCGAGAACGTGACGAAGGTCTCTTTCCTGATCGTTACCGCCTACCAGCCGCGCGACCTGCGGTCGGTGCATGTGTTCCGCCGGGCGGGTCCCCGGCTATGGCGGTATTTCGGGCTGGCGGGGATGCGGGCGAGCGGCGTGTCCGTCCTCGGCCGCGCCTCGGCGACCAACCGCACGGTGGCGATCTACCGCCACCTCATCGGCGTTCCCACAGACCAGGAGCCGCCGGCGGCGCTGGAATAGGAACGGGCCGGACGCGTCGCCGCGCCCGGCCCGTGTCTTTGCCCCGGCCGGGTCAGTTCTTCGGCGGGGTCCAGCCGGGGAAAATCGTCTTCTGCAACGCCGCGGCGTCGGGGGAATGCTTCTTCAGCTGATCCCACACCGCGACGTTGGCGGCGTCGATATAGTGCTGCTTCGCCTTGCCCTTGAGCACGACGTCCTTGGCGCCGGCGGCGAACAGCGCCGCCTCGTCCTTCTTGCGCCGCTCCTCCATGTAGCCGACCGACTTCTTCTCGTAGGCGAGCGCGGCCTCGGACAGCGCATCCCGCGCCTTCTGGGTCATGCCCTTCCAGACGTCCATGTTGATCGCGACGGTGTTGTTGGAGCGGTAGAACGGCTGCTGGATGCGGTACTTCACCAGCTTGTCGAGCCCGAGCGCCTTGATCCCGACATCGGGCCAGCCGAAGCCCTGCACCACGCCGCGCTGCAGCCCCGTGTAGATTTCCGACGCCTTCATGGCGATGGCGGAAGCGCCCAGCGCGGTGAACAGCGGCCGGTAGGTGCCGGTGGTGCGCATCTTGAAGCCGTCCAGCGACAGCAGCCCGTCCCTGGTAAAGCCGGGCTCCTTGGTGAGATATGTATTGTAGGCGGTCCCGGCCTCGCCCCAGGCGAGCAGATGCGCGTTGATCTTTCCCCAGTATTTCTGAAGCATGTCGAACCCGCCATTGGCGCGGATGTCGTCCGGCATGGTGGTCGCCAGCGTCAGCGCGTAGCCCTCCGGCACCTCGCCGATATAGTACGATGTCGGGCTGTGCAGCATGGCGATCACGCCCCGCCTCAGCGCCGCGGCGGCCTTGGCGGGCGGCTGGATCTCGGGCCCGCCGAGAAAGTTCACCTCGTAGCCCGCGGCCTTGCGCGCGTTGGCCTCGCCGATGAAGATCTCCTGGAAGCTCTTCGCGAGGTCGAGGGTGGACGGCAGCGCCGTCATCGCCCCGATTCTGGTCTGCGCCTGCGCCGATGCGGCCAGCGCGACGGTCGCCGCCGCGGCGACGGCCGCGATGCGAGCGAGATCGGTTCTGTTCATGATCGAAATCCTCCCGAAGTGATCCGATAAACCCCCTGTGCCCGTCATCAGACCGTGCGGCGCGCGATTTTGCAATGGCCGGGCGGGGGGCGGGGACGGAGACCGGGGTCGACACCGGGCCGCAAGCCGGGCTTCAATGACGTTCCGAGAAGAGGCGACCCTGGGGAGGACAAGGATGGCAGAACGGCTCGGCGCGTCGACCACTGCCGTGCTGGCGGTGCATCTGCAGAAGCACATGGTGCACGCGGACTCGCCGGTGGCGCAGATGGCCGGGTTCGGCGCGATGGTGCGGAAGACCGGCCTGTTCGACCATGTGAACGCCGTGCTGTCGGCGGCCCGCGCCGCCGGCGTCTTCGTCGCCTATGTCGGCTCCGACATGTCGGGGGCCGAGGAAGCCGGCTACCGCTATCCGGTGCGCGGCGATTTCTGCCGCATGGTCGCCGGCGAGCATGCGGGCGGCGAGGTGCTGCGTCCCGGCCACTGGGGCTTCGATATCCACGAGGCGGTGGCGATGCAGCCGGGAGACGCGTTCATCGCCAACCGCCAGCTCAGCGCCTTCTCCGGCTCCGATCTCGACGCGCAGCTCAGGGCGCGGGGGATCGCCGACATCGTCGTGATGGGGGTGGCGACCAGCTTCGCCGTCTCCGGCACGGTGTGGTCGGCCATCGACCGCGGCTACAGCGTCATCCTGCTGGAGGATTGCTGCACCGCCGGCAGCGAGGAGGCGCACGAGGCCGCCATGACCTGCCTGCGCCCCATCGCCGATGTATGGAAATCCGCCGATTTCGTCGCGGCGATCGGCTGATCGGAGTTCAGTCCACGAACATCGGGCCCGGCTGCGTGTGCAGCGCCTCGTAATGGACGAGCTGCGGCTCGCCTTCGAGCGGGCAGGGGACGCCGCCGCGGAACGCCCATTCGCCGCGGTCGCAATTGGCCGCGGTGACATAGCCGTTGATGTAGAACCGCCGGTCGATGTCCGACCTGTTGGGGCCCGACCCGTGCAGCGTGTGCACATGCCACAGCGCCACGTCGCCGGGCGCCATCGCCAGCAGGGCGGCCCCGTCGGGATCGACGCCCAGCCGCTCCAGATCGGCGGTGTCCATGGCTATGTCCATCGAGTGCGTGGCGGGGTCGTAAGGCAGCTCGCCGAGCGCGTGGCTGCCGGGGCAGACCACCATCGCGCCGTTCGCCGCCATATGCGGGTCGATGGCGATGCCGGTCTGGATGTAGCTGTTGCCGAGATCGCGATAGGCCTCGCGCGGGCGGCGCGAGCGGCTGTCCTGGTGGAAGCCGAACTCCGCCATCGCCGCGCCCGGCGGCTTCCAGTGAAGCTGGTTGATGATCTGCTTCAGGTCGTCGCCGATCAGCGGGGCGACGATGTCGCGCATCCGGGGATCGCGCCGCACGGATTCCAGCGTCGCGTCGACCCAGGCGGGCCACTGGGCGTAGCGCACGATGGGGCCGAGCGCCGCGTCGCGTGCGACGCTGAGGAACAGGTTGCGGTCGCGCCAGCTGCGCCCCTTCTCCAGCGCAAGCGCGCGGATGCGGTCGAGCGCCGCCGCCATCGCCGCGACCTCGGCCGCGTCGAACACGCCGCGGACGACGGCGTAGCCGCGCGCGCGGAACTCGGCGATATGGTCCTGGGTGGTCATATGCGTCTGTGCCCCTGCAACCTCATAGAATATTGCAGCTTTCCGTTAAATCAATGCGAAGGGGTGCGTTCCGCCCCGCGCCCCCTTATGCCGCCGCGCCGCGCCATGCTATGAGGGGCCCGCCGGAGAGGGGCGCATGGCCGACGATTTCGACAGGATCCAGCTTTACACCTATCGCACCGCCAACGGGCGCAAGGCCTCCATCATGCTGGAGGAATGCGGGCTGGATTACGACGTCCACGTCGTGGATATCACCAAAGGCGAGCAGCTCACCCCGGCCTACCGGCGGGTGAACCCCAACGCCCGCATCCCGGCGATCGTCGATCCGGACGGGCCGGGCGGCAAGCCGGTCCGGGTGTTCGAATCCGGCGCCATCCTGCTCTACCTGGCGGAGAAGCAGCGCCGCCTGCTCGGCGGCGACGCCTTGAGCCGGCTGGAGGCGATCCAGTGGCTGATGTTCCAGATGGGCGGGGTGGGACCGATGTTCGGCCAGGTTTTCCACTTCCTGCACCAGGCCGCCGAGGGCACGCATGACGAGGCGCTCCAATACGGCCGTGCGCGCTACGGCGAGGAGGTCACGCGGCTGTGCAAGGTGCTGGACTACCGGCTGCGCGAGTACGAGTTCCTGGCGCGGTCCTACACCATCGCCGATATCGCGGTGTTTCCCTGGATCGCGCTGCATGAATGGCTGGGAATCGGGCTGGAGGAGTATGTCGGGCTCAACCGCTGGTACGAGCGCCTGAAGGCGCGCCCCGCGGTGCAGCGCGGGATGGACGTGCCTCCGCGCGAGACGGCGGGGTAGACTGGACGGCACAGAGGACCGCAGAGGGAAGGAACTCGATGTACGACATCTACAACTGGCCCACCTCGAACGGGCGCAAGATCAACATCATGGTCGAGGAGCTGGGGGTCGACTACAGGATCCACCCGATCCCCATCGGCAAGGGGGCCCAGTTCACGCCCGAGTTCACGGCGCTGAACCCGAACCAGAAGATCCCGGCGATCGTCGATTCCGACGGGCCGGACGGCAAGCCGCTCACCCTGTTCGAATCAGGCGCGATCCTGATCTACATGGCCGACAAGCACGGCCAGTTCCTGCCCGAGAAGGGCGCCCCGCGCTACGAGACCATCCAGTGGCTGATGTTCCAGATGGGCGGGGTCGGCCCGATCATGGGCCAGGCGCATCATTTCCGGCGCAACGAAGAAAAGGTGCCCTACGCCATCGAACGCTATACCAAGGAGACGCGGCGGCTGTGGGGCGTGCTCGACGGGCGGCTGCAGAACAACGACTGGCTGGCGGCCGGCAGCTTCTCCATCGCCGACATCGCCGTGTTCCCATGGCTGATGCGCTACGAGTGGCAGGGAATCGATCTGGAAGAGTTTCCCAACGTCCAGCGCTGGTACCAGGCGATGGAAGCTCGTCCCGGCGTGCAGCGCGGCCTTGCCGCCCAGGTGCCGGGTTAAGGGCCGCGAGTCAGCCGCTTTTCGGTCTGGAGCCGTCCCGGCCGTCTCGTATGGCGGTCGCGAGCTGGCGCATGCGGCGCCGGATTTCGGTGTGCAGCGCCGCGCTGCTGCGCGGCGATATCTTCTTGGGGGCTGTTGCCGGGCTCGCGGTCCGGGAGGATACCCCCGAGGGAAGCCGGATGTCGAACCAGCCCGGCGAAGCCATCATCGCGCCCAACGAACCCGTCGGGGCCTCCGAGGGGGACTTGCGGTCACGGCTTTTCATCGCCAACCGTCGCCTCCTGCTGGTTCCTGCGCTCTCCGGTGAAGAGCAGGGGAACATGCACCCTGTTGTATTTAGGGAACGGCGAGGGGAAAAAAAGGGTTACGACAGGATAAATACGGCAGGGTGCCGGAATCGGAACGAAAAGCGGCCCGGCCGGCCTGTTCGGGCCGCCGGGCCGGCTTGCGGCGCGGTGAAATCTCAGTGACGGGTCGCGACGGCGACGACGACGGGCCGGCCCCGGCGGCGCTGCGACCGGGCTTCTTCCTGCATCCCCATAAGCTCGCGGCGGCAGACTTCCAGGTGCTTCAACTCGCGGGCGTCGTCGCGGTCGATGACCTGGAGACAGCCGATCTTGATCTCGACGAGATCGAGCAGGTTTTCGATGGACTGCTTCGACAGGTTCATGGCTCTTTCTCCACCATCCCGAGGTCGTTCCTCACAGGCGGAGTTTCGGCGGGATTCGATTAAAATTTATTTAAACGGCACGCCGAACCGGGCCGGCGCGACGGCGTTGCGTGTTCCAAAATGGCACAGACAAATCAGTATGTTGCGCCGATCTTAAGGGAGATGAAACGGGTGCGCGGCTAGGCTTGTCCACAGATAAATGCATTTTGCGAGTCATGCCATGAGCCCACTCGACCATCCTGACGCCCTGGCGGCGATTCATGAGACCGGCGCCCGCGCCGATGGTGGCCGGCGTCTCAGCGACAAGATCCTGGCCGCGTTCAGCCACGCCTATGCGGTGGGCGAGGCCGACGTGGCGAGGAAGCTGCGCGCCGCGCTGGCGGCCAGCGCCGCGCCGCGGTCGGGCGGGCGGCGCGGCGATCAGCGCCGGGGGCACGACCCGCTGGCGCAGGCCGACTGCTGGGTCGCCTTCGTCGAGGCGCGCAACCGGTACAAGACCGCTGTCGGCGGCGATCCCGCGGACGCGGCCGACGCGCTCGAGACCATGAAGGCCGCCTACAAGGCTTGGTCGGTGAGCTGATCCGGGACCTGCGCCGCCGTTCCGCGCGCATGCGTTGACAGCGGCTCCGCCCGACGGCTACATAGGCGCCGCATACAGCGTGATAATCACCACTCCACGGCGGAGGGGTGGCCGAGTGGCTGAAGGCGCTGGTTTGCTAAATCAGTATACGGGTAACCGTATCGAGGGTTCGAATCCCTCTCCCTCCGCCAACTCTCAACTCATTGATATGTAAGGCATTTCCGCCTTTTTGGGCCGCCTGAATACCTGCGATATCTCCGCGGGTTGCGGCATTGTCGCCGTTCGTGGTGGTCCGGTGAGACAGTCGTGGTGCGACAGACCCGCCGTCAATCTCGCAAGAGTCTCTTGCACCGATGTTGGTGGTACGGCCGCACGCACTACGAGGCCCGCGCGATTCTGCTTGAAGATGTGCCGGCGATGCGGTCTGGGTGAGCCGGGCGCCGCATTCACCGACCGATGATCGAGTCCCGCTGACGTTTCCAGTCCAGCGGGATGCGGATGTCGTTCACGAGCCGCCTGGCGTTCAGCTCGACCGGATGGCGATCGTGCAGGATGATCTTCACGAGCTCGGGTCCCAGGAAGCTCAGGCGCAGGACCCGGGTGAAGTATGAACCGCCTACGCCGGCCT
>WHUE01000097.1 GCA_009377375.1 Alphaproteobacteria bacterium | reverse complement strand
GGTCTCGGCACCGGCGGAGCCCGAGCCCGGCATATCCGCCGCGGCGCCGGGGGTGAAACAGCCCAAGCAGGTCAAGCTCCCGCTCCCCGCAAATCCGTCCGGTCCCGCGGTCTCGGCACCGGCGGAGCCCGAGCCCGGCACATCCGCCGCGGCGCCGGGGGTGGTGGGTCAGCCCAACCGCGACAACCTTCCCGGAAATCCGTCCGGTCCCGCGGTCTTGGCGCCGGCAGAGCCCGAGCCCGGCACATCCGCCGCGGCGCCGCCGGGGGTGAAGCAGCCCAAGCAAGTCAAGCTCCCCCTCTCCGCGAATCCGACCAGTCCCGCGGTCTTGGTGCCGGCGACGCCCGAGCCCGGCACATCCGTCGCGGCGCCGGGGGTGGACCAGCCCAAGCCCCGCAAGCTCCCCCTTTCCGCAAATCCGGCCAGTCCCGTGGTCTCGGCACCGGCGAAGCCCAAGCTCGGCATATCCGTCGTGGCGCCGGGGGTGGTGGGTCAGCCCAACCGCGGCATGGCGGTCGGGGTGCCTGCGGATACGACGGCGCCCCCGCCCATGCCCCCGCCCATGGGGAGCGGACCGCGGGGGCCGATCGGTGCGACCATTTCGTCTGTGCCGAAGCAGTCTTTCGAGGTCCCGGATCCGAGTGCGTTCTTCACGAGCCTGGTGTCGCAGGGCGTGATCGGGCAGGGCGCCACGCCGGCAGGCGCGGCAGGCGTTGTTGTCGTCGCCGCCGTGACGGAGGTTGTGACGGCGCCGACGACGAAAAACGGTGGAACCCCCGATCCGCAGACAGGCACCTCCCACGTGAACATCGAGGCGCTCGTCGGCGAACCCAACCCCAGTATCATCGAGGCGATCATCCGCAACAAGAATCAGATCGACGCCGAAATCGAGGCCGAAATCGCGATGATCGACGGGATGAAAAGCGGGCTGGCGCAGGGCATCGTCCCGGACGTAGGCAGGGTACCGGACGACCGCTTCGGGAAGCCCCGGACCGGCCTGGATGACTTGCTCCACGGCTTCGTCAAAACCGCGAGCGGGACGAACAGCATTTCCGCCGCCGACATCAGCGACATCATCGACCAGGCGAACCAGCAGAAGCAAAAAAACCCCGATCAGAACACTGTGGCCCCGCAAGAGCTCAGCGAGCAGCAGGAAGAACTGAATCGACAGAAAGCGGCGTTGCTGCAGAAGCTGGAGGAGCAACGCGAGGCGGCGAAGCAGGCGAGCCTGGCGGCGGTCGAGCGCGCGAAACAGCAGGCCGCAGCGATCCTAGAACAGAATCCCGGGAACAATCCCGGGGGCATGCAGGCTCTCGAACAGATGCTTCAGCAGACGCAGGTTTCGACCGCCACCGAGGACAAGCTGGAAACAGCCACCGAGGAGGCGGCCTCGTCGGCGTCCGCATGGGCGGATTTTCCGTTCTACGCGGCGGGCAGCCTCGCCCCGGCGGCGCCGACCACCGCGATCGGCGGCGGGCTGACGGGGACGTATAACGGCCGCGTCAGCGGCGCCTTCGCCGACGGCGCGGCGATCACCGGGTCGATGACGATGCTGTTCGATTTCAACAGTGCGACCTTCAGCGGCGGCATGGCCCTGGACAATGCCGGGACGGGCTCGGTAAGCATCGATGTGGGGAGCTGGGCCGGCAACGCCCTGAACGCCTCGATCACCGGCGACGCCTATGGCGGCCTCACCGGCAGCCTCACCGGCGCATTCTACGGCCCCAACGGGCAGGAGGTCGGCGGGAACTGGTCGGTCACCGTCGTCGGCGACGGCCGCCAGGGCAGCGGCGCCTTCGCCGCCAGCCAGTAGACCGATGACAATGCGTATTCGGCAACGCCCCCTGCCGGGGCTGCGGCGCGCAGCCTGCGCCCTGATCGTCTGCATGCTCGCGAGTGCGGGCGCCGCGCCGCAGGCGCGGGCGCAGGCGGATGCTCCCGGCGCGCCGCAGAGCGGGCCGGCAGCGGCCACGCCGATCGACGCCCGCAAGCTGGCCGCGGTATTCCTGGCGCGCGGACGCCCCGACCTCGCCTGCGACCTGCTGGCCGTCGTCTATGGCAGCGCGACGGAGCAGCCCGAGGTGCTGATGATGCTGGCGACCTGTTCGCGCGGACTGGGCCGCTACGAGGAGGCGATCGGCCATTACCGCCGCCTGGTCGCGTTGCAGCCGGACGCGACGCAGCCGCGGGTCGAGCTCGGCGCGCTGTACCTGGCGCTCGGGCGGGAGGAGGCGGCGCAGCAGCAGTTCATTGCCGCCGCCAGGATCGCGCCGGATGCTGAATCGGCCCTGGTGATGGCATTGCTGGCGCAGGAGCTCGGCCCGGTCGGCGATCCCGCGGCCGCGGCCGCCGCCCAGCCCAAACGCTGGCAGGTCGAGCTGTTCACCGGCCTGACGCGCGACAGCAACGTGAATGCCGGACCGTCATCCGGCACGGCCGCGGCGGTGATCGGCGGTATCCCGGTCACCCTGACCCTGTCCGACGAGTCAAGGCCGCGCAAGGCCTGGGGCTCCGTCAACAATGCCGGCATCCGATACCTGCATCCGCTGTCCGAGCGCTTCGCCCTGCTGGCCCAGGGGTCGTTGGCCAAGACCTATTACTTTGGCGAGCCCGCTTTCGACAACGACAGCGCCGCCGGCGGCGTGGCGCTGCTCTATCGCGATGGCGGATTCACGGCCAGCCTGCAGCCCAATATCCGCTGGCAGCGGCAGGACAATAATCTCGACGAAGTGGCCTATGGCTCGACCCTGCGGTTGACGCAGAATCTGGATGATGGCCTGCGTGTTACCGGCTCGGGCGGATACAATCGCCGCGATGCGCGTGCGAACGATAACCGAGACAACCACGGCTGGCTGGCGAGCATCGGCCTGGGCAGGGCGTTCGGCCGGCGGTTCGATCTCGGCGCCGAATATCTCGTGCAGCGGGAGAACGCCCGCCTGGACATTTACTCGCGGCTCACGCACGGGCCGGTGCTGTTCGCTTCCGCCGTGCTGGACGAGCATCTGGTGCTGACCGCCAGCTATCGCTACGTTCATATCCGGCATGACGAACGGGAAGCGATCTTCCCCACCGCCCGGCAGGACGACCAGCACAACCTCGGCCTGACGCTGGAATGGGATGTCGGGCGGTGGACAACGCCGGGCCTGGGCCTGCGCAGCCAGTATTATTATACCCGCAATGTGTCGACGGTAGACGTCTACGATTATGACCGCCATATCGGCACCTTCGGGGTGGTGCTGCGGCTGTAGCGACGCCATTGCCGCCGCGGTGGGACTATCACAACGCCATGAGAGCAGCGGCGACCGCATACGAGATGGTGCCACCGCCGGCCAGACAGGAGGCCGGCAGTGGCATATGGCTGCATCGTTGCGCCCGCTATCTGCTGGCCGCCCCCCAGAGCGAGGCGATATCATTCATTCTGGAAATGCTGGGACGAGATGCCGAGGCGGACCGTGCCTGGATGCTCGAATATGCGGATGACCTGAGCACCTTCCACACGACCCATGAGTGGTGCCGGCATGGCGTGATCCCTTTTGTCGAGGATCTGACGAACACGCCAGTCACCATGATCGGCTGGCTGCACGAGGCGCTGGTGGCCGGAAAGGCGCTGATGGTGACCGATATTGCAGGCATGCCGCGGCGGGCGCGGGCGTTAAGGGCCGAGTTCGAGCGGCAGGGCAACAAGAGCGTTCTCAGCGTTCCCATCGTCTATGACGGTCGCCTGCGCGCGTTTTTCGGCTTCGACGCGGTCCTTCAGCCCCGACGTTGGACCGCGGAGCAGATCGACGCGCTGTTCCTCTGCGGCGAACTGATTGCCGCGGCACGCTATGGCAGCGAGCGGCGACATGGCAGCGAGCGGCAACCGGCACCGGCGGCGCAGTCTGTCAGGGTGTATCTGCGGACCGGTCTCGGCATCCGCGGGATCTTGCTGGACGACATCCTCGGTCTGCGGGCCGAGAAGGACTACAGCCGGATCTATCTCGGCAACGGCTCGGAGACGATCGACATGCATGCGCTGAAACGGTGGGAAGGCGTGCTGCCACGGACGAAATTCGCCCGCATCCATCGCAGCGCCATCGTCAACGTCTCCTGCGTCGAGCGGCTGGAGCGCCGTGCAAGCGGCCGGTGGCAGCTTTACCTCGACGGGCTTGCGCAGCCCTGGAATGTATCGCGGGACCAGGTGGCCGATCTGCGCAGTCGGCTCGGCTATTGATAGCCACGACCGGGAAAATTCCGGCCGCGACCCTCCTGTGAGAATTTGTCGGTTACCGCAAGCCGCCAGACATGGTGATTATATGTATCACCGCTCCGCGGGACCAAACGCCTAATCCTCCTCGAACAGCTCGCGGACGCGCTGGAGCAGGGTCGGCGCAAGGCGGGCCGGGCGCTTGCCGGGCTTCGCCGCGGCGACGGCGGCGGGGCGGGGGGACTTCGGCTTGCCGGCTTTCGGGTTCTCGTGGGTGTAGAAATTGCGGAAGCCACCCTTCGCATCGACGGCGTAATAGGCGATGCAGCCGATGGACGGATCGGCGGTGCAGCGCCGCGCGGCGTCCGACGCCGCCTCGTCCCGCGTTTCCATCGTGCCGTACTCGACCCGGCCTTCCTTCAATGGCTGGCCCGGCTGGCAGATATAGATTTCGGTGGCTCCGGACATCGCCCGCTGTCCTGACTCTGGTTTCCGACCCCGACTCTGCGCACCGGACCAGACTCGCAGACAAGTTTTGGCGAAGCGTTAAGCGGCCGGGGATTTTTGTGGATAACCGCGCCCGGCGGCCGGAGGGTCAGAACTGCGCGGCGTACTGGGCGGGATCGATCGTGGCGCCGATGACCAGCGGCCGGTCGGCGGGGCCGCCCTTGGCGAGTATGGATTCCAGCCCGGCGGCGGTGTCGGTGGCCGCCCCGGCGCAGCCCATCGATTCCGCCAGCATGGGCACGTCGGTGGATTCGATGATGGTGCCGAAGCTCGGATACTGGCGCGCCATCTGCTTCAACTCGATCCGGTTCAGGCTGTTGTCGCAGAAAACCACGACGACGATGCCGAGACGGAGCGTGGCCGCGAGCCGCAGCTCGCCCTGCACCATGGCGAGCCCGCCATCGCCGACGAAGCAGACGACCGGGGTGTCCGGCATCACCAGCTTCGCCGTGATCGCGGCGGGCAGCGAGAACCCCATCGACGACAGCCCGTTGGACATCAGCACGCCCCTCGGCGCCATCGTCCGCCAGCCCTGCCCGACCAGCAGCTTGTGCGAGCCGACATCGGTGGTCGCCACCGTGCCCGCCGGCATGGCGGCGCGGACGACATCGACCACATCGGTCGGGTTCAGCTTCCCCGCCACCCGGCCGGCGTAGTAGAGCGCGAACAGCCCGTCGAGATGCTTCCGCACCGCCGCGTCGGCCCATTTCGCCTGGCCGGAGAACCCGTCGGCCAGCGCATCCAGCACGGGCGCGATCGGGCCGACCAGCTCGATCTCCGCCGGGTAGATCTGGTCGGTGTTCGGCGTCATGTCGATGTGGATCACCGGGGCGGAGGGAGTCCACGGCTTTATCAGCTCGACCGCGTCGAATCCGACGGCGAGGATCAGGTCGGCGGTCTTCAGGAAGTCCCACATGTAGTCGTTGCACGCCATGTCCAGCGTGCCGGCGAAATACGGGTGATCCTCGGCGATTACCCCCTTGGCCATCGGCGCGACCACCACGGGCAGGCCCGCGACCTCCGCCAGCCGGGTCAGCGCCGCCCCCGCCTCGCCCCGCACGGCGGCAATGCCGGCGAGGATGACGGGGCGCCTCGCGCCCTTCAGCCGGCGCATCGGGTCGGCGTCGACGCCGGGATTGGCGAACATCTGAAGCCCCTGCGCCGCGGGCGCCATCGGCGGCAGGATTATGGCGTCGTCCACCGCCTCCGCGCCCACCGCGTCGGCGGGGGTGGTGATATGCACCGGGCCCGGCCGTTCGGCTACCGCCAGGCGCAACGCCTTGCGCATCACCCCGCCCACCGTCTCGGGGCCGATCTCGGCGGTCCATTTGGAGATGGGGCCGAACAGGGTGCGATGGTCGATCACCTGGTGGGTGAAGGTCTGCGCCCGCCTGCCCTCGATCTGGCCGGAAATGGCGATCATCGGCACCCGGTCGAGCAGCGCGCCGGCCACCGCGTTCGGCAGGTTGGTCGAGCCCGGCCCCAGCGTGGACAGGCACACGCCGGGCCGCCCGGTGATCATGCCGTAGGCTTCCGCCATCAGCCCCGCCGTGCCCTCGCGCCGCGCGAGGACGAATTCCATGCCTTCCTCCCGCGCGGTCTCCATCAGCTCGACGCTGGGATCGCCGGGATAGCCGAAGATGTGCTTCACCCCGGCGGCGGCGAGGTAGCGCGCGATGACGGCGGAACAGTTCATGACGGAAAGCCCTTTCCGGAGGCGGGGTTGACGGCGCGCGGGCGATACGGATTGATGCGTGCCGTTCGTATAGCGCAGAGGCATGGATGCCGAAAGAGCCAACCCCCGCCCTGACCCGCGAAATCTGCGCCTTCGCGCTGGAGACGCGGATCGAAAACATCCCGGTGGAGGTGCTGGCGCGCGGCCGTATCCACATCCTCGACACGCTCGGCGTCGCGCTGGCCGGCGCGAAGGCCGAGGCGAGCGGCATCGTCCGCGACCATATCGAAGCGCTGGGCGCGGCCGGGCAGGCGCGCATCTTCGGCACGGGAGTGCGCACCGCGCCCCGCTTCGCCGCGATGGCCAACGGCACCGCCATGCATACCGACAATTTCGACGACACCAGCCCGCAGGCCGCGCCCGACCGCAACGGCGGCATCCACGCCAGCGCCGCCGCCCTGCCCGCCGCCCTGGCGCTGGCCGAGGAACGGGGGCTCGGCGGGGCGGCGGTTTCCGCCGCCTATCATGTGGGGGTGGAGATCGCCTGCCGGCTCAACCACGCGGTGGACAACCGGCATTACCAGGGCGGGTTCCACACCACCGGCACGCTCAACGTGTTCGGCGCGGCGGCGGCGGCGGCGCGGCTCATCGGGCTGGACGCGGCACGGACCAGCCACGCCATCGCCATCGCCGCCAGCCAGGCGAGCGGCATCCGCGCCAATTTCGGCGCGATGGCGGAACAGACCCATGCCGGCCACGCCGCCGAATGCGGCCTCAATGCCGCCGACCTCGCCCGGCGCGGGCTGACCGGGGCGGCGGACGCGATGGAGGCGCGGTTCGGCTGGATGGACGCCGCCTCGCTCGGCGGCGGCTGGGTGCGGGAGGCGATCTGCGGCCGGCTGGGGCGGCCATGGGCGTTCGAGGACCCCGGCATGTCGATCAAGCCCTGGCCCAACGGCGCGCTGACCCATCCGGCGATGACGCTGGTGTCCCGCCTGCGGCGCGAGCACGGGATCGCGCCGGAAGCGGTGGAGGCGGTCTCAGTGCGGACCAACGCGCGGGTGCGCGACATCCTGGTCAACGACGCGCCGGCGGATGCGATGCAGGCGAAGTTCTCCATCCCCTTCGCGGTGGGCTGCCTGCTGGTGGAGGGCCACGCCGGGCTGGCGGAGTTCACCGACGAGACGGTGGCGCGCGACGACGTGCGCGCCATGATGGCGCGGATTTCCTACACCGCCTATGAGCGGGAAGAGCCGGGCTACACCAACCTGACCACGCTGGTCGAGATCCGGCTCGCCGACGGCACGGTCCATAAGGACCGCGCCGACCAGGCCGTCGGCGGCGCCCGCAACCCGATGTCGTGGGACGAGGCGCTGGAGAAGTTCCGCGGCTGCTGCGCCTATGCCGGGATGGACGCGGCGCGGGCGGACGGGATCGCGGCGATGGTCGCAGGTTTCGAGGACATTCCCGACATCGGCGCGCTGACCGCGCGGCTCGCGGGGTAAATCGCGCGCCCACGGGTGGCAGGCGGCGGGACCGGTGATAGATTTCGCCATCGGTCAGGCACGGGCCATGCCCATTCGGAGGATTCAGATGCCAAGCACAAAGGTTTTCGTTTTCGCACCGGCGGACCAGAGCGCGGACTCGCATGAGCGGCTGGGGAAGGCGGGGATCGAGCTGACCGTCGGCAAGGCCGGCTGGCTGTCCCCGATGGGCGACAACGAGGACGAGATGGCGGGCTTTGCTGCGGACGCCGCCGCGCTGATGGGCTCCTCCATCCGCTCCAGCCCGATCACGCGCAAGATCATGGAGGCCAACCCGGAGCTGCGCATCGTCGCCAAGTGCACGGTGGGCACCGACGACGTGGATGTGGACGCGGCGACCGCGCTCGGCATCCTGGTCACCCACGCGCCGACCGAGTCCAACTGCTACGGCGTGGCCGAGGGCACGGTGCAGATGATCCTGACCATGATGAAGAAGGCGCGCGAGCGCGACGCGGCGGTCAAGAAGGGCGTCTGGCGCGACGAGGGGCTGATGGGCAGCTATCTCGGCCGGCGCGCCTCGGACGGCTATCCGGGGATCACGCTGGGCATCCTGGGGCTCGGCCGCATCGGCAGCCGGGTGGCCGACCTGTTCGCGCCATGGCGGTTCCGCATCGTCGCCTGCGACCCCTATGTCGAGGACGAGAAGTTCATCCGCCACGGCTGCGAGAAGGTGGACATGGACACGCTGTTCCGCGAGTCCGACATCGTCACCATCCATTGCGACAACAACAAGGAAACAAGGCGCTTCATCGGCGCGAAGCAGTTCGGCGCGATGAAGAAGACCGCGATCCTCGTGAACGCCGCGCGCGGCCAGATCGTCGACGAGCCGGAGCTGTGCGAGGCGCTGGCGAAGGGCGAGATCGGCGGCGCCGCCATCGACGCCTTCACCGACGAGCCGCTGCCCGCCGACAGCCCGCTGCGCCGGATGGGCGACAAGGTCCTGCTGTCCGCGCACATGGTGTCGAGCAACGCCGGCAGCGGCATCGGCCCCGGCTACCGCTGGGCCACGCAATCGGTGCTGCATGCGCTGCAGGGCGAGGTGCCCGACAACGTGTTCAACCCCGAGGTCATCGACCGCTGGCGCGAACGCTTCGGGGGCAGGAAGCTGCTCCAGCTCAACGAGGAAATCGGCTGGAACCACAGCTACGGCGTGCCGCCGTATCAGCGGTAGGCATAAGTACCCTCTCCGCCCCCAAGGGCGGAGAGGGAGAAGACGGGCGTCCGCCCTACCGCCCCCTGAACTTCCGCCAGGCCCACAGGGCGAGCCAGATCGGGACCACGACGATGGCGCCGATCAGGATGTATTCCAGCGCCCAGCGGAAGAAGCCGAGGATCATCTCGAAGATCGACTTCACCGTGCCGCCCAGCGTCTGAAGCACGCCCTGCGGGGTGATGTCAAAGAAGGTCAGCGCGAAGCCGACCAGAAGCGACGCGACGACGATCTTGACGACGGTGGCGGTGACGGAGCGGTTCACCCCTGATCCCTCGCTCTCGCGGCCTCGGCGATCTTCTTGTCGGTGTTGTACTGGCTGAGCTGGTAGACCGCCCAGATTGCCGCCGGAATCCAGCCGATCAGGGTGAGCTGGAGTATCAGGCAGATGATGCCCTGGATCGGCATGCCGATGGTGAAGAAGGTCAGCCAGGGCAGCAGCAGGGCGATGATGAGCCGGACCATATGCGGTCTCCGTTATGGGTGCGCCTCCGCGGATTTTCGCCCGACTCGCGGGCCCCTGTCACCCGATACGCGCGGCCCGGTCAGAGCGACAGGCCGAACAGCTTTGCCGCGTTGTCGGACATGATCCGGCGCTTGTCCTCGGCGCCGATTCCTTTGGTCCGGGTGACGAACCCCACCGGGTCCTCCTCCACCTCGCCGCGGGGATAGTCGGTGCCCATCATCACCTTGCCGGGCCCGACGCGGCGGACCAGCATTTCCAGCATGTCGCGGTCGAAGACGGTGGAATCGTACCAGAAGCGCTTCATGTACGCGCTGGGCTCCCGGTCGATGTTCTTTCGCGGTTCGGGCCGGGAATGGAAGGAGCGGTCGCCGCGCCCGGCATAGTAGGGCAGGTAGCCGCCGCCATGGGCGATGATGACCCTAAGCTTCGGGAACGCGTCCATCACCCCCTCGTGGATCAGCGAGGCCATCGCCAGCGCCTCCTCCAGCGGCTGGCCGATGGAGTTCCACAGGAAATACTTATGCAGCCGTGCATCGTGGGTGAAGCCGCGCGGATGGATGTAGACCGGCACGCCCAGCGCCTCGGCCTTCGCCCAGAACGGGCGGAACCGGTCCTCGCCGAGGTCGCGGCCCTGGATGTTCGAAGGGACGATGGCGCCGCGCAGCCCCAGGTTTTTCACCGCGTGTTCCAGCTCCGCCCCCGCCAGCGCCGCGTCCTGCAGCGGCACGGCGCCGATGCCGACGAAGCGGTCGGGGTCGGAGACGACGAATTCCGCCACGCCCTCGTTGCAGGCGCGGCAGACCTTGAGCCCCATGCGCGGCGCGGCCCAGTAGGTCGGCGTCGGCAGGTTCATGCTGATCACCTGGATGTCGACGCCCATCGCGTCCATGTCGCGCAGCCGCGCTTGGGGATCGTTCAGCTCCGTCCCCTGGCCGGCCGACTGGCGGGCATGCTCGGCGCGCGATTCCGCCGGCACCCAGTGCTGCGTGCCGGGCGCCTTGCTGCGGATCTTGATGCCCCGCGCGATCTCCAGCACCTGCGGCAGCGCGACATGGGTGTGGACGTCGATGCGCGGATACTTGCGGCGGGTGATTTTCGCCGGCGCCCTGGTCATGGCTCTCGCTCCCTGTTTCAGGCTTCGGGACGGAGAATAGGATTTCCGCGCCCGCCGCGCTAGAATGGCGGCCGGTTACGGAGGGAAAATCATGGCGACCGCGACCGAACGCGCGACCACGCTGGCCGACGACGCCCTGCCGCCGGACGTCGCAGTGGAGATGGAGCGACTGAACCGCGAGGCCGCCCCGCTGCATATCTGGCTGCGCACCCGCGCCAACGCACCGCAGAAGACGCCCTGGCCGCACGGCGCCGACGAGCCGGCGCGGATCCCCCCGGTCGAGCCGGTGAGCCTGAAGGGCCCGCCGCCGCTGCACCGGCCCGTGCCGCATCTGTGGCGCTGGGCGGACATCCACCCCTATCTGCTGCGCATCGCCGAGATCGCGCCGCTGGAATTCACCGAGCGCCAGCAGTTCCTGCTGGTCAATCCCGGCCTCGGCGGCGCGCTGCGCGTGACCAACACGATCCGCGTCGCGGTGTCGATCTACAAGCCGGGCGACACCGCGCCGACCCATGTGCACACCCCCAACGCCAGCCGCACCATCCTGTCGGCCGAGGGCGGCTATTCCACCATCGAGGGCGAGCGCTGCGCCGCGAGGCGGGGCGACCTGATCCTGACCCCCAACGGCACCTGGCACGGCCACGGCAACGACAGCGCCGAGCCGGTGATCTGGATGGACGTGCTCGACTGGCCGCTGCTGGAATATCTCGACTGCATCTGGATCGAGGAGGAGGACCCGGCCGCCACCGCCAACCGCCCCGTCCCCGCCCCGGACTATTCGAAGCGGCTGTACGGGACCGGCGGGCTGGTGCCGCGCTTCGCCGAGCACCGCCACGGCATCGGCCAGGGCGCCTCGCCCATGTTCCACTACGACGGCGCGGCGACGATGGCCGCGCTGGAGGCGCTCGCGGGCGAGGAAGGCTGTCCTTACGACGGCATCCTTATGGAGTTCACCGACCCGGTGACCGGCGGGCCGGCCTTCGCCAGCATGGGCTACACCGCCCAGCTTCTCCGCGCCGGCGAGGCCACCCTGCCCAGCCGCCAGACCGCGAGCACGCTTTACTGCGCACTCAAGGGCAGCGGCTATACCGAGGCCGGCGGGGTGCGGATGGAGTGGTCGGAGAACGACATCTTCGTCGTGCCCAACCACCTGTGGCGCCGCCACGCGAATACCGGCGACGGCAACGCCGTGCTCTACGCCGTCACCGACGCGCCGCTGCTGAAGGCGATCGGCCAGTACCGGCGGCAGGGCCGCACGCGCGCCGGCGACGTGGCGCCGCTGGAGGGCTGATCGGCCCCGACTCCTTGACGCGGCGGGGCCGGGCTGCCCATCTCAATACCTGCGTGTCGCGATCCGACATGTCCGACCTCGCCCTGCCTCTGACGGAGACGATACATATGACCGTGAACCTGCAGGTGACCTATCGGGATTTCCCGGCGCCGGTGAGCGCCGACGAGCGGATCGGAGAGCGCGTCGAGCGGCTGGAACGGATATTTCCGCGGATCGTCACCTGCCGCGTCGTGGTCGAGCACGTGGAATCCCGTCGCAAGAGGGGCAAGCTCTACCAGTTCCGCCTCGACCTGTCGGTGCCGGGATCCGAGCTGGTGGTGAACCAGACCCAGAACGACAAACACGCGCATGAGGATTTCTACGTCGCCATGCGCGACGCGTTCGACGCGCTGGAACGCCAGGTCAAGAAGCACACCGCCAGGTCACGCGGCGAGGTAAAGGTCCACGAGACGCCGCCGCACGGCGTCGTCTCCCGGATGTTTCCCGATTACGGCTTCATCACCGCGCCCGACGGGCTGGACATATATTTCCACGCGAACAGCCTGGCCGAGGGCAGCTTCGACAGGCTGAACGTGGGCGACGAGGTGCGCTTCGTGCTGGCGGAGGGCGAGGGCGAAAAGGGCCCGCAGGCCAGCACCGTGCACCCGGTGGGCAAGCACCACCCGGGCTGAGGCGGGGTCAGACGCTTTTCAGGTGCTGGTCGCGGCGCTGGAACAGCGCGTCGTCGGCGTATCCCATCGTATCCGGCTGTCCCCGGCCGAGCATGACCTGGAACCAGACCGGCTGCAGGCTGGTGTTGTCGTAGCCGTGGATCACGCCGGGCGGGCAGGCGATGCACTCCCACTTGCCGAGCCGCGTGGTCAGCCGCCTTCCGTCCTCGTCCTCGACGAAGACCTCGAGGATGCCGTCGAGCACGAAGAAGGTCTCCTCCACCTCATGGGTGTGCGGCGCGTTGCCCTGGCCGGGCTCGACATACATGATCGACAGCGTGTGCGCGCGGGCGGGGATCACCGTCGGATCGTCGTGCTTGCCGGAACCGCCCGCCCCGATGAAGCGGTGCTGGGCGCGCTTGTAGCCCTCGATCTTGGCGTCCTCGAACGCCGCCCAGTCGGCCACCTTGTCCCTGAAGCGCCCGACATGGCGCTCCATGATCTCCTCCAGCGTGGCGTCCTTCAGCTCCGGCGGCCTGGGGTGGCGGGCGACGGCCATCGTCTCCTCCTTCTCGCGGTTTTCCTGTGCCGGAACCGAAGCACGGGCGGGACGCCGCGTCAATCCGCGCGGGCCGGCCCGGTCGGGGCGCGAAGCGCGGCGCGCGGACGATGCATTAGAGTCTGATCCACCTAAATAGAATCACCTGCGTTGTGCGCAGACGAGACGAACCGCGAGGCGCGGCCCGCAGGGCGATGCCTTCGCATCGGCCAAGGGTCGCAACGACGCGGGCGGCCGTCTGCGCGCAACCCCCAACACCATCGATCGGGGGGCCGGGGCCTTTTGCGGCGGGGGTGCTTCTATTTAGGTGGATCAGACTCTAGATCGGCACGGTGATCCCGTCCATCACGCCACCGGCGTTGACCAGTTCGACGCGCTTGGACTGGATGCGGAAGGCGTCGCCTTCGGGGACCAGGTGATGCCGGTACGATCCGGCGAAGAGACGCTGACTGCCACGGCGGTATTCGACCATGTGGAAGCGGGATTCGGCGACCACGCCGCCGTCCTCGCCCGGCGCGGGGCCGGCGAGCGCGACGTTGCCGATCAGGCGGCTGGTCTGCGACGGCGGGGTCTGGGCGTGGGCCCCGGCGGCGGCCAGGCGGCGCACGCGGGTCTCCAGCAGGCGGCGGTCGTCGTAGAAGATCGACACCGTGTCGAGGGGGCTCTTCTGGCCGGGCTGCGACGGGACCCAGTAGGTCGCGGTGGCGGTGAACAGCGCGAGCCAGTCCTCGTACCGCGCCTCGTCCAGCAGCCGGGCCTCGTGAAACAGGAACGCCTCCACCGCGCGCAGATCCGCCGTCATGCGGACGCGTCCGCCATGTAGCCCGCCCAGGCCTGCATCATGTTGCGGATATGCAGCTCGCTGGTGCCGTCCGCCGCCTCCCAGCCGCCGTGCCCGTCCGGCCGGTCGGTGCCGAGGGCGCGGGCCGTGGGAACCCAGTCGGAACCCTGCGTCGTCAGCCCACGGCGGATGCGGAAATAGGTTTCCAGATCGTCGGTCAGCACCGGCGAGGCCGTGGCGTTGGTGACGTTGGCGAAGCGGATCGTGTCCTCGAACATCGAGTCCGGCGCGCCCTTGAGCCGGAAGCAGAAGCCGAACACCTCCGTCCGGTCGACCGAGACGGGATGGACGACGCGGAGCTGGCGGAACTGGCTCATGAAGGAGAGGCTGGGATAGATATTGCTGTTCCAGCGCCCGACCGAGAGGATTTCCCGCGCGCGGTCCGCGCCGCAGGCCGCCTCCATCCGCCCGGCGTAGTCGCGGAAGGCCGGGTTCTCCATCGCC
>WHUE01000096.1 GCA_009377375.1 Alphaproteobacteria bacterium | reverse complement strand
CATGGACCGGCTCGACCATGCCTGTATCGGCCAGGTGCTGGAACAGGCGGAGACCGGGCGGCCTGTGCAATGGGTCGATCCGGACACCAGCTCGCAGTATCGCGTCGTGCCGACCAAAACGTTCCAGCGCGACGAGCGCTACTGCCGGGAATATACGGCCACCGTCACGGTCGCGGGGCAGCAGCAGGACGTCCACGGCATCGCCTGCCGCCAGCCCGATGGGGCATGGAAACTGGAAAGCTGAAGCGGGGCGCGCCGGCGGGGCGGCTCAGACGGCGAGCGGCGAGGCCATCAGGGTCGAATAGGCCTGGTTGATGACCTTCAGCCGTTCCTCGGCGTCCTTGGCGCCGCCATTGGCGTCCGGGTGGTGCTTCTTCACCAGCGCCTTGTAGCGCGCCTTGATGGTGTCGCGGGTCACCGGCGCTTCCATGTCGAACACGGCGAGCGCGCCTTCCTCGGGCGAGCCCGGGCGGGGGCGGCGGGCGTTTTCCTCCCTCGCCTCGCGGATGCGCTCCTTCTCCCAGTCCTCCGCGGAAAAGGCGCTCCAGTGGATATGCGGATCGCGTTTGTAGCGGGCGCTGCGCGTTCCGAACGGCCAGGTCGGGCGCTGCCAGGTGGTGTCGTTGCGGATCAGCCGCTCGACCTCGATCTCGTTCATCCCGGCATAGTAGTTCCACCGCGCATTGTAGGCGCGCACGTGCTCGAGGCAGAACCAGTAGTAGTCCGTCAGCCGGTCCCTCGCCCTGGGCGCGCGGAACTCGCCGTGCCCGGCGCAGCCCGGCGCGTCGCAGCCCCTTTGGGGCGCGGCGTGCGCGGCAGGCCCTGGCGGGCGCAGATGTTCGCGGACCTGTTTCATCGGCCAAGTATGGGTCCGGGTGCCCCGGCTGACAAGCATTCCAGCATATCAGACGCCCGCACCGGCGACGATTCCGTTAACGGCGGATGACGCGGAGGTTACTCGGTGCCGGTATAAAATTGAGGCCAGCGGTCGCGCACGATCGGCCCGTCGCTGGCCAGGGCGTGGCAGCTGTTGACGTGATAGGGCTGTCGGTCGTCCACCGGAGTCTCGCCGATCCCGCCGGCGCGCTTCTCGCGGTTGACCGTCTTGAATCCCACCGTGGCCACGGGCCGCAGCAGGTCGACCACGTGGATGCAGCCCTGCGCCCCGCCCAGCAGCTCGCGCAGCTTGCGGTTCCAGCCGCCGCCGATGCGCAGCCCCTTCAGCTTCTGGAACGCGGCCTCGATGGCCGGGCATATCTCGTATGGCACGCCGTCCATCTTCACCTCGACTTCGCGGATCTCGACGTTCTCGTCCAGGGTGAGCCGCACCCACATGTCGTGGATCGGCGTGCCCGCATGGATCGTGCCGCGAAAGGCGTTGTCGAACGCGTAGCCGGCGACGTCGGTCAGATGCCCCTCCACGTCCCACATCCCGTCGGCGCGGCGGTAACAGCTGCATTCGATGGCGCGGGTCTGCGAATGGGTGCGTTCGACGGGCGGTGACAGCGGCATGGCGGCGGGCTTCGATCTGTGGGGATGGGTTGCAATATATGGCGGGTGTGCGGCCGGTCAACATGCGTCTGAAGCCGAAGCTCCTGATTGTTAAGGCATTCTTCAGGGCTCGAATGATACGAGTTCTGGAAAGACCATGCATGAAAGTCAGTTATTCATATGCCCGATGCGATGCCCGGGCTTCATTGTGGAGTGAGTTTTGCCAAGTTCCCGACTGCGCATTTTTCCGTCGCTGAAGATTTCCCACAAGCTTTCCGCCATGGTGGTCGGCGGCGCGCTCGTCGCCTGCCTGGGCGTCGGGGTCGCGAGCTTCGTTCTTGCCAAGCGCAATCTCGACTCGGCGGAGCAGCGGTCTCTGGTCACGCTGGTCGAAACCCGCGCCGACTCGCTGGCGCGCTATCTCGACTCCATCGAGCAGGACCTGGCCTACCAGGCGGTCAATCCCGCCGTGCATGACGCGCTGGCCCAGTTCTCGCTGGCCTGGGAGGCGTTCGGCGGCGATGCCGGAAAGCGGCTGCAGAAACTCTATATAGACGACAACCCGCACCCGACCGGCAAGAAGGACGAGCTCGACGCGGCGACGGACGCTTCCGACTACAGCGCGACGCACCGGAAATATCATCCATTCTTCCGCAAGTTCCTGCGGGCGCGCGGCTACTACGATATCTTCCTGTTGGATGCCAAGGGCAACGTGGTCTACACCGTCTTCAAGGAACCCGACTACGCGACCAACATGCTCGACGGTCAGTGGAAGGACACCGATCTCGGCGCGGCATTCCGGGCGGTGCGCGACGACGCCAAGGCGGGCCAGGTCGTCTTCCTCGACTTCAAGCCCTATGCGCCCAGTAACGGTGCACCCGCCAGCTTCATCGCCAGTCCGCTGATCGACGGCTCCGGCAAGTTCGTCGGCGTGTTCGTCCTCCAGATGCCGATCGACGCGATCAATAGCGTGATGACCGCGACGGCCGGGCTGGGACGTACCGGTGAGACGTTCATCGTCGGCCGCGACGGGCTGATGCGCAGCCAGTCGCGCTTCACCGCGGAGCCGACCATCCTCAAGCGGCGTGTCGACGGTCCGGCGGTCGATGCCGCCCTCGACGGCAAGCGCAGCGCCGCCGAGGGGACCGGTTCCGGCGGGCAGGCGGCGCTCCTGGCCTTCGCCCCGTTCGACTTCCACGGCACCCGCTGGGCCTTCATCGCGGAACGCGCGCTGGACGAGGTATTCGCGCCGGTTCGCGAGATGCGGAATGCCGCAGCCGTGGCGACGCTGGTGATCCTCCTCGCGCTGGCGGTCGTGGGCTTCCTGATAACCCGCCGCTTCGCACGGCCCATTGGCGCGATGACGCGGACCATGACGCTGCTCGCCGACGGCGACCGCGAGGCTGAGGTGCCTGCCCGCGACCGTGGCGACGAGATCGGCGAAATGGCCCGCGCGGTCCAGGTGTTCAAGGAATCGATGATCGAGAACGAACGGCTCCAGGCCGAGCAGGCCGCCGCGGAGAAGCGGGCACTGGAGGAGGAACAGCGCCGCGCGGAGGAGCAGCGCGGGGCCGAGGAGCGTGCCGAGGCCGGAAGACGCGCGGCGGAGGAAAAGGCCGCCGCCGACCGGCGCGCCGCCATGCTGCAGCTTGCCGACGAGTTCGAGACCTCTGTTGGCGGCGTCATAGAGACGCTCGGCGGCGCGGCGCGCGAGATGGAGGCGTCGGCCCAGACCATGTCATCCACCGCGGAGCAGACGAGCCAGCAGTCGTCTGCGGCGGCGTCGGCCACCGAGGAAGCCACCGCCAGCGTGCAGGCAGTTGCCGGCGCGGCGGAAGAGCTCGCCGTCACCGTGCAGGAGGTCGGCCGCCAGGTCGAGGAAAGCGCGAAGATCGCCGGCACCGCCGCCAGCGAGGCGGAGCACACCAATGCGAAGGTGCAGGGGCTGGCCGACGCCGCGAGCAAGATCGGCGAGGTGGTGAACCTGATCAACGACATCGCCAGCCAGACCAACCTGCTGGCGCTGAACGCCACCATCGAGGCGGCGCGGGCCGGCGACGCCGGCAAGGGCTTCGCCGTCGTCGCGTCCGAGGTCAAGTCCCTCGCCAACCAGACCGCCAAGGCCACCGAGGAGATCGCCGGACAGATCGGCGACATCCAGGCGGCCACCAGCGACGCCGTGGCTGCCATCGCCTCGATTTCGCAGACCATCGGTCAGGTGAACGAGATCGCGGCGACGATCACGACCGCGGTGGAGCAGCAGGGCTCCGCCACGCGCGAGATCGCAGCCAACGTCCAGCAGGCCGCGCAGGGGACGCAGGAGATCACCAACAATATCGTTCAGGTGAACACGGCGGCCTCCGAAACCGGATCGGCCTCGACCCAGGTGCTCGCCGCCGCCGGCGAGCTGGCCAAGCAGGGCGACGGGTTGCGCAGCAGGATCGCCAGGTTCCTGGAGGACGTGCGCGCAGCCTGACGCGCCTTCCTCCGGCACCCGCGCAAGGACGAAGCGCCCCGCCATTCGGCGGGGCGCTTCCGTTCCGGCGGCAGGTATCGCCGGATCAGGCTTCGGCGGAGACCCGCTCCACCTCCGGCATCGTCGGCGCAAGCCGCCCGCCGAGGCGCACCGGCGCGATGCGGCGCGCCAGCCCGGTCGCGTCGTCGGTCTCGACATAGACCGCGCACAGCGTGGCGTCGCCGGCGGCCGCTTCCAGCCGCGGGCCCGGCACTTTCTTGCGGAAACGCTCGATGGATGCCTCCTTCTTCATGCCGATGACGGAGTCGTAATCGCCACACATGCCGAGATCGGTGATGTAGCCGGTCCCGTGCGGCAGCACCTGCGCGTCCGCGGTCGGCACGTGGCTGTGGGTGCCGACGACGAGGGAGACGCGGCCATCGAGCATATGGCCCATCGCCATCTTCTCGCTGGTCGCCTCGCCGTGGAAATCGAGGATCGCCGCGTCCACGTCGCGGCCCATCCGCGTGCGGGTCAGGACGCGCTCGATCCCGGCGAACGGATCGTCGAGCGGCGTCATGAACAGCAGCGCCATGTAGTGCAGCACCAGCACCCGGCGGCCGTCCCGCGCCTCGAAAATGCCGACGCCCTTGCCCGGCGTGCCTTCCGGATAGTTGTCCGGGCGCAGGATGCGGGGCTCCTTGCCGAAATAGGGGACGATCTCCTTCTGGTCCCAGACGTGGTTGCCGGTGGTGATGACGTCGGCCCCGGCCTCGAAGAACTGGGCGCAGATCTTCGGCGTGATGCCGAAACCGCCGGCCGCGTTCTCGCCGTTGACGACGACGAAGTCGAGGTCGAGGGACTCCCGCAGCCGGGGCAGCCGGTCGCACACCACCTTGCGGCCGGCCCGGCCGACCACGTCGCCGCAGATCAGAAGTCTCATGTCTTCCCTTTGCCGGACTGTTCGCGCGGGCGGCACCGGTGGGCGCCCGTCTCGGTTATAACCCAATCGAGCGGCTCGTCGTGATCTTCGTGCGGCGCCGCGTCGATGCGCTGCGCATCGAACGCGATGCCGACGGCGACCGCCTCCCCCGCCCGGCGCAGCGCCCGCAGGGTGATATCGTAATAGGCGGCGCCGTAGCCCAGCCGGCCGCCGGCCGCGTCGAACGCCAGCAGCGGCGTCAGCAGCAGGTCGGGCGAGACCGGCTCCGCCCGCGTCGCGGGCTCGGTGGTGCCGAACCCGGCGGAAGCCAGCTCGTCGCCCGGCCGCCAGCGCCGAAAGGAAAGCGGCGTCCCCCGCGGCCCGACCACCGGCAGCGCGCAGACGTAACCCGCCCCGGCCAGCCGCTCCAGCAGGGGCCGGATGTCCAGCTCGTCGCGCATCGGCCAGTAGCCTGAGACCACGGCGCCGGGCGCAAGCGATATGCCGTTGCCCAGCGCCGCCATGAAATGGCGCTGCACGGCCTCCGCCGCTTCCGGCCCGCCGTCGCGATGGGCGGCGGCGCGGCGCAGCAGCGCCTCGGCGCGCATCCGGGCCTTTATGTCCTCGATGGGCGTCATGCGGAGTCTGTTTCAGCGGGCGGGGCGGACGGACGGAGCCGCATCAGCCGTTCGGCGTTGATATCCTCTGTGGCCTGCTTACGCAGGTGGGCGCCATGTACCGGGACCAGGGCCCCGGCAGGGACAGCTCCCTAGAGGTTGACATTGGCCCCAGGGATATGATGCCTCACGCGCAGCGCAGCACCGTCCGCCCTCTACTTAAGCCGCCTCGAGCCTCGCCGCAATGTTCTCGATTTTTTCCGCCAGCGCCTCGGTCGCCTGGGCGAGCCGTTCCGAGGCCTCGCCGGCCGCCGCGCCGCCGGTCTCCAGGCTGGCGAAGGTTTCCGACAATTCGTCGGCGATCAGCAGGCTCACCATGACCAGCAGCCGCGCCTCGCCGACCTGGCCGACGGCGGAGACCAACTCCGACACGCGCCGGTCCACATAGGCCGCGAGCCCTTCCAGGTGTTCCTCCTGGCCGTCGTCGCAGGCGATGCGGTATTCGCGCCCGTTGATGGTGACCTCGACCTGCGCCATGCCGGATCAGCCTTCCAGTATGCCGCGGATCTTGCCGATCGCCGTGTCCAGCCGGTCGGCGACCTGGTTCGAGCGCGCCTCCAGCGTGTCGCAGCGCTTCCGCAGGGTTTCGATCTCCTTGCCGGCGTCCGGCGCGGGCGCGGACGACGCCTTTTCGAGCCTCGCCAGCGCCTTGTCCAGTCTCGCCTGTGCCTGTTCCAGCCGGTCCATGATCGTATCCCAACCCGCGCCTCCCGCGGCGCGTCAACCATACGCCGCCGCCAGGACCGATTCAACCGCGCGGCGCGGTGGCCCGGCGCCCCGCCGCGTGGCAGGATCGCGGCATGGCGCAGCGACGCAGCCCGGCGCCGGTCCCCGCAGCCCGCGCGGTGATCGTGCACGACATCCATCACGCCCGCGCGGCGGCCTGCGCGGCGGAGACGCTGGGCGTGAAGCTGACGCTGCGCAGCGCCCCCGGAGCCGCCGGCTATGCCGGGGCCGGATGGTTCGCCGCGCTGGTCGCCGCCCTGCGCGCGGAATTTCCCCGCGTGGAAATCGCCGCCTCGCTCGATTGCGGGGATGCGGCCGGCGACGCGATGACCGGGCTCGCCTGCGGGCTTACCCTGATCCGCTTTTCGGGGCGCGGCCGGGCGCGGGCGCGGCTGGCCGCGCTGGCCGAAGCGTACGGCGCGGCGCTCGACGGCGACCGCCGGCCCGCGCTGGACCTGGACGGTGCGGCGGACGCGGAGGCGGCCTGCCGGCGCTGGCTGGCGCCCCGGCCGGGGAAAATGCCGCCGAAAGATTTAAAACCGGCTCGAAATTCCGTATAAGCGGGATCACATAGACGGTTGGCACGCCCGCCCCCTTGAAGGAAGCACGTCATGAAAGTCACGCAGCGCGTCAAGAAGATCCTGTCGGCCTATGAATCCGACTGCCCCGGCACCAAGGCGAATCTCTGCCGCATCCTGATGCATGGCCGCCTGGGCGGGACGGGCAGGATGGTCATCCTGCCGGTGGATCAGGGCGTCGAGCATGGACCGGCGCGAAGCTTCGCGGCCAACCCGGCCGGGTACGACCCGCATTATCACTACCAGCTCGCCATCGACGCCGGGCTCAACGCCTACGCCGCGCCGCTCGGCTTCATCGAGGCCGGGGCCGACACCTTCGCCGGGGCCATTCCGACGATCCTCAAGGTCAACTCCGCCAACTCGCTGTCGACCAACAAGGACCAGGGCGTATACGGCTCGGTGTCCGACGCGCTGCGGCTCGGCTGCGCGGCCATCGGCTTCACCATCTATCCCGGCTCCGAAGACCAGTACGAGATGGTCGAGGAGATCACCGAGATGGCCGAGGAGGCCAAGTCGGTCGGGCTCGCCGTCGTCGTCTGGTCCTATCCGCGCGGCGGCATGCTGAACCGCGAGGGCGAGACCGCGATGGACATCTGCGCCTATGCCGCCCATCTCGCCTGCCAGATCGGCGCCCATATCATCAAGGTGAAGCCGCCGACCGACGCGCTGTTCCTCGACGCCGCGAAGAAGGTCTACGAGACGCAGAAGATCGACATCTCGACCATGGCGAAGCGCATCGAGCATGTGGTGCAGAGCTGCTTCAACGGGCGGCGCATCGTCGTCTTCTCCGGCGGCGAGGCGAAGGACCTGGAAGGCATCTACGACGAGGTGCGGGCCATCCGCGACGGCGGAGGCAACGGCTCGATCATCGGCCGCAACACCTTCCAGCGCCCGAAGGAAGACGCGATGGCGATGCTGGACAACATCATCAAGATCTACCAGGGCAAGGCCTGAGCGGCGAGGACACGCAGATTTCCTCCCGCTGCCGCCTGTATCTGATCACGCCGCCGGCGTTCGATCCCGATGCGTTCGCACGCCCGCTGACGGATGCGCTGGAGGCGGGCGACGTCGCCTGCGTCCAGCTCCGTCTGAAGGACGTTGACGACGACGCCATCCGGCGCGCTGCCAACGTGCTGCTGCCCATCGCGCAGGCGCACGACGTCGCCTTCATCATGAACGACCGGCCCGACCTCGCGGCGGAGCTGGGCTGCGACGGCGTCCATGTCGGCCAGCAGGACGCAGCCTATGAAGAGGCGCGGCGGATCGTCGGCGCGGACGCCATCGTCGGCGTCACCTGCCACGCCTCGCGCCACCTCGCCATGGACGCGGCGGAGGCCGGGGCCGACTACGTCGCCTTCGGCGCGTTCTTCGAAAGCGGCACCAAGCAGCGCGTCCACAACGCCGATCCGGAAGTCCTGACCGAGTGGCAGACCACGACCAACGTGCCCTGCGTCGCCATCGGCGGCATCACGGTGGAGAACGGCCGCGCGCTCGTCGCGGCCGGGGCCGACTTCCTCGCGGTCGCCGGCGGGGTGTGGTCCCACGCCGGCGGGCCGGCGGAAGCCGTACGCGCCTTCAACGCGATCTTCGACGCCGAAGCGCCGGAAAAGGACGACCCACCGATCCCTCGTTAGCGGGGTTCCTTCGCGATTCTCCGGATAATGTCGTCGCATTTCACGGATATGATGAGCACGCACATATTGGGGAGGACGATCCCTTGCTGAAGGTTGAGATCGAACAGGAGGTGGACGGGCGCTTCATCGCGGAGATTCCGGACCTCCCCGGCGTCATGGCCTATGGGCAGAGCCGGGAGGAAGCGCTCGCGAAGGTCGAGGCCATTGCCCTGCGCACGCCGGCGGATCGGCTTGAGCAGGGAGAACCGACGCCCGAACTGCCTCAGATTTTTTCGGCTGCATGAGCGATTGAGGGTCGGCGCGCGACCGCCGGGTCCTCGCCGCTCTCCGGAAGATCGGCTGGCGCATCGAGCGGCAGCGCGGATCGCACCGCGTGCTTGCCAAGCCCGGACAACCGAACTTCGTCTTCGCGTTTCACGACGGCGAAGAGATTGGGCCGAGAATGCCCGCCCGGATCGCCGGCCACACCGGGTTGCGCCCGGAGGACATCTAGCAAGCAGGCGTCAGGCCAGCGCCTCGCCCTGCACGGTGCAGCGGCGCAGGCTGCGGGGCTGTTCGCGGGGCCAGTCGGTGCGGGCGTGGACGCAGGAGAGGTTGTCCCACGTCATCAGGTCGCCGACGCGCCAGACATGTTCGTAGATGTTGTCCGGCCGCTCCACGATGTCGAAGATCGCCTCCAGCGCGTCGGCGCTTTCGGCCTCCTCCAGCCCTTCGATGCGCAGGCTCATCAGCCGGCTGACATAGACGGCGCGGCGGCCCGTATCCGGGTTGGCGACGAAGATCGGCTGCCAGTAATGCAGCAGTTGGTCGAGGGGCTGGCCGGGATCGGCGGGGTCGGTCTTGCCGTAATCGTAGACCTGCAGGACCCGGCGGCCCTCCAGCCGCGCCTTCAGCGCCGCCGGCAGCCGGTCATAGGCGTTGTACAGGCTGGCGTAACGCGTATGGCCGCCTTGCGAGGGCAGCTCCACCGCGTAGAGCAGCGAGGCGCGGTGCGGCTTCTCGACATAGCACTTGTCGGTGTGGAACCACATCTCGCCGTCGCCGAGCGAGCCCAGAGGACGGCCCTGCCCGTCCAGCCGGTTGGTGACGAGCTGCATGCGGTTCTCGGGATCGGCGCGGTATGCCCGCTTTTCCACCGGCGGCTTCACCCGGTCGGCGATGGGGCCGATGAGGCGGGCGAAGCGGAACTGGTCGTCCTCGGAGATATCCTGGCCGCGCACCAGCAGGATCGAGTTCTCCGCCCAGGCGCTGCGGATAGCGGCGGCGGTCTCCGCATCCAGCGTCTTCGTCAGGTCCAGCCCGCGCGCCTCCACCCCGATGGCGTCGGAGAGCGGAACGAGGGATACGGCGGGCGCCGCCTTCAGGCCGGTGGCCATGGCGGGCGGGTCAGTAGAGCTTCTCGCCCACCACGGTGCAGCGGCGCAGCGTGCGCAGCTGGTCCTGCGGCCAGTCGGTGCGGGCATGCAGGCAGGCGAGGTTGTCCCACATCACCAGGTCGCCGGGCCGCCAGACATGTTCGTAGTAATTGTCCTCGGCCTCGGTCAGGGCGAACAGCTCCTCCAGGATCGCGTCGCTCTCGTCGCGGTCCATGCCCTCGATCCACATCGTGTTGAGCCGGGTGATGTAGAGCGATTTGCGGCCCGAATCCGGGTGGGTCAGGATCATCGGCTGCGCGTAGTGCAGGATGTCCTCCAGGTTGACGTCGAGGCTCAACCGCTCGGACACGCCGTAATCGTAGCCCTGCATGACGAAGGCGTCGGCGAGCCGCGTCTTGAGCGCGTCCGGCATGTTGTCGTAGGCGGAATAGAGGCTGGCGAACTTGGTGTGGCCGCCCTCGGTCGGGATGTCGATGCCGTAGAGGAACGAGGCGCGGTGCGGCTCCGGCCGGTAGCACTTGTCGGAGTGGAACCACATCTCGCCATGGCCGAGGGAGCCGAGCGGGTTGCCGTCGGCGTCCTTGCCGTCGGTGATGTACATGATGTTGGTCCAGTCCGGCCCGCTGGGGCGGTGCGCGCCGGCGGGCGGCACCACGCGCTCGGCGATCGGGCCGAAATTGGCGGCGAAGCGCAGCTGGTCCTCGTCCGACATGTGCTGGTCGCGGAACAGCAGCACCGCATGGTCGTACCAGGCCTGGTTGATCGCGGCCATGGTGTCGGGCGCGGTTTCCCGGCTGAGATCGACCCCGCCGATCTCCGCGCCGATGCGCGGGTGCAGCTTCGTGACGGTGATGGCGTCAGCGGGTTTGAGCTTCGTCGCCATGGGCGGCCTCCTGCATAAAGCCCTAGTCGGAATATGTTAATGCCAGACTACGCCCATCCGGCGCAGCCCGTCAAAGACTTGAAACGGCCTCCGCGCCTGTCCCCGGGGGACAAGAAATTGTTCCACGTGGAACATTGCGGACATCCTGTGAGAAGAACGGCCGCTAAACCCCGCCCGCGACCGGGGCCCAGAGCACGTCCTCGATGCGATCCGCACCGGTCGCCAGCATCGCCAGCCGGTCGAATCCCAGCGCCACCCCGGCGGCCGGCGGCATGGCCGACAGCGCGGCCAGGAAGTCCTCGTCGATCGGATAGCGTAGCCCGAGCGCCGCTTCCTTGCGGTCCATGTCGGCCTCGAAGCGGCGGCGCTGCTCGTCCGCATCGGTCAGCTCGCCGAACCCGTTGGCCAGCTCCACGCCGCAGACATAGAGCTCGAACCGCTCGCAGAGCCCGGGATCGACCGAATGCGGCCGCGCCAACGCCGCCATGGAGATCGGCCAGTCGTAGAGCACCGTGGGCGCGCCCTGCCCCAGATGCGGCTCGATCCGTTCCAGGAAGATGCGGAAGAACACGTCCTCCCACGCATCCGCCGCGCCGACATGAACGCCGATCCGCCGCGCCTCGGCCGCCAGCGCGGCGGCGTCGGGGGTGAGCGGCGCCGGCGCGGTGGCCAGCACGTCGACCCCGGCATGCCGCGCGAACGCCTCCGCCACCGACAGATACCGCCACGGGGACGCGGGGTCGCAGACCGCGCCGCCCCATGCGAAGCCGCCCGCGCCGCCGCGCAGCGCCGCGGGGGCCGCCGCCAGCATTTGCCGCAGCAGCCCTTCGCAATCGGCGGCGACGGCGCGCCAGCCTTCCCCCGCCCGGTACCATTCCAGCATGGTGAATTCCGGGTGATGGGTGGGCGACCGCTCGGCGTTGCGGTACGCGCGGGCGAGCTGGAACGGGCGCTCGATGCCGGCGGCGAGCAGCTTCTTCATCGCGAATTCGGGCGAGGTGTGCAGGTACATCGCCCTCCCCTCCCCCGGCGCGAACGGCTCGCGCAGCCGGGTCTCGAAGGCGACCAGCCAAGGCTCCATGCCGGGCGAGACCTGCAGCGCCGGGGTCTCCACCTCGGTGAAGCCGTTGGCGGCGAAGAACGCCCGCGCCGCCGCGGTCATCGCGGCGCGCGCCCGCAGCCGGGGCAGGCGGTCGGCCATGCGCCCGCGATCCCACCAGGGGGTGTCCGTCACCCTGTTTCCTTTCGTCGCCCGAGCGGCGATAGTGAGGCCGATCCGAATTCCATGGCGACAACGAAGGGCGAGAAATGAGCGCCGTCAAGGCTCCCGTTCATCTTCATGCCGGCGCGCCGGCCGCGCTGCCGCATCTGCTGACCGGCCACCTGACCGCGCTGATCGACCCGGCGGACCCGGACGACCCCATCGCCCGCCAGTTCGTGCCCGATCCGCGCGAGGGGCTGGCGGCGGAAGGCGAGATCGCCGATCCCATCGGCGACGGCGCGCACAGCCCGGTCGCCGGCATCGTCCACCGCTACCCCGACCGGGTGCTGCTGACCCCGGTGCTGACCTGCCCCGCCTATTGCCGCTTCTGCTTCCGCCGCGAAACGGTAGGCGACGGCGCGCTGGGCGCGGCGGCGCTGGAGGCGGCGCTGGACTATATCCGCGGCCACGAGGAGATCTGGGAGGTGATCCTGTCCGGCGGCGACCCGCTGGTCCTGTCTCCCCGGCGGCTGGCGGCAATTGTCGGGGCGCTGGACGCGGTCCCCCATGTGGAGACCGTGCGCATCCATACGAGGGTGCCGGTGGCCGACCCGGCGCGGATCACGGAGGCGCTGGTCGCGGCGCTGACCCGGGAGACCCCGGTCTGGGTGGTGCTGCACTGCAACCACCCGCGCGAGCTGGCGGCGGAGGCGCGCGCCGCCTGCGCCCGGCTGGTCGGCGCCGGCATCCCGATGCTGAGCCAGACCGTGCTGCTGAAGGGCGTCAACGACGACGCCGCGACGCTGGACGCGCTGTTTCGCGCCCTGGTGCGCACCCGCGTCAAGCCATACTACCTGCACCATCTGGACAAGGCGCGCGGCACCGGCCATTTCCGCACCACCCTGGCCGAGGGACAGGCGCTGATGCGGAGCTTGCGCGGCGACCTGTCCGGGCTGGCGATCCCGACCTATATGCTCGACATCCCCGGCGGCCACGGCAAGGTCCCGGCGGGGCCGTGCTACCTGTCGGAAGACCCGGCATCCGGCGGCTGGACGGTCGAGGATCCGTGGGGCGGACGGCACCCCTACCGGGACGCGGAATGACCGCGCGGGGCACGCGCAGTTCGTTGCCTCCGCCGCGCCGGTCTGCTAGGTTCCGCCGCCGCTGGGCGCCCGGCGAAGACGGCGAGAGTCAGAGGATTTCGAAGCTATGAAGGTTCAGGCCAACACGCTGCGGCCCGGTCACGTGATCGACCATGAGGGCAAGCTGCTCAGCGTGCTCAAGTACCAGCTCCTGCAGCCCGGCAAGGGCAACGCGTTCATCCAGCTCGACCTGCGCGACCTGAAGACGGGGCTCAAGACCAATCTCCGCTTCCGCACCCAGGAGAGCTGCGAGAAGCTGACGACCGACGAGAAGACGACGACCCTGCTGTTCGCGGAAGGCGACCAGGTCACGCTGATGGACGGCGAGACCTTCGAGCAGTTCAACGTCGACAAGGCGCTGGCCGGCGACGCCGCGCCCTTCCTGGCGGAGGGCATGGAGATCGTGGTCGACACGGTCGAGGGCAATCCTGTCGGGCTGCGCCTGCCCCAGACGGTGACGCTGACCATCGCCGAGGCCGACGCGGTGGTGAAGGGGCAGACGGCGTCGTCGTCCTACAAGCCGGCGATCCTCGAGAACGGCGTCAAGGTCATGGTGCCGCCGCATATCGGGGCCGGCACCCGCGTCGTCGTCAACACCGCCGACTGCTCCTACGTCGAACGCGCCAAGGACTAGAGCTCCCTGAATGCTGAAATCAGCGCCGTCCACGCAATAGACGGAAACCGCGTCGAGGTCCGGAGGGGGACCGGACCGCGACGCCCGGACAGGAAATCATGATTCGTCCTCCGATCATCAATGTCATGGAGAGCGCCGCGATGAAGGCGGCGCGCAGCCTCGTCCATGATTTCGGCGAGGTCGAGCAGCTCCAGGTGTCGCAGAAGGGCCCGGCGGATTTCGTCTCCGAGGCCGACCGCCGCGCCGACGAGATTCTGAAGCGGGAGCTGCAGCGCGCACGGCCGGGCTTCGCGCTGCTGATGGAGGAATCGGGCGAGACGCCGGGCACGGTCGCGGGCGAGCGCTGGATCGTCGACCCGCTGGACGGCACCACCAACTTCCTGCACGGCATCCCGCATTTCGCCATCTCCATCGGCTACGAATCGCAGGGGCAGTTGGTCGCCGGGCTGATCTACGACCCGCTGCGCGACGAGACCTTCTGGGCCGAGCGCGGCAAGGGCGCGTTTCTGAACAACCATCGCATGCGCGTCTCGGGCCGCCGCAACATGGGCGAGGCGATCGTGGCGACCGGCGTGCCGTTCGGCGACCGGCCCGGCAAGGCCGAGACGCTCGCCGTGCTGGAACCGGTGATGGAGCGCACCGCGGGGCTGCGCCGGATGGGTTCCGCGGCGCTCGATCTCGCCTATGTCGCCGCCGGCCGGTACGAGGCGTTCTGGGAGTTCGGGCTGAGCCCGTGGGACGTCGCCGCCGGGATCGTCATCGTGCGCGAGGCGGGCGGATTCGTCAGCCGCGTCGACGGCCGCGGCGAGCCGTTGCTCGGCGCCGACTCGATCCTCGCCGCCAACGCCCATCTGCACCAGCCGGTCGGCGACATGGTGCGCGCCGCGATCAAGGCGGCGAAAGCCAGGGTCGACTGACCGGGCGTCCGCGCGGGCCGATCGGCGCCATGCGCCAGGCTGTTGTCCCGCCTCGTGCGAAAGGGTATTGTTCCGGCCTAAAGAGCTCTTATTACAAGGGCTTGCCCGGCAGCATCCGGTGCGCCGGAACAGGACGAACGCCGCGCACGGGGACACGGGCGCGCACATGACGGGACCATACGGGGAATGAACTTGGCCGCCCGCATCCGCTTCGCTTCTCACGCTATCGCCATAGCCGCCGCGCTGACGGTCGCCGCTTCCGCCGCCGCGCAGACCGTGATCGGCAGCAACGGCGGCGGGAGCGTGATCGTCGATTACAGCGTGCTCGACGCGCTGGGGCCGCCGCCCAACGTGCCCCAGATGCTGATGCCGCCGGCGGGCCGCGCCTTTCCGCCGCCCGCGCCCGGCGCGCCGATGCCGCGCTTTCCCGTGGTGAACGACGGCCGCACCGATTCGGCCAGCGGCGGAATCGTGCTGAAGCCGCCGAAGGAAGCCGCCCCGCGCCGCCGCGCGGTCAAGGCGAAGCCGCGCCCCGCGCCGAAGGCCAAGCCGGCCGCGCCGCCCAGGGCGGCGGCCCGCGCGCCCGCGCCACCACCCGCGCCCCCGTCCCCGTCCCCGGCCGCTTCGGCCCCACCGCCACCGCCGCCCGCGCCCCCTGTGGCCGCGAAGGCGCCGGAGCCACCGCCACCGCCGGCGCCCAGCGCACCGCCGCCGCCCAAACCCGCCGCCGCGGCGCCGCCGCCTGCCCCGGCCCCCGCCCCC
>WHUE01000095.1 GCA_009377375.1 Alphaproteobacteria bacterium | reverse complement strand
CAACGCGGCCAGCGCGCAGAAGCCCCGGGCGGTGATCGATGCGATCAGCCGGGTGTACGAGACTGAATACGCCAACGTCCATCGCGGCGTGCACTATCTGAGCCAGAAGGCGACGGATGCGATGGAAGCGGCGCGCGAGAGGCTGCGCGGCTTCATCAACGCCGCCAGGGTCCAGGAGGTGATCTTCGTCCGCGGTGCGACCGAGGGAATCAACCTCGTCGCCTCGAGCTGGGGCCGCGCCAACCTGAAGGAAGGCGACGAGGTCATCCTGTCGGAGATGGAACACCACTCCAACATCATCCCGTGGCAGATCGTCGCCGGCCAGACCGGGGCGAAGCTTCGCGTCGCGCCTATCGACGAGACGGGCACGCTGCGCATGGACGAGTACGAGAAGCTGTTCTCTCCGCGCACGAAGATCGTCGCCATGGCCCATGTATCCAACGCGCTCGGCACCGTGGTCCCCATCGCCGAGGTGATCCGCATCGCCCACGGCCACGGCGTGCCGGTGCTGGTCGACGGCTGCCAGGCGGCGCCGCACATGGCGGTGGACGTGCAGGCGCTGGACGCGGATTTCTATGTATTCTCCGGCCACAAGATCTACGGCCCCGGCGGCATCGGCGTGCTGTACGGCAAGGAGGCGCTGCTGGACGCCATGCCGCCCTATCAGGGCGGCGGCGAGATGATCGATACGGTGACGTTCGCGGAATCCACCTGGGCCGATCTGCCGTTCAAGTTCGAGGCAGGCACTCCAAACATCGCCGACTCCATCGCTCTGGGCGCGGCGGTGGACTATGTCGCCTCGCTTGGCGTGGAACGGGTGCACGCCTACGAGGACGAGTTGCTCGCCTACGCGACGGAGAAGGTGGGCGCGCTGAACAATATTCGCCTGATCGGCACGGCGAAGGAAAAGGTCGGCATCCTGTCCTTCGTGATGGACAACGTGCATCCACACGACATCGGCACGATCCTCGACCGCGAGGGTGTGGCCGTGCGGACCGGCCACCACTGCGCCCAGCCGGTGATGGAGCATTTCGACGTGGCGGCGACGGTGCGCATCTCCATCGGTCTCTACAACACCCGCGGCGAGATCGACTCTGCGGTCGCCGCGCTGGGCCGGGTGCAGGAGATTTTCGGCCGATGAACGACCTGGTCGACCTTTATCAGGACGTGATCCTGGAACACAGCCGTCATCCGCGGAACTTCGGCCCGTGCGAGCATGCCACCCATACCGCAAGGGGTAACAACCCGCTTTGCGGCGACCGGATCTCGGTCTGCCTGACGCTGGACGAAGCGGGCCGTATCGAGGATGCGCGGTTCGAGGCCAAGGGCTGCGCCATATCGGTTGCGTCCGCCTCGATGATGACGGAGATGATCAGGGGAAAGACGGCAGCAGAGGCGAAATCCCTGTTCGACCGGTTCCACAAGCTGGTGACCGGCAAATCGGAGCCGGGCGCGGACGAGACGCTTGCCGAGCTGGACTCCCTGTCCGGGGTGCGGGCATTCCCGACCCGGATCAAATGCGCAACCCTGCCGTGGCACGCGATGACGGCCGCGCTTGAAGGCAAGGACGAGGAGGTGAAGACCGAATGAGCGCTGGACCCTATAGCGAAACCGCGGACATGCCGCCGGTGGCGGGCATGACCGACGCGGAGGCGGCGCCTCGCACGGAACAGGATGCGTCCGGCAACGCGGCCCCGGTGAACGCCGCGATGCTGGAGCCCCGCATCATCGAGGCCCTGTCGACCGTCTACGACCCGGAGATCCCGGTTAACATTTACGAATTGGGTCTTATCTATGATGTGGATATCCACCCGAACGGCGACCTCGACATCAGGATGACGCTGACATCGCCGGCTTGCCCGGTGGCGGGCACGCTGCCGCTGGAGGTAGAGAGCAAGGCCGGCGAGGTCGAAGGTGTGGGGAACGTGACGGTGGAACTGGTCTGGGACCCGCCGTGGACACCGGACCGGATGACCGAAGCCGCAAAACTCGAACTTGGATTCATGTAGGTAGTAGACGATGAGCAACCTCGAAGGAACGCAGACGGGAACGAGGATGCGGGAACGACCGGCCGTGATGACCGTGACCCCCGCGGCGGCGGCGCAGCTTCGCCGTCTGATCGAGATGCACAACCCGGACGCCTCCGGCGTGCGCATCGGTGTGCGTGACGGGGGCTGTTCCGGCATGACTTACACCATGGACTTCGCCAGGGAGGTTTCGCCGATGGACGAGACCCTCGACGCTGACGGGGTGGCCGTGATGATCGACCCGATGGCGGTCATGTACCTGGTCGGGACCGAGATGGATTTCGTGGAGGACAAGCTGGCCTCCAATTTCGTCTTCCGGAACCCGAACGAGACCGGGCGCTGCGGCTGCGGCGAATCCTTCAGTGTTGCGTCAGACGCCGGCAGCGCGGCCTGAGCCCGGCGCAACTTTTCCCATGGCACGCGTTTATGCAATCGACGGGGTTCGTCCCGTCGTCGATCCCAGCGCCTTCGTCCATCCCGACGCCACGCTGATCGGCGACGTGATCGTCGGCGCCAACTGCTATGTCGGCCCCGGCGCGGTGCTGCGCGGCGACATGGGGCTGATCCGGATGGAGCCGGGCAGCAACATGCAGGACAACTGCATCGCCCATTCCTTCGTCGACATGGACGTGATCCTCGGCGAGTTCGCCAATGTCGGCCACGGCGCGGTGCTGCACGGCTGCAAGCTGGGTCGGCGCACGCTGATCGGCATGAACTCGGTGATTATGGACGGCGCCGTCATCGGCGACGAGAGCTTCGTCGCCGCCCTGTGCTTCGTCGGCTCCGGTTTCGAGGTGCCGCCGCGCAAGATCGCGGCCGGCATTCCGGCGAAGATCCTGCGCGATGTGACCGACGAGGAACTGGTGTGGAAGAAGCTCGGCGACGAGGATTACCAGAACGTCATCCGCCGCAGCCGCGCCAGCCTCGAAGCGGTCGAGCCGCTGACCTCCGCCGCGGGAATCGGCGAGGGCACCCGCATCGATGTCGAAGGGGTGCCGCCTCTCTACAAGGCGCGGGGCACGCTGCTCTAGCAGGGCAGGGGCGTTACGAAAACGCCTTGAATCCGATCAGGGTGAAGGTGTCCCGGATGCCCGGGATCGCGTGGATGTGCTCGTTGACGAAGTGGCCGATATCGGTGTCGTCGCCGAGATAACACTTCATAAGCAGGTCGTGCTGGCCCGAGATCGAGTGGACTTCGGAAACCTGCTCGATATCGAGGACGGCCCGGTCGGCGACGTCGTAGGCCTTGCCGAGATCACATTTGCAGAAGACGAAGATCGTCTGCATGGGCCATTCCCCGGAAACGCGCCGTTAGCGACCCGAACGTTGCATGAAAGCGGGAACGTGGGAACCCATTCCGACGACGCGCTCGTCGTTGTCCTGCCGGCGGGAGCGATCCCTGTTCTCGGGCGAGCTCTTCTGCCGGGGCTTTTCGGTATCCCGGGCGGGTGCCTTCTGCAGAGGCTCTTCGGCCGTCGCGGCTTCTGCTCTCTCCCGGGGCTTCTCGCTCTGCCGGGGCTTTTCGCTGGTTTCTGCCGCAGGCACGTTCTCGCGCGCCGGCCTTTCGTCCGCTGTCTCGGCGGGTCTCTCGGCTTTCTGCCTCGACCGCCTTGGCCGGTCGCCGGAGGATTTCCGGGAGCCGCCGGACTCCTTGCTGCCGCGCGGGCTGCCGCGTCGACCGCCGCGGCTGCGGCCGCTGCCGGAATCCGGTTCGGCCGGATCGAAACCCTCGATTTCCACGCGCGGAATCTCGATGCCGATGTAGCGCTGGATCGAGTCCAGGAACTTTCCGTCCTCGGCCATGGCGAGGGTGAAGGCGCGGCCCTTGCGGCCGGCGCGTCCCGTGCGGCCGATACGGTGGACGTAATCTTCCGCATGGGTCGGGACGTCGAAGTTGAACACGTGGCTGACGCGCGGCATGTCGAGGCCGCGGGCGGCCACATCGGAGGCGACGAGCAAGGTGACTTCGCCCTTCTTGAAGCTGTCCAGCGTGTCCTGCCGGATCGATTGCTGCATGTCGCCGTGCAGCGCGGCGGAGGAAAAACCGTGCCGCTGGAGCGAGCGGTTGAGAACGTCCACGTCGCGCTTGCGGTTACAGAAAATCAGCGCGTTGGCGACATCCTCGTTGCGGATCAGGGCGCGCAGCGCCGCCCGCTTGGTCTTCGCCTCGCCGGCGATGACCGCGAGACCCTGGGTCACGGTCTCGGCCGTCGCCACCTCGGGCGTCACCGATATCTCCTTGGGGTTCATCACGAACCGGTCGGCGATGCGGCGGATTTCCGGCGGCATGGTGGCAGAGAAGAACAGCGTCTGGCGTATCTTCGGCAGCAGGCCGACGATGCGCTCTACATCGGGCATGAAGCCCATGTCCATCATCCGGTCCGCCTCGTCAATCACGAGAATCTTGATATCGGTCAGCAGGATGCGTCCGCGCTCGAAATGGTCCAGCAGCCGTCCCGGCGTGGCGATCAGCACGTCGACCCCGCGGTCGAGCTTGGCGATCTGCTCGTCGAACGACACGCCGCCGATCAGCAGCGCCATCGTCAGCTTGTGGTACTTGCCGTATGTTTCGAAATTCGCCGAGATCTGCGCCGCGAGCTCGCGCGTGGGCGTGATGATCAGCGAACGCGGCATGCGCGCCTTGGCGCGCCCGTTGCCGAGGATCTCGATCATCGGCAGGGTGAAGGCGGCGGTCTTGCCCGTCCCGGTCTGCGCGCAGCCGAGAATGTCGCGCCCCATCAGCACGTAGGGGATCGACTGTTCCTGAATTGGGGTCGGGTTTGTGTAGCCTGCGTCGCCGACGGCGCGCAGCAGATCGGGACTCAGTCCGAGGTCCTGGAAACTCATAAAATCTATATTCGCCTGCTCAGCTTCAAATACATCCTGTCCACGCCGCCACAGATATGTGCCTTTGGCCTTGGGAAGTCAAACAAAATGGCCGATTCTGCGGGTATTCAGGGGCCGGAGTATGCGAAAAGGGACGAGCGGGCGGTAAACGCTCGCCATCGGGAGAAAACGACGTCATGGCGGACAGAAAATTGTCATTGGTCCTGCTGCCGGGGCTGCTTTGCACGGCGGCGCTCTGGAACGCCCAGCGCGCGGCGCTTTGCGGGAAGGCCGATGTCTTTATAGCGGCGCTGACCCGCGACGATTCTATGGCGGGCATGGCGGAGACCGTGCTGGAGTCGGCGCCCCGCCGCTTTGCCCTGGCCGGGCTTTCCATGGGCGGATATGTCGCACTCGAGATCATGCGTCGCGCGCCGGACCGGGTGACGAAACTGGCGCTGCTCGATACGTCGGCCCGCGCGGACGACCCGGCGCGGACCGCGGAGCGGGAGGAACTGCTCGCCCTCGCGCGGCGGGGCGCGTTCGACGCCGTCCTGCACCGCCTGCTGCCGCTGCTGATCCATCCGGACCGGCTGGCCGGCGATCCCGCGCTGTGCGAGGCCGTGCTCGGCATGGCCCGCGAGATCGGCGCCGAGGCCTATCTGCGCCAGATGAAGGCGATCATGGGGCGTCCGGACAGCCGGGACGCGCTTCCGGAAATACGATGCCCGACGCTCTTGCTCTGCGGCGCCGAGGATGCGCGCACGCCGCCTGAAGTGCATGAGGAGATGGCGGAGTCCATTCCGGACGCACGCCTCGTCGTGGTGCCGCATTGCGGTCACCTGTCGACGATGGAGCGGCCGGACGCCGTCAACGCGGCGCTGAAGGCGTGGCTCGGCACGGATGGATAACCTATTGAGAGATCACATCTAGTCACTTGATCGTCTGCTCGGCGATTTTCGCGAAAATCGCATCCAGCTCTTCGGCCATCTTGTCCAGTTCAGCGTTTTCATAGGGTGCGAAGACGCTGCTCGGCTTGCGGTAGGTGAGGGTCGCGGTGTTGTCGGCGTTCGCCGTGATGTAGAAGCGGAGCGGCGCCTCGACGCCGGCCGGCACGCTGGCCTTCAGCATCCTGACGGCGAAGCGGGGATGGAAGACGCCGACGACCATATTGCCGGGGATGTCCATCTTGAGCACCTTCTTGGCGCCTTCCGTGGCGCTCGCGCGGGTCACGACCCCCATCTTGTTCGCCTTCACCGCGGCGTCCAGCCTGCCGACCAGCACCTGATAGCTGTGGGCGGTCCGGATGACCTGGGTGCCGGGATAGGGCCGCGGATTGTCGGCGGTGGCGGGAAAGGCCAGGAATGCGACGATCACTCCGATGAGTGCAGCGCGGCAATGAATCATGTCTGTCTCCCCACACGGTTGTATGCAGTGCGCTTGTGCCGGGCGGCGGGAGGGCTGCCGACGAGCGCGTCAGTCCGGATTGGCGCTGTCGCCGTCGCCGCCATGCCCGTCCTGCGGCGGGATCAGGCCGAGCGTCGTCTGCCGGACCAGCGCCGCGAATTTCGGATCGTCCAGGCCGGATACGACGCCGACGCGGCCCTGAACCTCTGTCTTGAGCTGATCGCCGATACAGAACGCCATATCGAGCGTGATCGGCGTGCCGGCTCCGCGCGACGGGAGCCCCGCTGTGCCCCGGCAAAGGTCGCGGCCCGAATAGCCGCCGGAGAGGTTGAAGGCGGCGACGACCTTGAAGGCCGGATCGGTGTCGTTGCCGTTCGTTGCGACGAATTTGGTGGCAACGCCCCGATTCTGCCCGTCCATGAGATGAAGGACTCGCGCCTTGAGTGTGTCGGGGGTAACGACGAATGGCTGTCCGATCACCTCCGTCCGGATGGCGCCGTTGCGGGTCGCGTATTCGAAATCGCCATCGTAGTAACTGGGCGCCGGGGAAACGTCTTCGGAGACGGTAACCATGTTTCCGGAACAGCCGGGCAGGAATCCAGCTAGTGCGGCGGCGACGCCGATTGCAGCAGCGCGATGAATGCGAAAGGACATTTCCATACCTCCACTCCGCCACTGCGGCGACAAATCGGTATGGAAATAGGAGCGGAACGCCGTAACTTCAATTCACGGTCCTGCGAGCGGATCAGCCCCTGCGATCACGGCTCGGCTTCGCATCCGCGAGCGGCAGATAGGCCAGCAACGCCGCAGCCCCGATCCCGGCCAGCGCAAGAAAGAGGACCCGCCAGGCCATGGCCGGCGTGGCGCCGTCCGGCCCGGTGAGGGCGGCAATCAGAAGTCCGGACGCGATCTGGATGATCCCGACGCCGCCCTGTACGCCGAGATTGAACATCGCCGCCATGCGCCCGACGAGATGGGGCGCGAACAGCGACCGGCCATGCGCGAGGGTCACGCTGTTGAACGATCCGAACAGGCCGAGCGCGGCAAACAGCGCCGTGGTCGCCCAGAGCGGCAGCGGCCCGGCGAGGCCGAGCGTCATCAGCACCAGGATAGAAACGCCGAGCCCGCCCGCGACCAGCCATTTCCGGGTGTCCAGCATCCGGTCGAGCTGGCCGTAGATCACGAAGCCCGCGATCGTCGACAGGGCCATGACGAGCAGGATGTTGCCGCGCTCCACCGGCGCGAGGCCATAGAGGTCGAACAGGTAGGGCGCCCCCCAGAGTCCGAGGATCGCCACCACCAGCGGGTAGTTGGTGAAGGCGACCGCGAGCACCCGCAGGAAGGCCCGGTTCGTCATCACCTGCCACAGGCCGTGCATTGCCTCGCCGGCGGTCTCCTGCTTGCGGGTCAGGAAGGCATGCCCCGGCGGCGCGTCGCGGACCACGGCGAAGCCCCACAGGCAGCCGAGGAACGCCAGCGCGGCGGCGGCTAGAAAGGTCTCGCGCCAGCCGAAGACCGCGGCGCTCCAGGCGAGCGGGGTGGTGGCCAGAATGGCGCCGAGATTGCCCGATGCCAGCACGATGCTGCTGGCCCCGGCGAAGCGGTCGGGCTGAAACCAGCGCGCGCAGACGACCGTGGCGCCGGTATAGGCGGCGGCGCAGCCGATACCCATGACGATGCGGCCGAGGAGCAGAGTGGTAGAGCCGGGCGCAAGGGCGAAGACCAGCGTGCCTCCGACCGCCAGCGCCATCAGCCCGTAATTCGTGTAGCGCGGCCCGAACCGGTCCAGAAGGAGCCCGACCGGAATCTGCGCCAGCGAGATGCCGAGGAAGAACGATGCGCTGAGCAGCCCCAGCCCGTCCGGTCCGAAGCCGAACGCCGTCATCAGCTCCGGCCCGATCACACCGGTGGAGTTCCGGAAGAACTGGCTGAAGATGTAGGTCAGGCACAGCAGGGCGAGGATGTATAAGGCGCGGGACATCCGGCGTGGTCCGAGAACTGTCCCGCAGCGCGTGCTGCGGGAAGGAAGGTTCAGATGTCCAGGTCGTCGACGTCCTGGGCGTGCTTCTGGATGAAGGCCAGGCGACGTTCCGGCTTGCGGCCCATCAGGTCCTCGATCAGCGTGGCCGTGCGCTTGACGTCCGCGGGCAGGTCGCCCTTTTCGGCCGTCGGCACCCGGACGCGCGCCAGCGTGCGCTTCGCCGGGTCCATGGTGGTTTCCTTGAGCTGGGTGGCCGGCATTTCGCCGAGCCCCTTGAAGCGGCTGATCTCGATCCGCCCGCGCCCCTTGAACCTTTCGGCCAACAGCCGGTCCTTATGCGCGTCGTCCATCGCGTAGGCGGTGTCGCCGCCCTGGCTGATGCGGTAGAGCGGCGGCAGCGCGATATAGAGATGTCCGCTTTCGACCAGCCTGGGCATCTCGCGATAGAAGAACGTCATCAGCAGCGCCGCGATATGCGCGCCGTCCACGTCGGCGTCGGTCATGATGATGACGCGTTCGTAGCGCAGCCGCGCCTCGTCATAGGACGCGCCGAGGCCGCATCCCAGCGCCTGCACGAGGTCGGTCAGCTCCTGGTTGGCGCGCATCTTCTCCGCGGTGGCGCTGGCCACGTTCAGGATCTTGCCTCGCAGCGGCAGCACTGCCTGGGTTTCGCGGTTGCGCGCCTGCTTGGCCGAGCCGCCGGCGGAATCGCCCTCGACCAGGAATATCTCGGTGCCGGCCGCGTCCCCGCTGCTGCAATCGGCGAGCTTGCCCGGCAGGCGCAGCTTGCGCGTGGCGGATTTGCGCGCGGTATCCTTCGCCTTGCGGCGGCTCAGCCGTTCCTCAGCGCGCTCGATGACGTGCTCGAGCAGCCGGTTGGCGGCAACGGGATCGCCCGACAGGAAATGGTCGAAATGATCCTTCACCGAAACCTCGACCAGCCGGGTGACGCTCGCGGTCGACAGCTTCTCCTTGGTCTGTCCCATGAACTCGGGGTCCGGGATGAATACCGACAGCACGCCCCAGCCGCCACCCATCACGTCCTCTGCCGTGATGACGCCGGCGCGCCTGTTGCCGACCAGCTCGGCGTAGGCCTTGAGACCCTTGGCGAGGGCGGAGCGCAGCCCCGCCTCGTGGGTGCCGCCGAGCGGGGTGGGAACGGTATTGCAGTAGGAGACCAGAGCGCCTTCGCCGTCTTCGGGCCAGGCCAGCGCCCATTCGGCACGGCCGCCCTTGCCGTTGAGCCCGGCCTCGCCGGCGAACGGCTTGGGCGTGACGGATTCCCGTCCTTCCAGCCGCGCGGCGAGATAGTCGCGCAGCCCGCCCGGAAAATGCAGCTTCGCTTCCGCCGGGGTGTCGTCGCCGGATGCGATCAGCGATGGCGCGCATTTCCAGCGGATTTCGACGCCCTTGTAGAGATAGGCCTTGGATCGCGCCATGCGGTAAAGGTGGTTCGGCCGGAACCGGGAGGCGGCGCCGAAAATGTCGGCGTCCGGGTGAAACCGGACCTGGGTGCCGCGGCGGTTGCGCACCTCGCCCATGTCCCTGAGCTTGCCCTTGGGCGCGCCGCGCGAATAGTCCTGGGTCCAGAGCCTCTTGTCCCGGGCGACCTCCACGGTCAGCGCGTCCGACAGCGCATTGACCACCGACAGGCCGACGCCGTGCAGCCCGCCGGAGGTGTCGTAGGCCTTGTTGGAAAACTTGCCGCCGGAATGGAGCGTGGTCAGCACGATCTCGAGCGCCGACTTGTCCTTGTATTTGGGATGCCTGTCGACCGGAATGCCGCGTCCGTTATCGCCGACCGTGACGGTCCCGTCTTCCGCCAGCTCGAAATCGATCCAGGTGGCATGGCCGGCGACGGCCTCGTCCATCGCGTTGTCGAGAAGCTCGGCGGCGAGGTGGTGCATTGCCCGCTCGTCACTGCCGCCGATATACATGGCGGGGCGCCTGCGGACAGGTTCCAGCCCCTCCAGCACCTCGATATCGCGGGCGGAATAGCTGCGCGACTGGGGTTGCGCGGATGAGGCGGGTTTTGCGGCTTTGGGCATGGGACGGAGTATACTACGCGTTGAAGACTGCCGGATGGTTCAGTATGCGGTAGGTTTTGTGTTTTGTATCAACAGGATATTGTAGTTTCAAGGAGCAAAAGATGGCCGATCCCGACTCGCCGCCGGCCATGGAGCCGGCCATCCGGATGGTCGCCATGCCTGCCGACACGAACCCCAGCGGCGACATATTCGGCGGCTGGATCATGTCGATCATGGATATGGCCGGCGGCAACACGGCATACCAGAGGGCGGGGGGGCGTGTCGCCACGGTCGGCGTCAAGGAGATCGCCTTTCGTCACCCGGTGCGCGTCGGCGACGTGGTGAGCTGCTACGCGGAGGTGGTCCGCGTGGGCCGGACATCGCTGGACACGCGGGTTTCGCTCTGGGTTCAGCACGACCGGCAGGGGAAGCCGGTCAAGGTGACGGAAGGCGTGTACAGCTTCGTGGCCCTGGACGACGAGGGACGGCCGCGGCCGGTGGATCAGGAGTAGGGTGCAGCACGGGCCGCAGCCCTCGTTGCGGAGCGTCAGCGCGGCGGAAAATACTGGTAGAGCCAGGTCTCGCTCAGGGTCTGCTCCCCGAGGCGCAGATAGGCGCGCAGATCGACCGGCTCCCGCCCGTCGGCATGGAGATCGAACGCGGCGCGCCACCGGTTCGTGCCGACGATCCTGATGACGTAGCCGTTGTCGATCTCCCCTCTCGACGCCGAGACGACCGGCGTAATGTCGAACCGGGGCGTCATTTCGGCGAGCGGCCCGCCCGCGAAATCGATCACGAACTTCCGGCCGATGGCGGAGCCTGAGCGCGGCCGCCCTGGTGCGCCGGCGCGCCCGATGCGCGTGGCGACGACCTGGCCGACGTTCTTCGGCGGATAGGGCACGCGGTTGCGCCAGTGCATGCGGTAGTCGAAGGCCTTGCTTTCGCCCTTCCGGGCCGGTGACTGCGGCTGCCAGAAGGCGACGATATTGTCGTAGACCTCGTCGTCGGTGGGAATCTCGATCAGCGTCACCGCTCCCTTGCCCCAGCCCCCCAGCGGCTCCACCCAGATGCTCGGGCGCCGCTCGTAAAACGCGCCGTCGTCCTGGTAATGGTCGAAATCCCGGTCGCGCTGCATCAGCCCGAAACCCTTCGGGTTGTCGTCGACGAAGGCGTTGACCTGCAGCGACGGCGGATTGGTCAGCGGCCGTAAGATGCGTTCCCCGCTGCCAGTCCAGAGCGCGAGCCCGTCGCTGTCATGGACCTCCGGCCGCCAGTCGTTCGCCTGGCGGCGGTCGTTCTCGCCGTACCAGTACATGCTGGTCAGCGGCGCGACGCCCAGGCGCTCGACATCCTTGCGGAAGAACAACTCCGCATGCACGTCGATCGTTGCCCCGTTGCGCTTCGCCGCCCGGAAGCGGTAGGCGCCGGCGAGGCTCGGCCCGTCGAGCAGCGCGTATATCGTGATCGCGGCTTCGTCGCCCGCGGATTCGTCCAGCCAGAATTCGGTGAACGAAGGGAACTCCTCAGGTCTGGACAGGCCGGTATCCACGGCGATACCGCGCGCGGAGGCGCCGTACTGGTCTTCCGCGCCGGAACTGCGGAAATAGCTCGCGCCCTGGAACGCCAGCCAGTCGGTCGGCCTGCCTGGCGCATCCATGACGCGGAACCCGGCGAAGCCGAGGTCGCCGGGCAGCCGCGACTCGAGACCGGTGCTGCCGTAATCGAAATACCGGCTGGAATAGGTCACTTCGCGGGCGACCTCGCCGGTGACCATGTGGATCTTCACCGGCTCCGGGACGTAGTGGTGGAGGTGGAAAAGGCGGACCGGAACGGCGCCGTCGCTCCACAGGGTGTAATCCGGGCGGTAACCGATCTTCTGGGCGGTATCGAAATAGATGGAGCGGACGATTTCCGCCGCCGGCCTGGGTCTTGCAACGTAGTCCGTCCGCGCCAGCGCTTCCGCGCGCTGCCGGAGGCGCTCGAAACCGAACGGAACGGCCGGACCCCGCGCGACGCTGGCGGCCGCCGTCCCGGGCTCGCTCCGAACGGCGCAGCCGGCGGCGAGAAGCACTGCCCATGGAATGCCCAGTGCCATAAATCCGCGTCGGTCGATCATGGTGTCCTGAAACAGAGGTTCGGCGCGATGCGTTGGTCTGGGCCTATGCGCGCAACTGCGCATGGCGGTATCGCGCGCGGCGGTGGAACGCCGTATGGAACGCGTTTGGCGCGTGGTGCGCCAGTGACCCGTCTGTGGCAGTCGGCACCCGTCTTATCCGGATGCAGCCGCGTCCAGTTCGCGGTCGAGCGGGTGCTCCTTGCCGTGCGGGATGGGGCGTCCGTTCTCGTCCACCTTGACGAACACGACCCGCTCCACCTCGGTGATCGTCTGGCGCGATCGCTTGTTGCGCACGGCGCAGCGCAGCGTGATCGAGGTGCGGCCGTAGGACACGGCCTCCACGCCGATCTCGACGATGTCGCCCTGGCGCGCCGTCGCGATGAAGCGGATTTCAGAGATGGAGTGGGTGACGACGGATTCGCTGTCGAGCTGACAGGCGGTGTAGATGAAGGCTTCCTCGTCGACCCATTCCAGGACGCGGCCGCCAAACAGCGTGCCGTTGGAATTCAGGTCGCGGGCCGCGACCATCTTGCGGGTGCGGTAGTTCATGGGCGGTCGTACTCAACTCTGTCCGCGGCGAATGCAGCCTGCGCCGCATGTGTTGCAACTATCCGCTCGACCGGCTCCGTGCGCCCCGTTGTTGTTTGGCCCTGATGCTGAAATCCGGAAAGGGGGCCGCGCCTTGCGACGCGGCCCCTCCCTCCGCTCTTACGAGCTGTAATACATCGCAAACTCGATCGGATGCGGCGCATGCTCGAACTTGTAGACCTCTTCCCACTTGAGGGTGAGATAGGCGTCGATCTGGTCGTCCGTGAACACGTCGCCCTTCTTCAGGAACTCGCGGTCCGCGTCCAGTGCGCCCGCCGCCTCGCGCAGCGAGTGGCACACGGTGGGCACGTCCTTCAGCTCTTCGGGCGGCAGATCGTAGAGATTCTTGTCCATCGGATCGCCCGGATGAATCTTGTTCTCGATGCCGTCCAGGCCGGCCATCAGCATAGCGGTGAAGGCCAGGTACGGATTTGCGGTGGGATCGGGGAACCGCACCTCGACGCGCTTGCCTTTCGGGCTGGCGGAAAACGGGATACGGCAGGACGCCGAACGGTTGCGCGCCGAGTAGGCGAGCAGCACCGGCGCCTCGAAGCCCGGGATCAGCCGCTTGTAGCTGTTGGTCGAAGGGTTGGTGAAGGCGTTGATCGCCTTGGCGTGCTTGATGATGCCGCCGATATAGAACAGGCACATCTCCGACAGGTCGGCGTAGCCCGAGCCCGCGAAGAGCGGCTTGCCGTCCTTCCACAGCGACTGGTGCACATGCATGCCCGAGCCGTTGTCGCCGGCGATGGGCTTCGGCATGAAGGTCGCCGTCTTGCCGTACTGGTGCGCGACGTTCTGCACGACGTACTTGTACATCTGCACCGTGTCGGCCTGCTTCAGCAGGGTCTGGAGCCCGGTGCCCAGCTCGTTCTGGGACGGCGCCACCTCGTGATGGTGCTTTTCGACCACGATTCCCATGGACCCCATCACGGTCAGCATCTCGGCGCGCAGGTCGGTCATCGAATCCACCGGCGGCACCGGGAAGTAGCCGCCCTTGATGGCGGGGCGGTGGCCGGTGTTGCCGCCCTCGAAGGTGCGCCCCGTGTTGTACGGGCCTTCCAGCTCGTCGAGCTGGTAGTAGCACTCGTTCATGCCGTTGCCGAAACGCACGTCGTCGAAGACGAAGAACTCCAGCTCAGGTCCGACGAACACCTTGTCGGCGATGCCCATCTGCTGGACGTAGGTCTCGGCGCGGCGGGCGGTCGAGCGGGGATCGCGCTCGTAAGGCTGACCGGTCGTCGGCTCCAGCACGTCGCAGAACAGGATCATGTGGGTCTGGGCGGCAAACGGATCGATCACGGCGGAATCGCAGTCCGGCATCAGCGTCATGTCGGACTCGTTGATGTCCTTCCAGCCGGCGATGGACGAGCCGTCGAACATGATGCCGTCCTCCAGCATGCCTTCGTCAATGCTCTCGACAGTCTGGGCGGTGTGCTGCCACTTGCCGCGCGGATCGGTGAAGCGGAAGTCAATGAACTTGACGTCGTGCTCCTTGATCATGTCGAAGACTTTTTTCGTGTTGGCCATTTAAAACTTCCCTTTTTCCGGTTGCCAATTGCGTCGCTTATGCGGATGCGCCCCGATCGCGCGCCGTCCTGGCCGCTGCCGGCCGGTACGAGATCTGGCACAGGTCTTTCAAGCCCTGACTGATGATGTTTTTCCGCCCGTCATTTCCTTTCCGATTCAGGTGGCCGAACACAGGTCAGATTGCCTCGGCGCCCTTTTCGCCGGTGCGGATGCGGATCGCGTCGTCGATCGTGGAGACGAATATCTTGCCGTCGCCGATACGGCCGGTATAGGCGGCCTGCTGGATGGCCTCGATCGACCGTTCCAGCATCTCGTCCTCGATCACCACTTCGATCTTGACCTTCGGCAGGAAATCGACGACGTACTCGGCGCCGCGATAGAGCTCGGTATGGCCTTTCTGCCGGCCAAATCCCTTTGCCTCGATCACCGTAAGCCCCTTCACCCCGACCTCGTGAAGCGCTTCCTTCACCTCGTCGAGCTTGAACGGCTTGATGATCGCTTCGATCTTTTTCATCCAGATGATCCCGTTTCTGATGCCCTGCGCGGAGGGTGCCGCGTCCCCGTGTGAATGCAGGATTCATGCCAACTTCAAGTGCGGCCCTAGAGAATTGAAATTCAAATATATTCGGGATTCGAAGGGCGTTCCGCAACGTCAAATATTGGTCAATAAATAGGCTGGATGCCTAAACCATAGGCAATTTCGGGAACCGGATTCCGTCGTCTTCTTGCCTGCGCGCCGCCGTGCTACACAGGCGTTGCAGGCGAGCCGGGGAGTGGGAGCATGCAAATCGGCAATTCCATCCTGTCGTCATACGGGACCACGGTCTTCGAGGTGATGAGCGCTCTGGCGCGGGAGCATGGCGCGATCAATCTCGGCCAGGGCTTTCCGGACGGCAACGGGCCGCCGGATGTGGTCGCCGCCGCCGTCGATTACCTGCAGAAC
>WHUE01000094.1 GCA_009377375.1 Alphaproteobacteria bacterium | reverse complement strand
GATGCTCCAGGGCCTTGCTTCGGCCATCACCTCGCCCAGGGCGCAAAGGGCATCGGCCGCATAGCTGTCGTTAGGAGTCGCAACGCCAAAGGTTGCCATGATGCCGTCGCCCATGAACTTGTCGATGGTCCCGCCCTGCGCCTGGATCAGCGGCACCATCCGCGCCTGGTAGTCGGCCAGCGTCGCCATCAGCGCGTCGGGCGCGACCGCGTTGGCGAAACCGGTGAAGCCGCGGATGTCGGTGAACAGCACGGCGGCGTCGCGCACCTGGCCCTCGCCGATGCGCACCTGGTCCTCCGCCTCGGTGATCCGGGCCGCGATCTCCGGCGAGAAGAAGCGGGACAGCTCCTGCGCCGCCGCCCCTTCGGCGACGGAGCGCTCCAGCAGGGCGCGCGCCCGCGCGATGGCGACGGCGAGGATGGCGGTGACAGTGAGGATGGAGACGATCTTGTCGATCTCCGCGCCGATCAGCACGCGGTTGTCGGTCAGGTAGTGGACGAAATCGCGCGTCACCACGTCCATTCCCCCGGTCTGCAGCAGGGCATAGGCGACCAGCGCGGTCCATCCGAGCGCGGCGCAGACCCCGGCGAGCACCACGAAACGCACCTCGAAGCGCAGCGCGCGCAGAGCGATGAAGATGAAGACGTAGAGCAGCGTCGGCGCCTTCAGGTAGAAGGCGGGTGGCTGCATATATTGCAGATGGAAGCTCCAGATCAGGACGAACAGCAGCGCCATGTCGATGACGACCGACGCGTACAGCATCCAGTCCGGAACCCAGCCGCGATAGGCGAGACCGAGGCGGATCAGGGTGAAGCCGAGATAGACCCCCAGCACCCAGGGCACCGGCGCGAAGGCCGCATCGGCCGAGAACGTCTTGGGCGCGATCAGGTAGAGCGCGCCGAACAGCCCCACCACGGCGAGCTGCACCCAGCCGATCAGTACCTCGCTCGCCGATTGCTGGGCGAGGATCGTCCGGCGCACCCGGTCGGGCAGCCGGTCGTAGAGCGATGCGGGGACGATGTCCGCCATGCCGCCCGGCTCAGGGGGCGAGGGTCAGCCCGGCGCGCCCGACCACCGCGCCGGGAAACGCGGCCTCGGCCTCCGCGCCGATCGCGTCCAGCGCCGCGTCGTCGCGGCCGGGATCGTGGTGGAACAGCACCAGCCGCTTCGCCCCCGCCTGGCGGCACAGCCGCACCCCTTCCTGCCAGGTGGAATGCCCCCAGCCGATGAAGCGGCCGAACTCGTCGTCGGTATAGGTGCTGTCGTAGATGACGATGTCGGCGCCGTCGATCAGCCCCAGCACGTTGGGATCGGGCTGCCCCGGCACGTGTTCGGTGTCGGTCACGTAGCACACCGCGCGGCCGCCGTACTCCACCCGGTAGCCGGTCGAATTGTCGGGATGGTTGAGCGGCGCGGTGCGCACGGTGATGCCGTCGCGCGGCGCCAGCGTCTCGCCGGCGCGGAAATCGGTGAAGGTTATGTCCGCCCGGAAGACGTCCAGCGGCACGGGGAACAGCGGCGGGCGCATGGCGAGCCGCAGCGCGGCCTCGATGGTGAGGTCCGGCAGCAGGTGCCCGCTCCATACGTGGAACCGGTTGGCCGGCTCGTAGGCGGCGTGGAAGAACGGCAGCCCGGCGATGTGGTCCCAGTGGGTATGCGAGAAGAACGCGTCGGCGTCGACCGGCGCGGCGCCGGCGAGCGCGGCGCCGAGCCCGCGGATGCCCGTGCCGGCGTCGAAGATCAGCACGTGGCCGCCGCAACGCATCTCGACGCAGGACGTGTCGCCGCCGTAGCGCACGGTCTCGGGCCCGCCGCACGCGACGCTGCCGCGCACGCCCCAGAACCGCACCTCGAAATCCTCCGCCACGACCGGGCCCCCGCTGCCTCGTCCCGCCGCGCGGCCCGCGCGGCCAAGTCAGTCTGCACAAGCGGCGGCGGCGAAGAAAGGGCTAACCGCGCATGCTGGACAGCCCCGCCCGCCGCGTGTATCCAAGCCGCAACGCGAAACTGGGCCGCAGCGGGGGATGTCATGGCAAGACTGGTCAGCTTCGAGGTCGAGGGCAGGCGCCGTCCCGGCGCGCTGAAGGGCGACAGGGTGATGGACCTCGCCGCCGCCGGGATGCCGGCGGGCGAGCACGGCGACCTGATGGCGATCGCGCGCGGCGGGGACGATCTGCGGCGCCAGATGAACGCCGAGATCGCGGCCTGGAGCGCGCCGGTCTACGCGCTCGGAGACGTGACGCTCCGCGCGCCGATCCATCGGCCGGAGAAGATCATCGGCATCGGGCTGAACTATATCGACCATTGCAAGGAAGCCGGGCTGCCGGTGCCGGACCTGCCGGTGGTGTTCACCAAGCACAGCAACACCTCCGCCGGGCCGTACGACGACGTGTGCTGGCACGCCGACGTGACGTCGCAGGTCGATTACGAGGTCGAGCTCGGCGTCGTGATCGGCCGGCCGGCCAGCCGCGTGGCGGAGGCCGACGCGCTGGATTATGTGCTCGGCTATGCCGCGGTCAACGACGTCTCGGCGCGCGACCTGCAGCTCCGCCCGCCGGGGCAGTGGGATCTCGGCAAGTCGCTGGACGGGTTCTGCCCGTGGGGCCCGGCCATCGTCACCGCCGACGAGGCGCCGGATCCGCAGACGCTGGACATCTCGCTGAAGGTGAACGGCAAGACGCGCCAGTCCTCCAACACCAAGAACATGGTCTTCGGCGTCGCCTGCCTGATCTCGTATCTGAGCCGGGTGATGACGCTGTCGCCCGGCGACCTGATCGCCACCGGCACCCCGTTCGGCGTCATCCTCGGCATGAACCCCAAGGTCTGGCTCAAGGACGGCGATGTGTGCGAGACCGAGGTCGCCGGCATCGGCACGCTGCGCAACCGCATGCGGATGATCGGCTGAGACCGGTCCCCGCTCACCGCCTCCGCGCGCGCGCCTCGGCCTCCAGAAGCGCCCGCTTGCGCTCGATGCCCCAGCGGTAGCCGGAGAGCGCGCCGTCGCTCCGCACCACGCGGTGGCAGGGGATGGCGACCGCGATCCTGTTGGCCGCGCAGGCCCCGGCCACCGCGCGGGCGGATTTCGGGGCGCCGAGGCGGCGGGCAATCTCGGTGTAGCTCGCGGTCTCCCCCGCCGGGATGTCGCGCAACGCCAGCCAGACGCGCTGCTGGAAGGCAGTCCCCTGCATATCGAGCGGCAGGTCGAGACCGAGCGCCGGGGTCTCGACGAAGCCGACGACCTTCGCCACCAGTGCATCGAATCCGGCGTCGCCGCCGGTCAGGCTGGCGTTCGGAAACCGGTCCTGCAGGTCGCGGACGAGCGCGTCGGGGTCGTCGCCGAGCAGGATGGCGCAGACGCCTTTCTCGCTCCGGGCGACCAGGATCGAGCCCAGGGCGCATTCGCCGACCGCGAAGCGGATAGCGGCGCCGGCGCCGCCGCGGCGAAACGCCGTGGGAGTCATGCCGAGCACGTCATTCGACGTCTCGTAGAACCGGCTGCTGGCGTTGAAGCCGGCATCGTAAATGGCCTCGGTGACGCTGGTCCCGCCCTCGGCGAGCGCCGCGCGCACGCGGCCCGCGCGATGGGCCGCGCCGTAGGCGCGCGGCGTCAGGCCGGTGACCGATTTGAACAGGCGATGGAAATGGAAGGCGCTCACGCCTGCCTCGGCGGCGAGCGCGTCCAGCCGGGGAAGCTCGTCCGACTCCTCGATCCGGCGGCAGGCCCGGGCGACCAGCGCCGCGCGCCGCGCCGCCGGCGACGCCTCGTCGGGCCGGCACCGCCGGCAGGCGCGATACCCGGCCGCTTCCGCCTCGCCGCAGGTGTCGTACAGGGTCACGTTCCGCGGCCTGGCGCGCCTCGACGGACAGGTCGGCCGGCAATAGACGCCGGTCGTGCCCACCGCATAGACGAATTGTCCGTCGAAGGCCGGATCCCGGTCGAGAACGGCTTGCCAGCGCGGGTCCCGTTCGACCGGCGCGGCGGGGGCGGGGACGGATTTCCCGGCAGTCCGGGTATCGACGATCATGTTCATCCTCTCTCTCCTGTCCGGTGATCATGCCGTCATGGATAACGATGCCGCTGGCGGCCCGCACTCCGACTCTTGCCGCCGAATTCGACGCCGGGCGGGGCGAGGCCTACGGCACCAGCCGGTAGCCGCCCGGCTCCGTCACCAGGATCGTGGCGTTGGAGGGATCGCGCTCCAGCTTCTGGCGCAGGCGGTAGACATGGGTTTCCAGCGTGTGGGTGGTGACGCCGGAATTGTAGCCCCAGACCTCGTTCAGCAGTTCGTCGCGGCCGATCACGCTGTCGCCGGAGCGGAACAGGTATTTCAGGATCGCCGTCTCCTTCTCGGTCAGGCGGATCTTGCGCTCGCTGTCCGGCTCGATCAGCATCTTGGCGGCCGGGCGGAAGCTGTACGGGCCGAGCGCGAACACCGCGTCCTCGCTGCGCTCGTGCTGCCGCATCTGGGCGCGGATGCGCGCCAGCAGCACGCCGAGGCGGAACGGCTTGGTGATATAGTCGTTGGCCCCGGAATCGAGACCGAGGATAGTGTCGGCTTCCGAATCCGCGCCGGTCAGCATGATGATCGGCGCCTTGACGTCGGACCGGCGCAGCAGGCGGCAGAGCTCGCGCCCGTCCATGTCGGGCAGCCCGACATCGAGGATCAGCATGTCGAAATGCCGCGCCTTGGTCGCGGCGAGCGCATCGGCGGCGGAATTGGCCGTCTCGATGTCGAATTCCTCGTGCAGCTCGAGCTGCTCGCCGAGCGACTGGCGCAGCGCGTCGTCGTCCTCGACCAGCAGGATTCTCTTACCCGTCGTCATCGTCCTCTCCAACCCCCGCATCGCCGCCCTTATACCGGCAAACAGCCCGTGCCGCAGGTTTATTCCGTGAGCGCAACAACCCGCTCCGGTCGCGGCGGCCGGAGCTACAGATAGGGAAACGGCCGGGAACGGGCAACCCCGTTGCCGGGCGCGGCGGAATATGCCCGCCGCGGGCAGATTCTGCCGCCGCCGCGGCAGGCCCTGCCGCCGGGCCCGGCCTCCGCCGCGCGGGGATCGCGGTTTTCCGCGGTGTCGGACCCGCCCCGTCTGGCACGCGTCTTGCATCGCCGCGCGCAGGAGGAGTTCATGCCATTGCCCGTCGCCTCGTTGCCGCCGCCGACCGCGCCCGTCCAGCGTTTCCCGGACGACCCGGAAAACGAGCCCATAGAGTCCGGCACGATGGAATTCGGGGAATTGTGGCAGGACAAGGCGCGCGGGCTGACTTTCGCGGACGTCCTGGACATCGTCAATCCGCTGCAGCACATCCCCGTCGTCTCCACCCTCTACCGCGCCATCACCGGCGACGGGCTGGGGCTGGGCGCCCGGCTGATCGGGGGCGCGCTGTACGGCGGCGGGATCGGGCTGGCGCTCGGCGCCGCCCAGGCGGCGGTCGAAGGGGCCACCGGCAGGGATATCGGCGCCAACATGGTAGCCTTCGTCCAGGACCTGACCGGCGACGACGCAGCGGACGCCCCGCAGGCCCCGGACGCAGCGGTGGCCGAAACCGAAACCCTGTCCTCGGTCGCGCCCGCCGCCGGCCCGGACCCGGAGACGCAAGCGGACGCGCCCGCAACGGCCCGGAACCCGCTGCCTGCCGCACCGCCCCCCGCGGCGGCGCCCGCCCGCCCGGCCGCCGACGCGATCGCCGGACGCGAATTTCCGGCGCGGGACGAAAAGCCGCGCCCGGTCGTCGGTTCGTCGCCCTCCGAGAAAGCACGCATCGCCGAGGCGGTGGAGCGGGCCCGCCGCGCCCAGGCGGCCATGCTGCTCGCGAACGCCGTCGACCCGCTGCCCGAAATCGGCGCCGACGCGGACGCGCCGGACGAAAAGGCGAAGGATGCGAAACCCGCCGCCGTCTCCGCCGCCGCCCCCCAAGCGGCGCAGAAGCCGGCGCGGGCGCCGGTTCATCCCAACATGATCCCCGCCGGCGCCTCGCCGGAATGGATCACCCAGGCGATGGAGCGCGCGCTGAACAAGTACGAGGACACGCTGCGCCTGCGCGGCCGGTGATCCGCCGGCCGCCGCTCCCCTGTGATCCGCCCGCCGGCGACGCTATAAAGGCGTCATGCCGCTTATCGTCCATCCCGACGGCGTAATCGACTGGCGCGGCCGGCTTCTGCGCTGCGCCCTGGGCCGGTCGGGCATCGCCGTGGACAAGCGCGAGGGCGACGGCGCGACCCCGGCGGGACGCTTTCCGCTGCGCCGCGTGCTCTACCGCGCCGACCGCGTACCCGCCCCGCGCAGCACGCTGCCCGCGTCGCCGATCGCAGAGACCGACGGCTGGTGCGACGATCCCGCCGATGCGCGATACAACCGCCAGGTGACGCTGCCCTGGCCGGGCCGGCACGAGACGCTGTGGCGCGAGGACGGGCTGTACGACCTGGTCGTGGTGGTCGGCCACAACGACGATCCGCCCGTGCCGCACAGGGGCAGCGCCATCTTCATCCATGTCGCAAGGCCGGGCTACGCCCCGACGGAAGGCTGCGTCGCGCTGGCGCTGGACGATCTGCGGGAGATCGTGGAGGAACTCGCGCCGGACGACGAAATCCGGATCGTCGCGCCCGCGCCGTGACTCAGCCGGCCGGCCGGTGGCCGAACACCGCCGTGCCGACGCGGACATGGGTCGCGCCCATCTTCACCGCGGCCTCGAAATCGGCGCTCATCCCCATGCTCAGCCAGGGCAAGCCGTGGCGCTTCGCCATCTCCGCCAGCAGGGCGAAATGCAGCTCCGGCTCCTCGTCCGCCGGCGGGATGCACATCAGCCCGCGCAGCTTCAGGCCGTACTCGCCGCGGCAGGCCTCGATGAAGGCGTCGGCGTCGGCGGGCAGCACCCCGGCCTTCTGCGGCTCCTCGCCGGTGTTCACCTGCACCAGCACGTCCGGGCGGCGGCCCAGCCGGTCCATCTCCCGCGCCAGCGCGGCGGCGAGCTTCGGCCGGTCCACCGTCTCGATGACGTCGAACAGGGCGACGGCGTCGCGCGCCTTGTTGGTCTGCAGCGGGCCGATCAGGTGCAGGACGAGGCCGGGAAACGCGTCGCGCAGGGCGGGAAACTTCGCCTCCGCCTCCTGCACCCGGTTCTCGCCGAAGACGCGGTGCCCGGCCGCCAGCGCGGCCCGCACCGCCGCCGCCGGATGGGTCTTGGACACGGCGACCAGCGTGACCGCCGCCGGGTCGCGGCCGGCCTCGCGCGCGGCGGCCGCGATGCGGGCCTTCACCGCGTCGAGCCTGACGGCGACGTCGTCGAGGCCGGGCGGGGAAGCGGCGGTTTCCGTCATGGCCGCAATCCTACCACACCGGCCGCGGGCCGCCAGCGAAACGCCTTGATCGGCGCTGGAGGCGACTTGCATAATGCGCCCGCAACTGGGAACATGGCATGACAGACGCCTTCGAGACCTTCCTGGCCCCGGTCGGCCCGGACGTTTTCTTCGCCGAGTATTTCGACCGCAAGCCGCTGCACGTGCCGGGCACGCCGGAGAAGGCCGCGACGTTCGGCCTGGCCGACATGGAGCGGCTGGCCAATATGTCGATCTGGACCCCCGAATCGCTGAAGCTGTACCTAGACACCAGGCCCGTGGCGGCCGCGGATTACCTGCGCAGCGACCCCGCGATGACCGGCGCGCAGCCCTGGCGCACCGATCCGGGGAAGGTGGCGGCGTGGCTGGCGCGCGGCGCCTCGCTGGTGCTGAACGACATCGACCAGCTCGACGCGCGGCTCAACGCCATCGGCAGCGCGCTGGAGCGGCGGACGCATTGCAGGGCGCAGGCCAACCTCTATTTCTCGCGCGTCGAGCGCAAGGCCTTCGACGTCCACTGCGATACCCACGACGTCTACGCGCTCCACCTCGCCGGCGAGAAGGTGTGGCGGATCTGGTCGGGCCGCGAGGACGCGCCGATCAACGACGCCGGCGGCGCCTATGTCGCCCGCCCGCTGGAGGAGCGGCACGCGCGCAAGGGCGCGCTGCTGCGGGAGGTCACGATGCGGCCGGGCGACGTGCTGTACCTGCCGCGCGGCCAGTACCATGACGCGCTGGCCACGACCGACGGCGCCATGCATGTCGCGTTCGGCGCGATCATGCCGATCGGCATGGACATCCTCACCCTGCTGTTCGAGCGCGCCATGGCCTCGCCGCGGTTCCGCGCCAACCTGCCGGTCGACGGCGACGAGGGCCGGCTGGCCGCGCATCTGGACGGGCTCGCCGCCGCCGCCGCCGCCATGCTGCGCGAGCCCGCCTTCGTTGCCGAGGCCGCCCGCCTTATCCGCGAGAACGGCTTTCTGCGCAGCGCGCTCGCGCTGTCCGACGTCCTGGCCGGTCCCGGTATCCCGGACGGCGAGGAGGACGCGCTGTCGCTGACCGGGGACGGGTTCGCGGTGGTGCGCCGGGGCGAGGACTGGCTGCTGAGGGGACCGCGCGGCGCCGTGGCCCTGCCGGAGGAGGTCCGCCCGCAAACCCAGTGGGTGCTGTCCCAACGGCGCTTCACCCCGGCGGCGCTGCGGCGCGCCTTCCCCGCGATGGGCGAGGCCGCGGCGGCGAAGCTCGTCGCCGACCTCAAGGCGATGGCGGTCATCGGGTGACAATGAACGGGCCTACGCCGTTAGCCCGGAATGCCGCCCGCCTGTGATCCTGACGTTGCAGGCGATCGAGATGCGGTCGCCCGTACCGTAGAACGGGTGGACTGAATGCTCGATCCAGGACGGGAACACGATCAGCGCGCCAGGCACGGGATCGAACAGCACGCTGCGGAAGCCGTAGCCGGAGAGGGTCGACGCCTTCGCCATCGTGCGCGGGTCGTTCAGCTCGATCTTGCCGTTGTATTCCCAGCCCGGTTCCATCGCGCCGCATTCGACGTAGTAGACCACCGCCCAGTGGCATTCGTTATGGATGTGGGAGATGTTGTAATGCCCGTGCCGGTTGACGTTGACCCAGGCCGACGCCTCGTACCGGACATCGACGCGGCCGAGATCGGTTTCCCCGGTCGTCAGCGCAGACATGCGCAGGATCGCGTCGTGGACCCAGCCGCGCCAGGTCGCGACCTCGGAGGACGGCCAGTCCCAGAAATCGGGCCTGGACTGCCAGCCGCCGCGATTGCTGTACCGCGCCCCGCCATCCGCCGCCATGACCGCCCGGGTCTGCGCGGCCAACGCCCGGTTGACCGGCTCGAACCCCTGCGTCCGGCGCGCCAGCACCGGCGTCGCGAAGCCGAGCGCGACGGTTTCGCTCAGCGGTATCAACGGGTCCATGGCGCCCCCTCCTTCCCCGGCGGGGCGGAGGCTGCCGGCGGAAGATCCCCGGTCTTCGCCAGGCCGATGGCGGTGACATGCTCGCCGCTGCCCTGCCACGGGTGGAAGGAGTACTCCAGCCACGCGGGGAACAGCACAAGCCGCCCCGGCGCCGGGTCGACCACGATCGAGCCGCCGAAGCAGAACCCCGGCAGCGGCGCCGCCTCGGCCAGTCGCCGCGGTTCGTGGAGTTCGAGCCGGCCGGACAGCGGCCGGTCCGCCGCCGGCGTGCCGCAGGCGATGAAATAGATCAGGGTCCAGTCGTACGCCGCCTGGCTGTGCCGGGCGGTGTAATCGCCGGGGCCGTTGACATTCGCCCGGACGCGCATCCGGTAGCGCGTGTCGGTCCCCGGTTCGGCTTCGGCGCTGCGCAGCGCCGCGACCTCCGCCACGGCGCCGTGCATCGCCGCGCGCAGCGCCGCGGCGCCGGGATCGTCCCCTTCCCACAGATCCGGGCCCGACCGCCAGCCGCCGGCCGCCGGCCCACGCCGCGGATCGGCGGCCCGCGCCGCCTCGATGCGGGCCAGCAGGGCCTCGTTCACCCGCGCCGCATCCGGCATCGCCGTCATGACCACCGGCGTGCCGAAGACCAGCTCTATGTCCCCGGTGACCGGGATTCCGCCCTGCATGTTCGCCTCGCCGCAGACGCGCCGGCATTGCCGACCGCGCCCGTTTTAGGCAGGGCTTCGCGTCGAGTCAAACCGCGGCGGCGCGTCCCGGCGCGCCCGAAACGACCCGCGCCCGAACGACGCCCAGACGAAAGGGGCGGCTCGCGCCGCCCCTTCGCGGACCGGCCCCGGAGGGCCGGCCCGATCGCCTGCTTCGGCCGCCTCAGAACGCGAGGCGGACCGAGGTCGAGACGGCGAACGTCTCGGCGTCGTCGGTGCCGGCAGCGCCCTCGCCCTCGCCGTCATAGTCGATGCGCCACAGGTTCAGGCGATACTGCACGCCCGGCCCGAGGTCCCGGCGGTACGACACCACGTTGACCGTCGTGTCGTCCGTGCCGCTGACAGCGGCGCTGTCCTCGCTCTGGCCACGGATGTAGCCGGCCGAGATGTGGTTCGCCCCAAAGGTGTACTTGGCGCCGGCATCGAACACTTCGGCGTTCCGGATGCGGGCAGCCGCGTTCGCGGTCTTGCGGTTGGACTCGTTCCGGTAGCCTGCGGCAACCTCGAAGCCGCCGAAGCTGAGCGAGCCGGCGAAGGAGTAACCCTCCGGATTGCTCTCCTCCACGAAGCCGGCCCCGGCCGTCCTGTGGACGCTCGCATAGCCGGCGGCGAGACCCACCCCGACGCCGCCGAACTTCTGGTCGAAGCTGGCGGACAGCGCATAGCCCTCGTGCTCGGCCTCGTCGGTGAAGCCGTGACGCTGAGCGGAGGTACCGTTGGGACCGGCGTTGGCGAGTCCACCGGAATCGGTATCGGGCGTGCCCTCGGCGAAGCTCGGCATGTAGCTCGCGCCGAGACGGAAGCCCGCGATCCGCGGCGTGAAGTAGTTGATCTTCTCCGAGTCGCCGTCGCCCAGCGAAAGGCGGGTCTGCGTCTCGCGCTGGAAGGTCGTCAGGCCGCGCGTCGGCGCGAAGTCGCCGGCGTCGAGGGCCGCGTTCTGGCCCACCTGGGTCGCCCAGCTGCCCGAGTAGCGCGTCACTTCCTGGAAGGCCGCGTTGTCCGTGCCGCCGATGATAACCTGGCCGAACGAGCCGTTGACGCTCAGCCAAGCCTCGTCGATCGTGTTACGGCTCGCGCCGCCGGCAATGTCCCTGCCGCCGGACTGGCCTTCGAGCTCGACGCGGCCCGTGATCCGGATGCCGTTGTCGAGGGTCGCCGAGCCGTTGATGTGGATTTCCGAATCGAAGATCACGCCGACGGTGGCCTGGTCGGCCTGGTTCTCGTCGGTGTCGGCGGCAGAGACAATGCCTTCCATCCAGCCGCCGAGCGACAGCGTCGGCTTGCTGGCCTGCGCCATCGCGGCGCCCGACACGGCGAACATACCCGCCGCGGCAAGAGCCGTCGTGGCCAAAAGCTGCTTCTTCATCTTCCCTCCAGTATCGTTGAAGCAAGGCCCGCACCTGCGGGCGCGACCCCCCGGACATCCGCACGGCCGCGAGATGCAAGTACGCCGCGCCGGGCCGGCAGCAAGACGCGGACGCGTCGTCTGGTCGATTTCAATGCAGCATGGCTTTTATGCCACAGTGCGGCATGGCCGGCCGCGCCCACGGCTGTCCGGTTAACTTCCAGGGTCGGCCGAATGGCTTGAGCGTGTTGGCCTCCCTGCGGTTCCTGCCATTTTGGACTCCGACCTCTCCTCTCCGTCGTGGTCGGCGAAGGCCGACCACCCACGTGTTTTTGCTTTTTCAAACGCCTGAAAAAAAGACAAAACGTGGATGGTCGGCCTTCGCCGACCACGACGGGAAGAGCGGGCATTTAAACCGGACAGCCGTGGGCTTGAAGGTGTGGACGGCCCCACCTTCAAGCCGGGGCAGGACGAAAGGAAAGAGAGGGCGCGATCCGCGTCCCCCGTTCAATCGGTCGTCGGGACAGCAGGGGCCGCGCCCGAACGACGCCCAAACGAAAAGGGGCGGCTCGCGCCGCCCCTTCGCGGACCGGCCCCGGAGGGCCGGCCCGATCGCCTGCTTCGGCCGCCTCAGAACGCGACGCGAACCGAGGTCGAGACGGCGAACGTCTCGGCGCTGTCGGTGCCGGCAGCGCCCTCGCCCTCGCCGTCATAGTCGATGCGCCACAGGTTCAGGCGGTACTGCACGCCCGGCCCGAGGTCCCGGCGGTACGACACCACGTTGATCGTCGTGTCGTCCGTGCCGTCGACGGCGGGATTGTCCTCGCTCTCGCCACTGATGTAGCCGGCCGAGATGTGGTTCGCCCCAAAGCTGTACTTGGCGCCGACATCGATCACTTTCGCGTTCCGGTCGTCGCCGCCCGCGGTCTTGCGGTTGGACTCGCTCCGGTAGCCTGCGCCGACCTTGAAGCCGCCGAAGGTGAGCGAGCCGGCGAAGCTGAAGCCGTGCGGGTTGCTGTCCTCCACGAAGCCGGCCGCGGCCTGCCTGTGGACGCTCGCATAGCCGGCGGCGAGACCCACCCCGACGCCGCCGAACTTCTGGTCGAAGCTGCCCGAAAGCGCATAGCCCTCGTGCGAGGCCTCGTCGTTGAAGCCGTGACGCTGGCCGGCGGTGCTGTTGGGACCGGCGTTGCCGAGTCCACCGGAATCGGTATCGGGCGTGCCCTCGGCGAAGCTCGGCATGTAGCTCGCGCCGAGGCGGAAGCCTGCGACCCGCGGCGTGAAGTAGCTGATCTTCTCCGAGTCGGGATCGCCCAGCGAAAGGCGGGTCTGCGTCTCGCGCTGGTAGGACGACAGGCCGCGCGTCGGCGCGAAGTCGCCGGCGTCGAGGGCCGCGTTCTGGCCCACCTGGGTCGACCAGGTGCCCGAGTAGCGCGTCACTTCCTTGAAGGCCGCGTTGTCGTGGCCGCCGATCATGACCTGGCCGAACGAGCCGTTGACGCTCAGCCAAGCCTCGTCGATCGTGTTACGGCTCGCGCCGCCGGAGAGATCCTTGCCGCCGGACTGGCCTTCGAGCTCGACGCGGCCCATGATCCGGATGCCGTTGTCGAGGGTCGTCGAGCCCTTGAAATGGATTTCCGAATCGAAGATCACGCCGACGGTGGCCTGGTCGGCCTGGTTATCGTCGGTGTCGGCGGCAGAGACGACGCCTTCCATCCAGCCGCCGATCGACAGCGTCGGCTTGCTGGCCTGCGCCATTGCGGCGCCCGACACGGCGAACATACCCGCCGCGGCAAGAGCCGTCGTAGCCAAAAGTTGCTTTTTCAATTTCCCCTCCAGTATTGCTGTTCAGTCTGGCCTCTCGCTCAGGCCCGTCCGTACGGCAGAGACAACATCCGCATGGACGCAACCTGTTCATACCGGCACGGCGCCCGAAGGGTCAAGCAACGCCGCACCCGAATGAGGCGTTTTTACCACGTCGTTGTATTTTTGCAACGGGCCGATTTGTCCCGTATTAAGGGCCTGTTAGGGCAATCTTCTAAGGTTGTGTTGCAGCATTGCGCCGTCCCGTCGCCGCCCCCCAACGGTTTCCGGTTTTAACGCCCACCTGTCCCCCGTCGTGGTCGGCGAAGGGTCGCTCCTGTCCGGTTCAGCTTCCGGGGCCGGCGAGCATGCCTGAGCCTGCTGGCCTTCCGGCCGATCCCGGAAGTTAAACGGGACAGCGGTGAAACGATTGAAATGAACCGGCTTCGCGCGTAGATTACCGGGGATTATCCGAGAATGCTGAGGGTGTGCGGCAATGTCGCGCAGGAGTCTTCAGCCACCAGGGGGCCATGTGGTGATTGCATTTTCAACCCGCGCCGACGCGGCGGCCAGACGGGGGCTTGCGGCGGCCTTTGCCGCGGCGCTTATGCTCGCCGGGTGCGGCATCGGCGAGGTCGATCCGCTCGTGCCGGACCCGACACGCAAGGATCAGTGGATCAACGAGAGCGAACTCGAAAAGAACCACTCGGTCTTCGGCGAGGGCGGGCTGGACATCTTCAACCTCGGCGGCAACAACAAGAACGCGCCGGGCGGCGGCGGGGGGCTCGCGGTCAACAGCTATCTGTGGCGCGCCTCGCTGGACACCATCGCCTTCATGCCCCTGGCCTCCGCCGACCCGTTCGGCGGGGTCATCATCACCGACTGGTACACCCCGGCCGAGGCGCCGGACGAGCGCTACAAGATGAGCGTGTACATCCTGGGGCGCGAGCTGCGCGCCGACGGCATCAAGGTGGCCGTGTTCCGCCAGCGCGCCAACGGCAACGGCGCCTGGATCGCCAGCGCCACCGCCGCCGACACCGCGTCCAGCCTCGAGAACGAGATCCTGACCCGCGCCCGCCAGCTCCGCCTGACCTCCACCGCGAAGAACAACTGACGCGGCCGCGGCGGGCGGCTTGCGGGCCGCGCCGCCGCGTGAGACAGTCGCGCCCGCCGGCGGGTGGCGCCGGCGACAGGCATAAGCGATCCCGATGGCGACCGACAGCGCCCGATCCCGTTACAACGTGAAGGAAGCCGAATCCCGGTGGCAGGCCGCATGGGAGGCGGAGGGCTGCTTCGCCGCCGCGGAGGATCCGTCCCGGCCGAAATATTACGTGCTGGAGATGTTCCCGTACCCGTCCGGGCGCATCCACATGGGCCATGTGCGCAACTACACGATGGGCGACGTGGTCGCGCGTTACAAGCGGGCGCGCGGCTTCAACGTGCTGCACCCGATGGGCTGGGACGCGTTCGGCATGCCCGCCGAGAACGCCGCGATGGAGCAGAAGACCCATCCCGGCGCCTGGACCTACGAGAACATCGCCACCATGCGCCGGCAGCTCAAATCCATGGGGCTGTCGATCGACTGGTCGCGCGAGATCGCGACCTGCCACCCGGACTATTACCGCCACGAGCAGAAGATCTTCCTCGACTTCCTTCGGGAAGGCCTGGCCTACCGGCGCAAGAGCTGGGTCAACTGGGACCCGGTGGACAACACCGTGCTGGCCAACGAGCAGGTCATCGACGGGCGCGGCTGGCGCTCCGGCGCAGCCGTGGAGCGGCGCGAGCTGAACCAGTGGTTCCTGCGCATCACCGAATTCGCCGACGTGCTGCTCGACGGGCTCGATGCGCTCGATCGCTGGCCGGAGAAGGTGCGGCTGATGCAGGCCAACTGGATCGGCCGCAGCACCGGCGCGCGGATCGCCTTCGACATCGGCGCGCACGCGAACGGCGGCGACGCGCTGGACGTGTTCACCACCCGCCCGGACACGATCTTCGGCGCCTCGTTCATCGCCGTCTCGCCGCATCACCCCGTCGCCGCGGCGCTGGCGCGGGACGATCCGGCGCTCGCCGCCTTCATCGCCGAGTGCGACCGCATCGGCACCACCGAAGAGGCCATCGAGACGGCGGAGAAGAAGGGCTACCGGACGCCGCTGGCGGCGAGGCACCCGTTCCGCGACGGAGTCGAGCTGCCGGTCTATGTCGCCAATTTCGTGCTGATGGAATACGGCACGGGCGCGATCTTCGGCTGCCCGGCGCACGACCGGCGCGACCTCGATTTCGCCCGCAAGTACGACCTGCCGGTGCGCCCCGTGGTCATCCCGCCGGGCGAGGACGCGGCGTCCTTCGCGGTGGGCGAGGAGGCGTATACCGGCCCCGGCCGGCTGGCCAATTCCGACTTCCTCGACGGGATGGAAGTCGAGGCGGCCAAGGCGGAGGCGGTCGCGCGGCTGGAAGCGACGGGGCAGGG
>WHUE01000093.1 GCA_009377375.1 Alphaproteobacteria bacterium | reverse complement strand
CGGTCACCGGCAGGCGAAGGAAGTCGAATGGAAAGATCACCGACAGATCCGCCAGCGCGACGGAGCGGGTCATGGCGTAGTGCGACACCACGCTGCCGATGCTGAGCCCCAGGATCCACGGCCAGTGATGCGGCGCCGGCGTCACCCAGACCGGCAGGGCGGGGACGAGCGCGAACAGCGCCTGCATCAGATGCATCCAGAACACGATGACCACGACGCTTTCGGTGCGCGTCAGCACCTTCACCATGTTGTTGCTGGCGGCGAAGCAGACGGTCGCGAACACCGCCAGAAGCGCGGCCGGGTGCACCACGCCGAAGCCGGGCCGCACGATCACCAGCACCCCGGCGAAGCCGATGGCAATGCTGGCCCAGCGCGCCGCTCCGACCCGTTCGCGCAGGACGAAGGCGGCGATCAGCGTGGTGAAGATCGGGATGGCGAATTCGAGCGCCGTCACCTGCCCGAGCGGGATGTAGATCAGCGCGAACAGCAGGAAGTACTGCCCGCCCAGATGGGTGGCGTTGCGCACGCCGTGGAAGACCGGCCGCGCCGTGCGCAGCCGTCCCCATCCCTTCGCGCCGATGAACGCGCAGACCAGCAGGAAGCCGATCCCGGCGCGCAGGAACAGCATCTCGAACGTGTGCAGGTCGTCCTTCAGCGCCCGCGCCGACACCATCGCGGTGGCGAGGCCGAGCACGGCCAGCAGCATCCACAGGATGCCGCGCGCCGTGTCGGAAAGCGGCGTTGCGGCGGGCGCGCTCACGTCCCGGTCGCGGCGGCGGCGCGCGCGGCGCGGTTGATGCGGCTCTCGCGCGTCGCCACCCAGTAGCTGGAGGCGAAGATCACCAGCGCGCCGACCGCGGCCCAGGGCGAGAACACCTCGCCCCAGACGGCCCAGGCGACCATCGCCAGCAGCGGCATGCGCAGGAAGTCGAACGGGAACACCAGCGACAGGTCGGCCACGGCGAGCGCGCGCGTCATCGCGTAATGCGCGACCATCCCGGCGATGCCGAGCGCGATCACCCAGGGCAGGTGCGCCCACCCCACCGGCGCCCAGACCCAGAGCGCGAACGGCAGGGCCAGCGCGGCCTGCATCACGTTCATCCAGAACACCACCGAGCTGGCGCTGTCGGTGCGGGTCAGCACCTTGACCATCACGTTCTGCACTGCGAAGGCGAACGCGCCGAGCAGCACGACGAACACCGCCGGGTCCACCTCGTCCACCCCGGGGCGGATGATGAACAGGACCCCGATGAAGCTGACCGCCATGCCGACCCAGCGATGGGCGCGCACCGTCTCGCCGATCCAGAACCCGGCGAGGATGGCCGACCAGATCGGTACGGTGAATTCCAGCGAGGTGACGACCGCCAGAGGGATGTGGATGATGCCGTAGAACACGCAGAACTGCCCGGCCAGGTGCACCGCGTTGCGGCCGAAATGGTAGCCCGGCCGGGTGGTGCGGATGTTGGCGAGCCCGCTGCGGAGCGCGATGGGCGCGATCACCGCGATGCCGACCGCCGCGCGCAGGAACAGGATCTGCAGCGTCGACATTTCCATCGTCTTCAGCCCCCGCACCGACAGCACCACGGCGGCCAGCCCCGCCACGCCCAGCAGCATCCAGAGGATTCCCCGCAGCGCCGGCGACAGCCGGTGGCGGTCCTCGGCGGCGGGAGAGGGCGGCTGGCTCTGGCTGGCGTCCATGCGGCTTGCCTTCGGGCAGGGGAACGGGTCGGGAAGCGAGGTAGCTCTACCACAGAGCGCCCCGCCATTTACACCGGTGGCGAGACGGCCTAGTTTTGCGCCTTCTTTCCCGGTATGCACGACGGACGGAGATCACGCGATGGACGGCGGCCAGCTCAGCAATCTCAAGCACCACATTCCCTATCGCGACCTGCGCGAATATATCGCGGAGGTGGACAAGCTGGGCGAGCTGCGGCGCGTCAGCGGCGCGAGCTGGGAAGAGGATATCGGGCTCGCGACCGAGCTGCTGCAGCATTCCGAAGCCGCGCCCTGCGCGCTGTTCGACGACATCCCCGGCTATCCCAAGGGGTTCCGCGTCTTCACCAATTTCTTCGGCGGCACGCGCCAGAACCTGACACTGGGCTTCCCGACGCATCTCAACAAGTTCGAGCTAAGCCAGGCCTTCAACAGGGCGTTCAAGGAGATCGTCAACAAGCCGATCCCGTACGAGGTGGTCGAGACCGGCCCGGTGATGGAGAACGTGGTCGAGGGCGACGACGTCGACATCAACCGCTTCCCCGTGCCGCTGTGGCACAAGGACGACGGCGGGCGCTATATCGGCACCGGCTCGTTCAACGTCACCCGCGACCCGGAAGAAGGCTGGATCAATCTCGGCACCTACCGCGTCATGGTGCATGACGCGAAGACGGTGGGCTTCTACATCTCGCCCGGCAAGCACGGCCGCATCCACCGCCAGAAATACATGGAGCGCGGCGAGCCGATGCCGGTCTGCGTCGTCGTCGGCGTCGATCCGCTGAACTTCCTGATGTCGTCGACCGAGATCCCCTACGGCACCTGCGAATACGACATCGTCGGCGGCTATCGCGGCGAGGCGGTGAAGGTGGTGCACGGCAAGCACACCGGCCTGCCGTTCCCCGCCAATGCCGAGATCGTGCTCGAAGGGTTCTGCTATCCCGAGAACACGCGGATGGAAGGCCCGTTCGGCGAATGGACCGGCTATTACGGCAGCCCCGTCCATTCCGGCCCGGTGCTGGACATCAAGGCGATCTATCATCGCAACGACCCGATCATCCTCGGCTGCCCGCCCCAGCGCCCGCCGGAGGAGCAGTCGCGCTACCGCGCGGTCGTCCGCTCCGCCCTGCTGAAGGAGCAGATCGAGGCCGCCGGCGTGCCCGACGTGCAGGGCGTGTGGTGCCACGAATGCGGCGGCTCGCGCATGTTCACCGCCGTCTCCATCAAGCAGCGCTACCCCGGCCACGCGACCCAGGCCGGCCACATCGCCAGCCAGTGCCGCGTCGGCGCCTATGCCGGCAAGTTCGTCGTGGTGGTGGACGAGGATATCGACGTCACCAGCCTGGACGACGTGATGTGGGCGATGTGCTTCCGCAACGACCCCGCCAGCGGCATCGATATCATCCACAACGCCTGGTCCACCGGGCTCGACCCGTCGATCCCGCCGGCGATGAAGGCCGTCGGCAACATGACCAACAGCCGCGCCATCATCAACGCCTGCCGCCCCTTCCACTGGAAGGACGAGTACCCCCGCGTGAACATGCCCGAGCCCGAGCTCTGGGAGAAGGCGAAGCAGAAGTTCGGCTACCTGCTGGATTAGGCGGCAATTCCGGCGGCGGGAGGACCCCCCGCCGCTACCCCGCCCGCGCCGCGCGGCTTTCGGACCAGGTCATGTACCAGGTCGCGGTGAAGATGATGCCGGCGCCGATCCAGGTCCACATGTCGGTGACCTCGCCGAACAGGATCCAGGCGAAGCCGGCGGTGAAGGGCAGGCGGATGAACTCCACCGGAGAGACCAGGCTGGATTCGGCCAACTTGAAGGCGCGGATCAGGCAGTAGGGTGCGCCGGTGCCCGACGCGATCAGGATGAACAGCGGCACGATGTCGTCCGTTGTCGGCGCCACCCAGTCCATGAAGGCGAAGGGCGCGGCGAAGGCGGCGAGCATCGCCAGGTAGTAGAAGGTGGTGACGCTGGGCTCGTCGGTGCGGCCCAGCGCGCGGGTGTAGGTGCTGGTCCCGGCGTAGAGCAGGGCGGAGGCGAGCACGAACAGGGCGGCGAGGTCCACCGGCGCCACGCCGGGCCGCAGGATCAGCAGCACGCCCCCGAACCCGACGACGGTGGCGACCCAGCGCGCCGCGCCCGGCCGCTCGCCGAGGAAGACGATGGCCATGATCATCGCCATCAGCGGGATGGTGAAGTGCAGCGCCACCGCCTGGCCCAGCGGCATCATCGCCAGCGCCGCGAACCAGAACCACATGCCGGTGAAGTTCATCGTGTTGCGCACGAGATGCGCGCCGATGCGCTTCGTCCGCAGCCGGCCGAACCCGACGACGGCGAAATAGGGCAGGAAGATCAGCAGCCCGCCGGCATTGCGCAGGAACACGATCTCGATGGCCGGCATGGTGTCGGACAGCAGCCGCACCCCGATGGGCACGATGCCGTAGAGCACGCAGGCGACCACGGCCCAGGCGACGCCGCGGACGACATCGTGCGTGGCCTCGCCCCGGCCCTGCTCCTCCCCTGCGGCGCTCATTGGGCGACCTTATCCGATGGCGCGGCGGCTGGGCAGGGCGGGGCGGAATTATTCGGCGGGCTTCGCGGGCTGCCGCCTGCGCCGCGATTCGCGCCAGGTCATGAACCAGGTGGAGCCGAAGATCACCGCGCCGCCGACCCAGGTCCAGACATCCGTGGTCTCGCCGAACAGCAGCAGCGCGCAGCCCGTGGTCAGCGGCAGGCGCAGGAAGTCGATGGGCGAGACGATGCTGGCCTCGGCGTAGCGATAGGCGCGGAACAGGCAGTACGGCGCCGCCGTCCCCGCCGCGGCGAGCAGCAGCACGGCGGGCAGGTCCGACCAGTCCGGCGTCACCCACTGCGTCAGCGCGAACGGCGCGGCGCAGGCGGTCAGGGTGACGAGGTAGAAGAAGGTCGTGACGCTGGCCTGCTCGGTCCGCCCCAGCGTGCGGGAGAGGATGCCGCAGCCGGCGTAGAGCAGGGCGGAGCCGAGCACCAGCAGCGCCGCCGTCCCGATCTCGATCTCGCCCGGCCGCAGGATGATCATCACCCCGCCGAACCCGACCGCCACCGCCATCCAGCGCACGAGGCCCGGCCGTTCGCGCAGGAAGATCACGGCGAGGACGACCGCCATCAGCGGCACGGTGAAATGCAGCGCCACCGCCTGGCCCAGCGGCATCATCCCGATCGCCGCGAACCAGAACCACATGCCGACGAAGTTCATCAGGTTCCGCACCGAATGAAGCCCGATGCGGCTCGTGCGCATGCCCCCGAATCCCTTCCAGGCGAACCAGCAGAGAAAGGCGGAAAGCCCGACCCCGTTGCGCAGGAACACGATCTCGACCGCCGGCAGGGTGTCCGACAGGTAGCGCACCCCCACCGGCACCAGCGCGTGGAACGTCGCCGCCAGCACCGCCCAGAAGGCCCCGCGCAGGACGTTGTTCTGCGGCGGCGCGGAAGACGATGGCGGCGGAGCGGCCAAGGGCGGAGACTTCTCGGTACGGGTTGGCCCGGCAGGGCGGCGTCAGGCGCGGCGCAGCGTGATCAGCGCGGCTTCGCTCGGGCAGTTGAAGCGGACGGGCAGGCCGGAAACGCCGGCGCCGCGGCTGGTATAGCCCAGCATGCCGCCCTCGCGCCACAGCCCCGCGGCGAAACGCCGTCGGCCGCGCGAATGGGTGATGACCGGCAGCCCGCCCGGCAGGCAGACCTGCCCGCCATGGGTATGGCCGGTGAGATAGAGCGACACGCCGGAGGCGGCGGCTTCCTCCGCCATCTCCGGCGAATGCACCAGCGCGACGCGGCAGCCCGGCGGGGCGTGGCGGAGCGCGGACGAGGCATCCTCCGACCAGTAGTAATGCACGTCGTCGATGCCGGTCAGGTGCAGCGCCTCGCCGCCGCGCGTCAGCGTCGCCGTCTCGTTGACCAGCATGCGGATGCCGAGCGACTCGAACAGCGGCGCCATTCCCGCGCAATCGTGGTTGCCGAGGATCGCGAACACCCCGTCGCGCGGGCGCAGCGCCGCCGTCAGCATCCGCATGCCCGGGCCGACCGAATCGGCCGGTCCGTGCACGCGGAAGCGGTAATCGCCGGTCAGCGCGCAGAGATCGCAATCCACGCTTCCCGCCAGCGCGGCAAGCCGCGCGGGAAACGCGTCCAGCGCGTCGATGTGCAGGTCTGCCAGATGCAGGATGCGGTAGCCGTCGAAGGCGTCGGGCAGGCCGGGCAGCGCGACCTCGAAGGCGTTGAGCCGGATATCCAGCGCGTTGCGCACGCCCCGCGCATAGAGCCCGGTCAGGCGCAGCCCGAGCGCGAAGGCGCCGAGCGCCAGCTTGAACGGCAGCCACATCCGCTTGCGCCGCCGCCCGTCCGGCATGTGCTTCTCGTCCCCCGCCTCCATGCGGGCGCGGGACACGGCCCAGCGGTCGCGATGCGGCGAGAGACGGGTGGCAGTCATCTGGCCGGCGGCGCGGCGTCGTAGCGCTGCTTCAGCTCGCGGATCGCCCGGTCGCGCGCGGCCGGATCGTCGGCGAGCCGGCGCCTGATGTCCTGGATCGCCACGTCGGGGTCGGCGGGGAGCTGGCCGCCGTAGCGCTGCTGCAGCTCGCGGATGATCTGCTCGCTGCCGGCGGGGAGGTTCCCGCCGAAACGCTGCTGCAGCGCCTCCAGCGCCTTCTGCCGCATCGCCGGATCGTCGCCGAGGCGCTTGCCGATCTCGTCCATCACGCGCTGGCGGTCGGCGGGGCTCGCGCCGCGGATCAGCTCGTCGATGCGTGCGTTCCCGGTCGACGGCAGGGCGCCGGCGGCGAACCCGCCCAGCGCTGCGGGCGACAGCCCGACGGTCACGTTCTTGCCAGCGACGGCGACGCTGCGCACGGTGTCGAACAGCATCTCGCTCTGGCCGGGCCCGCTGACCAGGTCGAGCGCCAGCCGCAGGACGGGACGGATCAGGAGCTGCGGCACCTCGATCCCGCCGATGGCGAGCCGGTCGACCAGCAGCTCCTCCTGCGACGGCGCGACCGTCGCGCGGATGTTGACGTAGCGCCCCAGCGGGTTCTCCGGCAGCGGCGTATCGACGGTCACGCCGATGCCGAGCCCGAACCGGGACACGGCCGCGCGCGCCGCGGCGTGGAGCGCGCGGGCTGCCCAGCTGCGGACTAGCAGGTCGATCTCGGACTCGCTGAGCGTGATCCTGCTGCCGCCGGCGGTCGCCGGGACCATGGCGATCCGCGCGCCGATCAGCACCGCCTCGCGCATCTCGGCCGCGCTCACGGGCTGCTGGCGGACGATCTGCGGCTCGCGGTCGAGCCCGAGCAGGACCGCGGCGACCGGCAGGCCGATGACGGCCAGCACCAGAAGCAGGAAGAAAAGTCGGAACAGGCAGCCCATCGCGATATCAGCTCGGCAGGGGTGGGGCGCGCAGGCGCGCCGGATGGCAGATGTAATCGATTATGGTGAAATCTTTGTCAATCGCCGGGCGCGGCTCCGACCGCGTCCGGCGGCGGGGCGTCCGGCTTGCGCACCGGCAGGCAGCTCTGGTCGGGGGCGGTCTTGCGGATGCGCGCGCACAGCCCGGCGGCCTGCGTCCGGCTTTCGAACGGGCCGGCCTGAAGGCGGTGGAACACGCCCCGGCCCGGCCCGAGATCGGCCTTCTCGATAATCGGGCTGCGCCACGGATCCAGCGCGGCGGCGAACCGGCGGCGCAGCCTCGACCAGCCGGATTCGGCCGCGCCCCGGTCGCGATAGGCGGCGAACTGCACCCGCCACGGCCCCGGCGGCTTCTTCCGTTCCGGCGACGCGGCCGGCGGCGGTCCGGGTTCGGGGCGCGCGGCGGCGGCGGGCGGCGGCTCCGGCGCCGGGGCGGGTTCCGGCAGCGGCGCGGCGGCCTCGGCCGGTTCGGCCGCCGGCGGGGAGCCGTCCATGACCTCCGCCGCCGGGGGCGGCGGTTCCGGCGATGCCGCCGCCGGGCTTTCCTCCGGCGGCGGCGTGTCCGTCGGCGGCGGTGCGATTGTGTCGCGGTCCATGGAAGGCGGCGCGGGCGGCGGTTCGGGCTTCGGCGGCAGCGCGGCGACCAGGTCGTTCCCCGCCGGGGCCGCGATTTCGCGCGTCTTCGGATCGGGGCCGGGCGGCGGCGCGTCCGGAGTCTCCGCCGCCGACCGGCCGCTGCCACGCAGCGTCTCGCGGGCGGCGGCGGCGTGGCGGGCGGCCAGCGCCCTCGCCCGGGTGCCGGCCGCGTCGTGGCCGTTCTCCGCTGCGGCGCGGAACCATTTGAGAGCCTCGCCGGCGTCCTTCGGCAGCCCCTTGCCCTCCTCGTACATGGCGCCGAGCCGGAACTGCGCGTCCGCGAAGCCCTGGCCGGCGGCGAGGCTGATCCACTTGATCGTCTCGACCAGGTTGGTCTGCACCCCCTCGCCGTTGAAATACATGACGCCGAGATTGTACTGCGCCCGGGCGAGCCCCTGATCGGCCGCCTTGCGGAACCATCTCGACGCTTCGAGACGGTCCTGCGCCACGCCGTCGCCGCGGTAATACAGGACGCCGAGCCCGTGCTGCGCCATTGCGAGCCCCTGTTCGGCGGCGAGGCGGTGCCAGCGCGCGGCCTCGGCCGCGTCCGCCTCCACCCCCTTGCCGGTCAGGTACAGAACGCCGAGATTGTATTGGGCGCGGGCATCGCCGGTCGCCGCGTCGGCGCGGAACTCGGCCAGCGCGGCGGCGTAGTCGCCCGCCTCGAACGCCGCCATCCCCTTGTCGAGATCGGCGCGCGCAGGCGCGAGCGTGGCCGCGCCCATGGCGACAGCCAATGCCAGGATGACGACGATGTCCTTCGCGGTCCGGATGGCGCCCCCCATGCTGCGCCCGCCTGCCGAGGCCTGCGGACGCGGTTCAGTATTACGGCGCGGCACGGCAGGAATACAATATGGAAACCCGCCCGCCGGCACCGCCGTGCGGTGCGCACGCCCCAAAATGGTCACGATTGCCGCCGAGAGTGCGCCCCTCATTGAAGGGGAGAAACGTTAATGTTCCGTCATGCCGCGCGTGTTCTGCTGGTTTCCCTCGCCCTGCCGGCGATGACCGTCGCCGCCGCCGCCGAGGATGGGCCGACGGCGCGGTTCATCGTGGTGGAGGGATCGGGCGAGGCGCAGGCGGTGCCCGACATGGCGAGGCTGTCGGCGGGGGTGGTGACGCGCGGCCACTCGGCGCGCGAGGCCATGGCCGGCAATGCCGAGGCGATGGGGCGGGTGATGGGCGCGCTCCGGGCCGCCGGGATCGCCGACCGCAAGGTGCGCACCGACCGGCTGTCGGTCACGCCGGTCTACGACCAGAGCAGGACCCGCGCGGAGCCGCGCGCGCCGATTGCCTACCAGGCCACCAACACGGTGGAGGTGACGGTGAACGATCTCGGCCATATCGGCTCGCTGATCGATGCGCTGGTCAATTCCGGGGCGAACCAGCTCCAGGGCGTCCAGTTCGGCATCAGGGATGCCGCGCCGCTGGAGGACAGGGCGCGCCTCGCCGCCGTCGCCGATGCGCGGCGCAAGGCGGCGCTCTACGCCGAAGCCGCCGGGGTGACGCTCGGCGCCGTGCTGCGGATCGAGGAACGCGGCGCGCAGCTTCCCGGCCCGCGCATGATGGCCGCCGCCAGGATGGTCCAGGACACGGCGGTCGCGCCGGGCGAGCAGACGATCAATGTCGGTCTCGCCGTCCGCTTCGCCATCGAGTAGCTACCCCCGGCGCTGAGCGCGCGAGCAGCAGCGCCCCCGCCCCGCCGGCCAGCGACAGCGCGGCCATGACGAGGAACGCCGCCCCGCCGAAGGCGGCGTAGAGCGTGCCCGACAGCATCATCGACAGCCCCATCGCCAGGCCCATGGCGGTGCTGGAATAGAGCCCCTGCGCGGTGGCGCCCCAGCCGGCGGGCACATGGCGGAGGATGAAATACATCGCCGCGAGCTGCGCCGCGCCGAACGTCGCCGCGTGCAGAAGCTGCGCCGCGACCAGAACCGCCAGATCCGTGCTCAGCCCCAGCGCCGTCCAGCGGACGACGCCGCAAACGGCCGCCAGCGCCAGCAGCGCGGCGGGTCCCAGCCGGGCGACCACGGGGCCCGACAGGGCGAACAGCACGACCTCCGCGATCACGCCTTCGGCGAACAGCGCGCCGATCACGGTCTCGTTCAGCCCGGCCGCGCGCCAGTGCAGCGCGGCGAAGCCGTAGAAGACGCCGTGGCTGGCCTGCAGCAGGCTGGCGCAGAGCGCGAATCCGACAAAACGCCGGTCGCGCAGCAATGTCGGCACGGCGCGGCCGGGGGGCGTCGCGCCCGGCGCCTCGGTCTTCGGCGCCAGGTGGCAGGCCAGCACGGTGACGGACAGCGCTCCCAGCACCAGCCACAGGATCGCCGATTCGGACCGGCCGGCGACCACCTGCCCGGCGAGCGCCGACGCGACGATGAAGGAAAGCGAGCCCCACAGCCGCACCCGGCCGTAGACCAGCGTGCCGGCCTGCACCTTCTGCATGGTCAGCGCGTCGCCCATCGGGACCAGCGCGGAAAAGAACATGGTGGCGACGACGGTCGCCGCCAGCAGCGCCCAGAACCCGTGCGCGACCGAAAACGCCGCATAGGCCGCCAGCGCCGCCCAGCCCACAAGGGCCAGCGTGCGGTCCCGCCGCCCGCCCCGGTCGCCGAGCTGGGTGATGAACGGCGTGGCGAAGGCGCGCACCAGCATCCCGGCGGCCAGCAGCAGCCCGATCTGCGAGGCCGACATCCCCCGCGCCGACAGCCAGAGCGGCCAGAACGGCAGCAGGATGCCGATCACAAGGAAGATCGCGCCGTAGAGGAAGGAAAGGCGGAAGGCCATGCGGGCGGGGTTCGCTTTGTGTCGGGGCGGGCGGTTTACACCCCGGCTGAATAGGGCGATCCTGCGCCCCCCGCAAGCGCAATGCCGTACCTGACCCTATCCACAGGCCCGATCCACAGGAGAAACCGATGCCGAGCCAGACCATCCAGGCCGATACCGCCGCCGAAGCCTATCTGACTGTGCTCGCCGACCGCGGGGTGGACTACCTGTTCGGCAATGCCGGCACCGATTTCGCCTCCATCATCGAGGCGCTGTCCAAGGCCTCTCTGGGCGAGGCGAAGGCCCCGGTGCCGGTCACCGTGCCGCACGAGAACGTCGCGGTCTCGATGGCGCATGGCTACTACCTGGTGACGGGGCGGCCGCAGGTGGTGATGCTGCATGTCAGCGTCGGCACGGCGAACGGCGTCTGCGCCATCATGAACGCCGCGCGCGCCAACGTGCCGGTGCTGTTCACCGCCGGCCGCACCCCGCTGACCGAGGAAGGCGTGGCGGGCGGACGCAGCATCTACATCCACTGGGCGCAGGAGATGTACGACCAGGCCGGGATGGTGCGCGAGCTGGTGAAGTGGGATTACGAGCTGCGCAACACCGGCCAGATCGAGACGGTGGTGGACCGCGCCCTCAACCTCGCCATGTCGGAGCCGCGCGGGCCGATCTACCTGACCCTGCCGCGCGAGGTGCTGGCCGACAGGCCGGGCGCGTTCACCTACGATTCGCCGTCGCGCCGCGTCGCCGCCAGCCCGCCGGCGCCGGCACCCGACGCCGTCGACCAGGCCGCAAGCTGGCTGTCCGAGGCGTCGCACCCGCTGATCATCGCGTCGTCCTACGGCCGCGACCCGGCCGACGTGGCGCGGTTGTCCGCCTTCGCCGAGAAGCACTCGATCCCGGTGATCTGCTACCGGCCGCGCTATATCTGCCTGCCCGGCGATCATCCGATGCATCTCGGCTACGAGCCGGCCCAGGCGGTGCAGCAGGCCGACGTGATCGTGACGCTGGAAGCGGACGCGCCCTGGATCCCCTCGCTGCACAAGGTGAACCCGGACGCCAAGGTGGTGCAGATCGGCGCCGACCCGCTGTTCTCCCGCTACCCGATCCGCGGCTTCCGCTGCGACCTCGCCATCACCTCGGATGCCGGGCTCGCCGTCGCCGCGCTGGATTCGGCGATGGGCGGCGCGAAGCGGAACGGCGCCGCCGACGCCCGCCGCAAGCAGGCGGCGGAGGCGCAGGAGAAGGGCGCCGCCGCCCGCGCCGCGCAGGTGGAGAGGTCGCGCACCGGCGGGCCGATGGAGCTCGCCTGGCTCGGCCACTGCCTGGGCGAGGTGCGGGCGGCCGGCGACATCGTGGTCAACGAATCCCAGGTCACCATGCCCTTCCTGAAGGTCAACGAGCCCGGCGGCTATTTCGGCAACAGCCCGGCGGCCGGGCTCGGCTGGGGCACCGGCGCGTCGCTGGGCTGCAAGCTCGGCGCGCGCGACCGCCGCGTCTTCGCGCTGATCGGCGACGGCGCCTACATGTTCGGCAATCCGACCCCGGCGCATTTCGTCAGCGCGTCGATGGACCTGCCGGTCCTCACCGTGGTGGTCAACAACCGCATGTGGGGCGCGGTGCGCAAGGCGACGCTCGGCCTGCACCCGGACGGCGCGGCCTCGCGCGTCAACACCTCGCCGCTCACCATGATCGAGCCCTCGCCGCAATACGAGAAGGTGGTGGAGGCGAACGGCGGCTACGGCGAATGCGTCCAGAACGCCGAGGACCTGCCGAAGGCCATCGAGCGCGCGCTGAAGGCGGTGGAGGTCGAGGGCCGCCAGGCGCTGCTCAACGTGATGACCTCCTACGACGACGCCCAGGCGCTGGCGGACGCGAGAAGGTAGGGACTGAAGAGAGTGTCGTCCCGGGACTTGTTCCCGGGACCCATTGGCGGCACGGTCGGGCGATGTCCTACTACGTTTACATCCTCGCCAGCCGCAAGCATGGGACGCTCTACATCGGCGTCACCAACGATATCGCCCGCCGCATCTGGGAGCACCGGCAGGGCGTCGGATCGCGTTTCGTGAAAAGATACCGCGTCACCCGGCTCGTGCACGTGGAGGCTCACGAGGAGGCCGCGCGGGCGATCCAGCGCGAGAAGACGATGAAGGAATGGCCACGCGCCTGGAAGATCCGGCTGATCGAACGCGACAACCCGGACTGGAACGATCTCTACGAGCGGGTGAACGTGTAGGCCAGTGGGTCCCGGGAACAAGTCCCGGGACGACGGCAGGGCAATATGCGGAGGGGCAGTTCAAGCTTCTGGTTCAAGATATGTCCTTCCACATCGCCCGCAACGCATTGCGGTCGAGCTTGCCGCGGGCGTTTTGAGTAGGCGGCGACGACTAGGTGGCGGCCGAAACTTTTGCAGCGAGCGCGATAAGGACGGAGTAGATAATGAAAAGAGAATTGAATTCTGCGCGATTTCCATCTATGTGTGAAAAAATTGTCGGATATAAAAGTATAGGGATAGACAATCTAAGAAAAATTGGAATGAATTTGATAAATGATAATGAAAAAATGACAGATGATGAGGTTGTTGATGCCATCTCTATGATGATAGCGGGAAATTCTAAAATATACAGTAAACGTCTATCAAAAGATAATATATGGTGGCGGGCACGTAAAGTCAGTAAAGATGAAATTAAAGAACATTTAGTAGATTTAATTTATCCACCTATTAATATTGTTAAGGTCGGGCGAGCTAATTTTGATAAAAGTCAAGTATTATATGCCTCTAGAAGCATTAATACTGCCGTTTCAGAACTTTTTCCCTCTTGTGGCGACATCTTTCAATTAATAGGCTTGGCACCTAAGGACGACAGTTTTCCGGGCGGCCACATTGTAGGTGAGGTGTCTCAATGCTATAGAAGTGGAATATCTAGCTATTTTGATAAAGCGTTCGCTGACGAGATGTTAGGGCATCTACATGAAGACGGAAATATATTAAACGCAATTTACTGTGATTCGGTAATGAGTCGCTTATTTAGGGTTAGTGATTTCAGTTTGTATCCAAATATATATAATATTACTTCTCTGTATAGCGAGATATTTTTTAATATCATGAGAGATCACAAATCTATAATGTACCCAAGTGTTAGGTATGAGAATGGAATGAATATAGCTATAAAAAAAGAGACATTTGATACATATTTCGAAGTAAAGATGGCATCTGTTGTAAGAATTTCTATAGATTTGGATTTTGGTATTTACGGATTTGAATTAATAAAGGAAAGTAAATCAATCGATAATAAAGGGAAAATTTCTTGGAGATGAATGAACTGGGTTAATCAGACTAGTTCTAGTTGTGGGTTGTATCTATTGCCCCTCCCACATCGCCCGCAGCGCGTTGCGGTCCAGCTTGCCGCGGGCGTTCCTGGGCAGGGCGTCGACGATGATGTAGCGGGCGGGGACCTTCGCGGCGGGCAGGATGGCGGCGCAGTGGGCGCGTAAGCTCTCCTCGTCGGCCGCCGCGCCGGGCTTCAGCGCGACCCAGGCGCAGACGGATTCGCCCCAGACCGGGTCGGGCACGCCGATCACGGCGGCCTCGGCGACGGACGCGCACGCCATCAGCGCGTTGTCGATCTCCAGCGGCGCGATATTGACCCCGCCGCGGATGATGACGTCCTTGGCCCGCCCGGTGATGCGCACGAAGCCGTCCTCCCCGATCAGGCCGATATCGCCGGTGCGCAGCGGCCGGCCGCGGATCGGCTCGATCGTGCCGTCGGCATGCAGGTAGGCATGGGCGTGCTGGGCGCTGACGGTCTCGATGTCGCCGGGCGCGCCGGGAGGCAGGGCCTCGCCGTCCGGGCCGCGGATCGTGATGTCCTGGAACAGGCCGGGCATGCCCACGGAGCCGACGCGGCGGGTCTCCGGCCGGTTGGCGCAGACCACACCGCCCTCGCTCATGCCGTAGAGCTGCACCAGCGGCACGCCGTAGGTGCGCTCGAACAGCTCGTGCCGGTCGGGCGACAGCGGCGCGGTGGAGCAGGACAGGAAGCGCACGCTGTCGAACGCGCCCTCGGCCTCCGCCTCCGCCCTGCGCTCCAGCAGCATGTTGACCACGGTCGGCACGGCGACGATCACCGTGGGGCGGAAATCGCGCAGCCAGCCGAAGAAGCGCGAGCGCGAGAACTCGCGCGCGAACAGCAGCGTGCCGCCCACCAGCAGCGTCGGGTTCAGCGACAGCATATGCGCCGACGCCCAGCTACAGGCGCGCACGTCGAGGATGCGGTCGCCGGCCGTCAGCGACCAGCGGTCGCGCTGGTGCTCGGCGATGGCGTAGTAGTTGCAGAAATCGTGCAGCACCCCCTTGGGCGCGGATTCGGTGCCGGAGGTGAAGCTGATGACGCAGCAATCCTCCGGCCCGTTGACGGCGGCGCGCCTCCGCTCGGCCGGCAGCGCGTCGATGCGCGCGAAGAAGTCGTCCCAGGCGATCCACTCGACCGGCGCGGGAAGCAGGGCGGCGACGTCCAGCGCGGGGTCGTGCAGCACCAGCGCCGGCCGCATCCGCGCCAGCATCTCCCGCGCATGGTGGACATTGACCTCGACATTGATGGTGCAGAACGTGGCGCCGAAACGCTGCACCCCGTAATACAGGATCAGCCACTCCATCGCATTGCCGCCGAGCACCGCCACGCGGTCGTTGGCGCCGAGCCCCCGCGCGGCCAGGAAGGCGGCGATGCGGTCCGCCCGGTCGGCCAGCGCGCCCCAGCTCAGCTCCTGCCCGTCATCCACGCAGACCAGCGCCGGCGCGTCCGCCCGGGCCCCGGCATTGGCGCGAAGCTGGCCGGCGACGTTCCGCCAGCCGTCGGGAACCAGCCCGGTAGGCGGGAGGGGATCGATCGCTTCACCGATATTTTTGTGATCGCTCATCCTTCTCACACCATCAGGCCGAATGCAGGCGAGGTGCCCCTTCTTTCCCTCTCCGCCGCGCAGCGGGGGAGAGGGAGGGGACCCATCGCCTTACCGGGCAGGTCTCTACAATCCCCCACCTCACCCCGACCCTCTCCGCCCCCGGGGGCGGAGAGGGGGGAGTCGGCCGCCATACGACACCATGAATCCCAAAGGCACAGGCTCGCGCCCCTACTCGAACAGGTACCCGTACTTCTCCACCGCCTTGCGCCGCGTCTCGGGCGACGGCGCGTTGACCTTGGGGAACTGGTCCTTCCAGTGATACGGGCGGCAGGCGTCGACGATGGCGACGCTGTGGGTCATGTCGCGCTTCGCCCGCTTCTCCGGCGTCAGCATCGGGTCGGCGGGGGAATCCCAGGCGTTGGTGATGAAGTCGATGGAGTATTTCGGATCGGTGCGCACGCACATGCACCAGATCAGCTCCTCGAGGTTGGAGACGTCCACGTCCTCGTCGGTGACGATGACGTACTTGCTGGCATAGGCGGTGGAGCGGCACTGGGCGGCGATCTGCCCCGCCTGGCGCGAATGGCCGGGATAGCGCTGCT
>WHUE01000092.1 GCA_009377375.1 Alphaproteobacteria bacterium | reverse complement strand
GCCCAGCGCACCGCCGCCGCCCAAACCCGCCGCCGCGGCGCCGCCGCCTGCCCCCGCCCCCGCGCCGGAGCCGCCGAAAGCGGCGCCGACGACGGCGGCGAGAACCACGCCGCCGCCGGCCAGCGCCGCCGTCGAATCGGGCCAGTCGCTGCGCGTCGGCTTCGACTCCGGCTCAGCCAAGCTCGGGCCACAGGCGTCGCAGCAGCTCAAGCGCATCGCCGAGGGCATGTCGAAAGACGAGCAGCTCCGGCTTCAGCTTCTGGCCTATGCCGGCGGCACCTCGGAGACGGCGAGCCAAGCGCGACGGCTGTCGCTGTCGCGCGCGCTGGCCGCGCGGTCGTACCTGATCGGAGAAGGCGTGCGCAGCACGCGGATCGACGTCCGCGCGCTGGGCAACAAGTCGGAAGGCGGGCCGCCGGACCGTATCGACATCATCATCACCAAGCGATGACGCGCATGAGGGACGACGCTGAAACCGGCGTCCCGCGCGCGCCTGCAAGAGACTGCGAATGAACAGCCTCAAGCGCTACCTCACGCGCATGTTCCTGTTCCTGGCCGCGGTGGCCGGGGTGGTGGGGGTGCTGTTCGGGCAGCTTTACGAGGCGTTTCTTGCCAATCCGGGGCTGAACGGGCTGATCCTCGGGGTGCTGCTGCTAGGCATCGTCTACATCATCCGCCAGGTGTTCCAGCTGAACGGCGAGGAGCGCTGGCTCCAGAACTTCCGCAGGGGCAAGCCGGGGCTGTCCGTACAGGAGGCGCCCCGGCTGCTGGCCCCGATGGCGGCGATGCTGGGCGAGCGCAAGGGCCGGTTCTCGCTGTCGGCGATGGCGCTGCGCTCGCTGCTGGACGGTATCGCGTCGCGGCTGGACGAACAGCGGGATCTGTCGCGCTACCTGATCGGGCTGCTGATCTTTCTCGGACTGCTGGGCACGTTCTGGGGGCTGCTGCAGACGATCCGCTCCGTCGCTGACGTGATCGGCGGGCTGTCCGTGGCCGGCGGCGAGCTCGGCGCCGTGTTCAACGATCTGAAATCCGGGCTGCGCGCGCCGCTGACCGGGATGGGCACGGCGTTTTCGTCCTCGCTGTTCGGGCTGGCCGGTTCGCTGGTGCTGGGATTCCTCGAGCTGCAGGCCGGCCAGGCGCAGAACCGGTTCTACAACGATCTGGAGGACTGGCTCGCCGGGCAGACCCGGCTGTCCAGCGGCCTCGCGCTCGGCGAAGGCGGCGATCAGGCGGTCCCCGCCTATGTCCAGGCGCTGCTGGAGCAGACCGCCGACAGCCTCGAAAGCCTTCAGCGCACGCTGGAGCGCGGCGAGGAATCGCGCATTTCCGCGAACAAGGGCATCGTCTCGCTGAGCGACAAGCTCGGTACGCTGACCGACCAGATGCGCACCGAGCAGTCGCTGATGATGAAGCTGGCCGAGACGCAGATGGAGATCAAGCCCATCCTGGCGCGGATGGCGGACAGCGTCCACGCCGGCGGCAATACCGGGCTGGACGAGTCCGTGCGCGGCAATATCCGCAATATCGACGTGCAGATGGCCCGGCTGCTGGAGGATATGTCTTCCGGGCGCACCGAAATGGTGTCCGAGCTGCGCTCCGAGATCCGCGTGCTGTCGCGCACGCTCGCCGCCATCGCCGAAAAGGCGGGGCGCTGACCTTCCATGCCCGGCGCCGCGCGATCCCGCCGCTCCGTTCCCGACATCTGGCCGGGCTTCGTCGACGCGATCTCGGCACTGCTGATCATCGTCATCTTCCTGGTGATGGTGTTCACCCTGGCACAGTACTTCCTGGGCGAACTGCTGTCGGGGCGTGACAATGCGCTGGAGCGGCTCAACCGCCAGGTCGCCGAGCTGGGCGAGATGCTGGCGCTGGAAAAAAGCGCGAATATCGAGCTGCGGAACGACATGTCGCAGATATCGGCCGAGCTGCAGAGCTCCGTCGCCGCCCGCGAGGAGCTGCTCGGCCGCGTGGCGACGCTGACCGCCGAGCGCGATGCCCTGGAGGCCGACCGGGACCAGCTCGGCGCGCGGATCGACGCGCTGGTCGCCGAGCGGGACGACCTGGAAGCCGGGCTTATCGCAGAGCGGACCCGCGCCGAGGAAGCCACCGCCGCGCTGGAGGAAACCAGCCGGACGGCCGCCGCCGACCGCGAGCAGATCATCCTGCAGATCGCGACCATCGAAAGCCTGCGCCGCGACATCGCCGCGCTGAGCAGGGTCCGCGACGAGCTGGAGGAGAAGGTCGGCACGCTCGCGGCGGCGCTCGAGCAGCGCGACAGGGCGCTCGGCGCCGAGCGCGACCGCAGCAAGGCGCTCTCCGCCGAGCTGGCGACGGAGAAGGAACGCACGCAGCTTTCCCAGCAGGAAATCGACACGCGCGACGTGCGGATCGAATCGTTGAGCAAACAGCTGGATGAACGCGGCGAGAAGCTGACGGAGGCCGAGAAGGTTTCCGCCGAGGCGCGCCAGCGGATCGCCCTGCTCAACCGGCAGATGGAGGCGCTGCGCCAGCAGCTCGCCCGGCTCGCCACCGCGCTTGAGGCCAGCGAGGCGAAGGCAAAGGAACAGGGCGTGCAGATCGCCAATCTGGGCAGCCGGCTGAACGCCGCGCTGGCCAGCAAGGTGGAGGAGCTGGCGCGCTACCGTTCGGAGTTCTTCGGCCGGCTGCGCGAGGCGCTGGGCAACCGCCGGGACATCCGCATCGTCGGCGACCGCTTCGTGTTCCAGTCGGAGGTGCTGTTCGACTCGGGCTCGGCCGAGTTCGCCGAGGGCGGCAGGGCGCAGATCGCCCAGCTTGCCGACACGCTGAAGGAGATCGCGGCGAGGATTCCCAACGACATAGACTGGATCCTGCGGATCGACGGGCATACCGACGAACGGCCGATCGCCACCTCGCAATTTCCGTCGAACTGGGAGCTTTCCACCGCCCGCGCCATCTCGGTGGTGAAGCAGCTCGTGGCGGACGGCATCTCGGCGCAGCGGCTGGTCGCCGCGGGGTTCGGCGAGTACCACCCCATCGACAAGGGCCGCGACGAGGTCGCCTACCGCCGCAACCGGCGCATCGAGTTCAAGCTGACCGGGCGGTAGCCGCCGCCCTACTCGGCCGCGAATCCGGACCCGGCACGGGCGGAGGACGGGGAATCGGTGTCGAACTGAAGCGCGGCGAGCCGGGCGTACAGCCCGCCCTCGGCGATCAGCACCTCGTGCCCGCCGACGGCGTCGATGCGGCCCTGATCCAGCACCGCGATGCGGTCGGCCCTGAGCACGGTGGCGAGGCGGTGGGCGATGACCAGCGTGGTGCGCCCTGCCATCAGTTTTTCCAGCGCGCGCTGGACCGCCTGCTCGCTTTCGGAATCAAGGGCGCTGGTCGCCTCGTCCAGCAGCAGGACCGGGGCGTCGCGCAGAACCGCGCGGGCGATGGCGATTCGCTGGCGCTGCCCGCCCGAGAGCCGTACCCCGCGCTCGCCGAGGAAGCTGTCGAAGCCTTCCGGCAGGCGGTCGAGGAATTCCGTCGCGTTGGCCGCGTCCGCCGCCGCCCGGATCTCGTCGCGGCTGGCGCCGGGCCGGCCGTAGCCGATGTTTTCCCACGCGTCGGCGGCAAAGATTACCGGCTCCTGCGGCACGATGGCGATGCGCCCGCGCAGCGCCGCCGGGTCGGCGTCGCGCAGGTCCACCCCGTCCATCGTGATCCGGCCGGCGTCGGGGTCGTAGAACCGCAGCAGCAGCTGGAACACGGTGGTCTTGCCTGCCCCGCTGGGCCCCACCAGCGCCACCGTCTCGCCCGGGCGGATGGCGAGCGAAAAGCTGTCCAGCGCGGCGCGGTCGGGACGCGACGGATAGTGGAACCGCACGTCCTCGAACGCGATCCGCCCCTCGCCCGGCGCGGGCAGCGCGACGGGCTCGGCCGGGGCCCGGATGTCGGCGGCGGTGTCCAGCAGTTCGAGCAGCCGTTCGCTGGCGCCGGCGGCGCGCTGCAGGTCGCCGATCACCTCGGAAATCGCGCCGACCGATCCGGCGACGACGACCGCGTAAAACACGAAGGCCGAAAGCTCGCCCGCCGTGATGCGGCCGGCGAGCACGTCGTGCCCGCCGAGCCAGAGGATCGTGCCGACCGAACAGAACACCAGCATCATCACGACCGCGGTCAGGGCCGCGCGGGCGCGGACCCGGCCGACCGCCGTGGCCAGCGCCTCGCGCACCCGGTCGGCGAAGCGCTGGCGGTCGACGGCCTCATGGCCGAAGGCCTGGACGATGCGCACCGCGTTCAGCGTTTCCTCGATATAGGCGCTGACATCCGCGACCCGGTCCTGGCTGGCGCGCGACAGGCGGCGGACCCGGCGGCCGAACACGACGATCGGCACCACCACCAGCGGCACCACCAGGAACACCAGCCCGGTCAGGCGCGGGCTGGTGACGATCAGCATCGCGGTGCCGCCGAGGAACAGCAGCAGGTTGCGCAGCGCGACCGACACCGACGAGCCGACCACCGTCTGCAGCACCGCCGTGTCGGTGGTCAGCCGGGACATGACCTCGCCCACGCGCGTGGTCTCGAAATAGCCGGGCGACAGCGTCAGCACATGGTTGAAGACGGCGCGGCGCAGATCGGCCACGACCCGCTCGCCGATCCACGAGACCAGGAAGAACCGCGAATAGGTCGCCGCGGTCAGCACGGCGATCACCGCGAACAGCGCCACCAGGGCGCGATCCAGCATCGCCGCGTCGCCGCCGCGGAAGCCTTCGTCGACCAGGGTCCGGAGCCCCACCCCCATGACCAGCACGGCGCAGGATGCCACCGTCAGGGCGACGAACGCCCCGCCTATGGCGAGCCGGTAGGGAGAAAGGTACGGCAGGATGCCCCGCAACGAGCCGAGCCGGGCCTTCGGCCGGTCGGCGGCGGAACCGCCCTGGATGTCTCTGTCGCGTCGCGCCACGGAACCTTGCTTCAGCCTGCGCCCGATGCGCCCTAACAAGCATTCCGCGGAGCCGGCGTCAACGCCGTGAAAGGGCCGCCAACGGGCTTGCAACCCGCGGCCCGTCTGCTGTATAGATGCGCGCGGCAAGGAGAACGCCATGAAACCCGAAATTCATCCCGATTATCACGAAATCACCGTCGTGATGACCGACGGCACGGAATACAAGACGCGTTCGACCTGGGGCAGCCCGGGCGACGTAATGAAGCTCGACATCGACCCGCATTCGCATCCCGCCTGGACCGGGGGCGCCCAGCGCCTCAACATTCAGGACGGGCAGGTGGCGAAGTTCAACAAGCGGTTCGAGGGCTTCGGGATCAAGTAGGCGCCTGCCGCCGGTTCGGGCCGGTCAGGCATCGCATGAAAGGCCGCCCGCGAGGCGGCCTTTCGCGTTTTCGGCCGTAATCTCAGCCGCCGGAGCGGGCCTGGAAGCTGGCTTCGAGATGCCGCACGTCCGCATCGAGCCGCCGCGTGCGGTCGATCAGGCTGCGGGCGGCCAGCGGCAGCGCGCCGGGATCGGTGTCGCCGGCACCGCCGCCCTCGAACGCGCTCGGCGCCGTCGACTGCGCCGCCGCCTCCCCCTCCGTCAGTTCGCCGGCCGCCACCGCCTTGCGGATCAGCAGCCAGGCCATCACGTCGGTCAGCCGTCGCGTGATGCGGGACAGTTCGTAGGTGAGCTGCAGCCGCTGCTGGGGCTCCAGCGCCGCGGCCGCGTCGGTCGCCTCCGCGGCGACGTAATCGCGGACGGCGACGAGCAGGTCGTAGGTATCCTTGTAGGCCTTGTCGAGAAAGGCGTCGTGGGAATCGGTGCCGGTCATCACCCCGATTATATCAGACATGATGCTGTCCCCGGGCTTCAGAAAAAGAGCCGCCCGTTTCGGGGCGGCCCAGTTTAACAGGGAGGCGTCAAAGGGATGGGATGAGGATCCATTGACGTGACGACCCGCGGGAACGGACCGCCATCGTCCATTTCGCATCATAATGGTTAACAAAAGGTTAACGGAACGAAAAATACAGACTCAGCGTTAAGAACGCCATGTAACGTTATGTAATTGGCTTGAACGGCCGAACCAAAAAAAATGAGCCGCCCGTTTCCGAGCGGCCCAGTTTAACAGGGAGGCGTCAAAAGGATGGGATGAGGATCCGTTGACGTGACGATTCGCGGGAACGAACCGTCGATATTCAAAATACCGCCGGATGATTGATAAATGGTTAATATGAGTCCTTTCAGACCCGGGACCCGTTCTTTTTTTCCAGTGTCCACATAGTCTGGAAAATGGCGGATTCCCGCGTTCTTCCGGCGGCAGGCAAGAATCGGCCGGCGCACCGGCCGTCATTATTTGCGGAACAGCGCCTCGGCGCCGCTGCGATGCTTTTCCTTGGCCGCGATGTTCTGGCGCACGCGCGCGATCTCGGCCTCCAGCTCGGCGATGTAATCGTGCAGCGCCTCGACCGACATCGGCTCCAGGTCCCTGGGCGCCGGCTTTGCGGCCTTCGGCAGGAAGTCTTCTTCATCCATGGCAGCCATCCCCAATCGGTCCTTGCCAGCCTGTGACCATGCGATTAGACCATCATGCGATTGCAATCAACTGTCTGACGGACCCTTGAACATGACCGATGCGCCGCCGGAGGCGATGCGCGCCGTGGAGATCGCTGAGCCCGGCGGACCCGAGGTGCTGAAGCCGACAACGCGCCCGGTCCCGTCGCCGGCGGCGGGCGAGATTCTGGTCCGGGTGCAGGCCGCCGGCGTCAACCGGCCCGACGTGATGCAGCGTCAGGGCAACTACCCGGTGCCCAAGGGCGTGACCGACATCCCCGGGCTGGAGATCGCCGGCACGGTGGCTTCCCTCGGCGAAGGCGTCGACGGCTGGGCCGTCGGCGACGCGGTCTGCGCGCTGGTGGCGGGCGGCGGCTACGCGGAATACTGTGTGGCGCCGGCGCCGCAATGCCTGTCGGCGCCGAAGGGGTTGAGCATGGTCGAGGCCGCGGCGCTGCCGGAAACCTTCTTCACCGTGTGGGACAACGTGTTCACCCGCGGCCGGCTGAAGGCGGGCGAGACCCTGCTGGTCCATGGCGGGTCCAGCGGCATCGGCACCACGGCGATCCAGCTCGCCCGCGTCCTCGGCGCCCGCGTGTTCGCGACCGCCGGCAGCGCCGAAAAATGCGCCGCCTGCGAAAAGCTGGGGGCGGAGCGCGCCATCAACTACCGCGACGAGGATTTCGTCGCGGTGGTGAAGGACGCGACCGGCGGCAAGGGGGTGGACGTGGTGCTCGACATGGTCGGCGGCGACTACGTCACCCGCAACCTCAACGCCCTCGGTCAGGGCGGGCGGCTGGTGCAGATCGCGGTGCAGAAGGGGACCAAGGCGGAAATCGTCGTCCACCTGATCATGGCCAAGCAGATCACGTTCACCGGCTCGACGCTGCGCCCGCGCCCGGTGGCCGACAAGGCCGCCATCGCCGCCGCGGTGCTGGAAAACGCATGGCCGCTGGTGGAGGCCGGCAAGGTCAGGCCAGTGATCCATGCAACATTTCCACTGGAAAAGGCGGCCGGGGCGCATGCGCTCATGGACTCGGGCGCCCATATCGGTAAAATCGTCCTTACCGTTCAGGATGGTTAGGATTTTCAGGGCCGCGCGCGCACCATACGTGGCGGCCCTCTGTTTTGTGGGGCGCAACCCGAACTGGGGACGCGTCCGGATTCAGGAGGATGCATGGCACAGGTTCTGATGCCGAAAGCCACCGCCGTGTGGCTCATCGAGCACACCGGGCTGACCTTCGAGCAGGTCGCGGATTTCTGCGGGCTGCACCCGCTGGAGGTGCAGTCGATCGCGGACGATGAGGTCGTGGTCGGCATGGTGGGTTTCGACCCCATCAACAGCGGACAGCTGACCCGCGAGGAGATCACACGGTGCGAGGCCGATCCGTCGGCGCGGCTGAAGATGGCCGAGGCCAACGTGCCGCGGCCGACGACCCGCACCAAGGGGCCGCGCTACACCCCCGTCGCCAAGCGCCAGGACCGGCCTGACGCCATCGCCTGGCTGCTGCGCAACTTCCCGGAGCTGAGCGACGGGCAGGTCTCGCGGCTGGTCGGTACGACCAAGCCGACGATCTCCGCCGTGCGCGACCGTACTCACTGGAACATCGGCAGCATCAAGCCGCGCGATCCCGTCGCGCTCGGGATATGCAGCCGTGAGGATCTGCGCGCCGCAATCGAAAAGGCGCGCCGGGCCCTGGAACGCGCCGAGAAGCGCCGCGCCCGCGATACCGCGAAAGACGAAGCGGCCTCCGCCGCGCCCATGGAGTCTCCTGCGGACAGCGCGGATGACGCCGCGCCGGAAAGCGACACCGCCCCCGCCGGAACGACCGATCCGTTCGGCGCGCCGGCGGCGGATGACGGGCCGGGGCGCGATCCGTTTTCCTCGGGCGGCTGAGGCCGGATCGCGAACCGGTAATCCGCATCGATGGCAGAGCTGCCGAGCTATCCGTTTGAACGGCTCGATCACGGCGTGGCAAAGGAGGTGGCACCCGGAATCTTCTGGGTCCGGATGCCGCTGCCCTTCGCGCTGAACCACGTGAATCTGTGGCTTCTGCGCGACGGCGACGGCTGGACCGTCATCGACACCGGCTATAATGACGACGAGACCCGCGCCCACTGGGAGACCGTCTTCGAGGCGACGCTGGGCGGCCGCCCGATCACGCGGCTGATCGTCACCCATTTCCATCCCGACCATCTGGCGCTGGCCGGCTGGTTCGTCGAGCGGTTCGGCTGCGCGCTCTGGATGACCTATTCGGAATGGATGCAGGCGCATCTCAACCGGCTGGGCGGGGCGACGGCGGACATCGACGCGCGGCTGAAATTCTACGCCGCCCACGGCATCGCCGACGAGGGCGCGCTGGGCTATCGCGAGAAGCGGCCGGATTTCGCCCGGATCATCCTGCCGCTGCCCGACGCGGTGCACCGGATGAACGACGGCGATGCCATCGCCATCGGCGGGCGCGCCTGGCGGGTCATCACCGGGGCCGGACATTCGCCGGAGCACGCGGCGCTGTGGTGCGAAGAGCTCAACGTGCTGATTTCCGGCGATCAGGTGCTGCCGCGCATCACCACCAATGTCAGCCTGCAATGCGTGGAGCCGGACGGCGATCCGCTCAGGCTCTATCTCGACAGCCTGGGGAAGTTCCGCGCCGTGGCGCCGGACGCGCTGGTGCTGCCGTCGCACGACCGGCCGTTTCACGGGCTGCACGACCGGCTCGACGCGCTGGCCGACCATCACGCGGAACGGCTGGAGGCGGCCTATGACGCCTGCGCCGAGCCCCGCACCGGGGTCGAGCTGATCCCCGCCCTGTTCCACCGCGCGCTGGACGCCCACCAGATGGGTTTCGCCATCGGCGAGGCGCTGTCGCATGCCCAGTACCTGGTCGGCGAAGGCCGGCTGGCGAAACGCCGCGACGCCGACGGGCTTATCCGCTACCGCCACGCCTGAGCCGCGGCGCGGCCGGGCCGTCATCCGCCGGCGTTTTTCTCCCGTTCCATCTCGCGCAGCGTGCGGCGGTCGATCTTCATCAGCGTGGTGCGCGGCAGGGCGGTGACGAATTCCCATTCGTCGGGGACCTTGTAGCCGCCGATGCGGCGCACGTTCTCGCGCAGCGCGTCGGCGATCGCCTGGTCCGGCTGCACGCCGGGGCGCAGCACCACGAAGGCCTTGGGCTTGGTCAGCCCGTCCCTGTCCTCGACGGCGATGACGGCCGCTTCCAGCACGGCCTCGTGCTCGGTGATCGCGCCTTCCACCTCGATCGGCGAGACCCAGAGCCCCTTGACCTTGAACACGTCGTCGGACCGGCCCGAGAACCAGAAGAACCCGTCCTCGTCGAACTGCAGCGTGTCGCCGGTGCGCATCCATTCGCCGATGAAGGTCTGCTGCGTCTTTTCCAGCTTGCGCCAGTAGAAGAAGCAGGTGGTGACCGACTTGATCCAGACCTCCCCGTCCACGCCCGGCTCCGTCACCTCGACGCCGTCGTCGTCCATCAGCTTCGCCTGGAAGCCGAAGACGGGCTTGCCCAGGCTGCCGCGGCGGAACTCCTTCTGCCGGTTGGCGATCCATTCGTAGGTGATCTCGGAGGAGCCTATGGAATCCAGGATCTCCAGTCCGAACAGGGCGTGGAACCGCTCGAACACCTCCGGCGGCATCTTCTCCGACGCCGAGGTGACGACGCCGAGCGAGCTGAGGTCCGGCTTCGTTTCGGCCTGCTCGGAATAGACCAGCAGGTTCTTGATCACGGTCGGCACGGTGACCAGCTTGGTCGGGCGCGTGGCCTCGATCACCCGCACCAGGTTCTCCGGCGTCGGCGGCGGGCGCGAGATCACGCTGGTCGCGCCGTAGAAGAAGGGGATCAGCACGCCCGGCCATATGCCGTGGGTGAAATACTTCTTCGACGTCGCGTGGACGATGTCGTCCTCGGTATATTCCAGGAAAGGCCCGTGGCGCGACGGGCAGATGTAGAAATCGTGCGCCAGGTGGGTGATGCCCTTGGCGGTGCCGGTGGTGCCGCCGGAATAGAACATGTAGGTGACGTCGTTATGGTGCAGCGGCACCGGCGGGAAGCTGTCCGGCTGCCCTTCCGTCATCTCCTCGAAGGACAGCGTGTTGCGGTCCCCCGTTTCGGGCGCGGCGGCGGGATCGCCGCGGACGATGACGTGCTTGAGCGTCCACGGGATGCTGTCGGCGATCTCGCGCAGCTTGTCGAGCTGTTCGGCGTCTATGTAGAGCGACCGGCACGCCGTGTCGTTGAGGAAATAGAGCAGGTTGGGCGCCTTGTAGGCGTCCGACACCACCACCGGCACGACGCCGGCGCGGATGGCGCCCAGCCATGTGGCGATGAATTCCACGCTGTCCGTGGCGAACATCAGGAGCCGGGTCTGCGGCTCGATGCCCAGCGAGGCCAGCCCGTTCGCCGCACGGCACACATGGCGCAGCACCTCTGCGTAGCTGTAGCCGCCGTCGTCGACGATCAGCGCCGTATGACCGGCGCGGGCGCCGGCGGCGTGGCGATCCAGCACCACGGTCGTCGGATTGAAATATTCCGGCACGTTCGGATCGGAATAGGCCCGCCATTCCGGTCCGTAGATACGCTCCTTGTAGTCCGTCACCTCTCCCCCTCCGGCAAGACCGGTCGCGGTTATTCAGCCCCGCTATTCATGGCACCTGGTCAGAACCAGAGCAACCCGCGGCGCCATAACGAAAGCAACCCGCGGCGCGAAGCCGCAGGTTGCCCCGAACGATGGCCGGGTGTTGGAGAAGCCCGGCGATCAGCGCGCCCGGCGGCGGCGCAGGGCGGCGAGGCCCAGCAGCCCGAAGGCCAGCAGCCCACCGGCCGCGGGGGCCGGGACACCGGTGTCGCCGACCGGGATCAGCAGGGCGAGATGCGCGAAGTCGTTGCCGCAGGTCGGGCCCCAGTAGATGTCGAGCGTGCCGCCGCTGGCGCCCAGCAGGTAGGTCAGGTCGAACGACATCTCGATGATCGAGTGCTGGCTGGTGACGGAGTTGCGGGTGAAGACGTAATCCGCCGTTCCGACCTGGGTGCTGTTGCCGTCGATCTCGAACTGGGTCGGAGTCTGCGGGGCGATGGGATCGTTCAGCCAGGTCACGTCGCTCCAGATCGAGCCGGCGTTCTGCGCCGCGGCGGCGTCCGCGTAGCTGGTGGTCGCGCCGTTGGAATTCATCCCGTAGGTGGAGCCGGCAGCCGTCTCGTCGATGGCGCCGCCGGCGCCGCCGCCGATCCCGCCGCCCATCTCGATGCCGTAGGTCGCGCCGCCGCCGGCGACGATGCGCATGTCGCCGGGCCCGTAATTGGCGAAGCCGTTATCGGGGCGGACGCCGCTGACGATGGCGAGGTAAAGCGTGTTCCCCACCCGCGAGGCCCCCATGAACTCGACGTCGTAGTTCTGGCCGCCCTGGTTGGGGCCGACGGTGAAGCTGGCGCCCGCGGTGTCGCTGGTGTCCTCGAGGAAGTAGGTCGTCTGCGTGCTGCCGTCGGCGCCGAACGCGGTGCCGGTCAGCGCGGCGCTGGGGGTCCAGCTGCTGCCGTTGTTGTCGCCGACGGTAATGCCCCAGTCGGCGAGGTTGCCATCGACCGTGAGCGCCGCTGCGCCCGAAATCCCGAAGAGGGTCGCCGAAGCCACAACTGCCAGACCACCGATAACCCTGCGCGGATCAATCATGGGAACCACCATCGCCTCAGTTGCCGTCGTTCTTGTCCGGGGCGTGGGCGTTACCAGTATCCCGTGTAACCGGTAATACGCAAAACCTGTGCCAACTCCTAATTTTATTATGTTTCAATGGCTTGAACAGTCATCCGCCGCGTGCCGGCAGTCGACTGTAAAATTTGCCGACGGTTGATTGGGGTTTTTGGGCCCCCGCCCGCGCATCTGAAAGCGGGCGCGGAGAAACCTCCGCGCCCGAAAACGCGCGCCGATGGCGGGCCGCCGGAGCCCGCCGGCGGCCGCTCAGAGAAGGCCCGCGCCGCGCGCCCAGCGATACTTGGCCCCGAGCACCGCGACCGGCAGCTCGGTCGTATAGGGATAGGCGACGATGCCGCGCTCGTACAGGTACTCGCAGGCCTCCTCCACCTGGATGTCGCCGACCAGCGATGCGACCACGGGCTTGTCGATGCCCTTGCGGCGCGCCTCTTCCACCACCTCCGCGCAGAGCTTCGCGAACACCATCGGCGGGGTGATGATGGTGTGCCAGTAGCCGAGGATCAGCGCATGGATGCGCTTTTCCTCCAGCCCCAGCTTGATGGTGTTGGCGTAGGTCGAGGGCGGCTCGCCGCCGGTGATGTCCACGGGGTTGCCGGCGGCGCCGAACGGCGGGATGAACTTCCGAAAGGCCGTGTCCAGGTCCTTCGGCATCCGCATCAGGCTCAGATCGTTGTCGACGCAGGCATCCGACAGCAGCACGCCCGAGCCGCCGGCTCCGGTGATGATCACCACGTTCTCGCCTTTCGGCGTGGGCAGCACCTGGAGGCCGCGGGCGAACTGCAGCATGTCGTTGAGGCTTTTCGCCCGGATCACGCCGGACTGGCGCAGCACGTCGTCGTAGATCTTGTCGTTGCCGGCCAGCGCGCCGGTATGCGACGCCGCCGCCCGGGCGCCGAGCGCGGTGCGCCCCGCCTTGAGCACCACCACGGGCTTTTTCTTGGAAACGCGCGAAGCGACCTCGGCGAAGGACCGGCCGTCCTTCAGGTCCTCGCAATGCATGGCGACGACCTGGGTGTGCGGATCCTGCTCGAAATAAGTGAGCAGGTCGTCCTCGTCGAGATCGGACTTGTTGCCCAGCCCGACGATGGCCGAGACGCCCATCTTGGTCGAACGCGAGAAGCCGATGATCGACATGCCGACCCCGCCCGACTGCGAGCTGAGCGCGACCTTGCCCTTCACGTCGTAGGGCGTGCAGAACGTGGCGCACAGGTTCTGCGGCGTATAGTAGAAGCCGTAGATGTTGGGCCCCATGATGCGGACGCCGTATTTCTGCGCCACCGACAGCAGTTCGTCCTGCAGCGCGTCCTCGCCGACCTCGGCGAAGCCCGACGGGATCATCACCGCGCCGGGGATCTTCTTGCGGCCCACCTCGTCCATCGCGGCGGCGCAGAACTTGGCCGGAATGGCGAAGACCGCGACGTCGACGACCTCCTTCACGTCGAGCACCGACTTGTAAACCTTGCGGCCAAGGATCGTGTCGGCCTTCGGGTGGATCGGATAGATCTCGCCCTTGTAGCCGCCGTTGATGAGGTTCTTCATCACCGAGTTGCCGATCTTGCCGTCCTCGGCCGAGGCGCCGATCACCGCGATGCTCCTCGGATTCATGATCCGCTTCATCGAACGCAGGATGGCTTCGCGCGACGGGCGCGGACGGTGATTGGCCGCCGCCTCGTCGATCAGGATGCGCACGTCGACGGCGGTCGCGCCCTTTTCGGTGGCGAAGACGGGGTTGAGGTCCAGCTCGGCGATCTCCGGGAAGTCGGAGACGAGCTGCGACACGTTCTGGATCATGGCGGAGAGCGCGGCGCGGTCCACGCCCTTGGCGCCGCGCACGCCCTTCAGGATCTCCGCCGCCTGGATGCCGTCCATCATCGACAGCGCGTCTCGCCGGGACGCGGGCGCGAGCCGGAAGGTGATGTCCTTCAGCACCTCGACCAGCACGCCGCCGAGCCCGAAGGCCACCAGCTTGCCGAAGCTCTGGTCGGTCACGGCGCCGATGATGACCTCCTGCCCCCCGCCAAGCATCTTCTGCACCTGGATCCCGCCGATCCGAGCATCCTTGTTGTAGGATTTCGCGTTGGCGACGATTCGGGCGTAGGCCCGCTTGGCCTCGGCCGCGGACTTGACGCCGACGATGACGCCGCCGGCCTCGGTCTTGTGCAGGATGTCGTCGGAGACGATCTTCATCACCACCGGAAAGCCGAGCCGTCCGGCCATGCGGGCCGCCTGGTCGGCGCTTTTCGCCAGCCCCTCGCGCGGGACCGGAATGCCGTAGGCATCGCAGATTTTCTTCGCTTCCGGCGCGCTCAGCGCGCTGCGCCCCGCCTTCTTCGCCCGGTCCAGCACCCTGCGGACCGCTTTCCTGTCATGCGCCATTCCCGTCTCCCTTGTTCCTGCTGTCCCGGCACCCGGGCGTGAAAATGCCGCCACCCTCGGCGCGGGCGGCGGCGGATATGGACTCAGACCGCGCCTTCTTCCCTGGCGGCGGCTATTTCGGCGTCGCTCAGCCCGACGACATCCTTCAGGATCTCGTCGCTGTGTTCGCCGAGCAGCGGCGAGCGGAGGACCTCGGACGGCGAATCCGACAGCTTCACCGGATTGCCGACCGTCAGGTACTTGCCCCGCGTCGGGTGGTCGACCTCCACCACGGTGCCGGTGTCGCGCAGGCTCGGCTCCTCGGCCAGTTCCTTCATCGACAGGATCGGGCCGCAGGGAATGTTCAGCGGGTTGCACGCCCGCATGACGTCGAACTTGTCCAGGGTCCTGGTCCATTCCTCGATGGCGTCGAAGATCTGCGGGATCTTGTCGAGACGCGCCTCGGGCTTGGCATAGCCGGGATCTTCCTTCCATTCCGGCTTGCCGATCAGGTCGCAGATATTGCCCCACACCGCCGCCTGGGTGATGAAGTACACATAGGCGTTGGGATCGTGCTCCCAGCCCTTGCACTTCAGGATCCAGCCGGGCTGTCCGCCGCCGGAATCGTTGCCGGCCCGCGGCGTCGAGTCGCCGAACGGAATGCCCTGCCCGTACTGGCTGTATTCCTTCAGCGGGCCGTGCGCGAGGCGTTGCTGGTCGCGCAGCTTAACCCGGCACAGGTTGAGCACGCCGTCCTGCATCGCGCATTCGACGCGCTGGCCCTTCCCGGACTTCTCGCGATGGTACAGCGCGGTCACGATCCCCAGCGCGAGATGCAGCCCGGTGCCGGAATCGCCGATCTGCGCGCCGGTCACCAGCGGCGGGCCGTCGAGAAAGCCGGTGGTCGAGGCCGCGCCGCCGGTGCACTGGGCGACGTTCTCGTACACCTTGCAGTCCTCGTACGGGCCGGGGCCGAACCCCTTGACGGAGGCGTAGATCATGCGCGGGTTGATCTGCTGGATCTTCTCCCACGGGAAGCCCATGCGGTCGATCGCGCCCGGCGCGAAGTTCTCGACCATCACGTCGCATTCCTCGATCAGCCGGGTGAATATCCTCTTGCCCTGCTCGGTCTTGGGATTGAGCGTCACGCTGCGCTTGTTGTGGTTCAGCATGGTGAAATACAGGCTGTCCACCCCGGGGATGTCGCGCAGCTGGCCCCGCGTGGCGTCGCCCACGCCCGGCCGCTCAACCTTGATGACGTCGGCGCCGAACCACGCCAGAAGCTGCGTGCAGGTCGGACCCGACTGGACATGAGTCATGTCGAGAATCCGCACGCCTTCGAGAGCTTTCATTATGCGCTCCTGTTAGTGAAAGTTGAGTCGATACCGCTCGGCTACTTCCTGGACACAACGCTTTGCGGGTTGAGATTGCCGATGCGGCCGCTCTCGGTGCCGGCCTTTTCGTCGATCACCGCGTTCACGAGGGTCGGCTTGCCGGAATCCATGGCCGCGTTCACGGCGCGGCTCAACTCATCGGGCGATGTCGCATGGACGCCGACGCCGCCGAACGCTTCCATCATCTTGTCGTAGCGCGCGCCTTTGACGAAGACGGTTGTCGCCGCGTCCGGACCGCCGGACGGATTGACGTCCGTTCCCCGATAGATTCCACCGTTGTTGAAGACGACGACGCAGACCGGCAGGTTGTAACGGCAGATCGTCTCGATCTCCATGCCCGAAAAGC
>WHUE01000091.1 GCA_009377375.1 Alphaproteobacteria bacterium | reverse complement strand
GCATCGTGATGACCGTCGGGCTGAGCGCCGACCGCAGCTACGATTTCTTCTTCAACGAAATGCCCCGGTTCAACTGGTCCCCCGTCACCACCGTCCGCGCCGAGACCAGTGTGCTGACCTATACCCGCGGCGAACGCGTCGCCACGATCCAGGTCCAGGGCCGGACCATCGGCGGCGCCCATGTCTCGGTCACGGTGTCGCCCAAGGGTCGGCCGCCCCCGCCGCCCTCGGCGGTGGGGGATATCCAGACGAGCCCCCTGCGCTGAGGGCTACTTCTCCTTGCCCTTGATCCGCCATTGCAGCCGGCCGACAAGATAGAGGATCGGCACCGCCAGCAAGAGCACCAGAAGCGCGATGGTGTAGTAGCCGCCGCCGCATGCCGTGCCGGTCGCTCCCGCCAGCCAGATGCTTGCCCCTGTGGTGATGCCGGTCACGCTGCCCCGGCCGTGAATGATGGTGCCCGCCGCGAGGAAGGCGACGCCGGCCGTCACCGCCTCGATGATGCGGATCGGATCGGCGGTGATCGACCCGCCGGAATCCAGCTTCTGCGCTTCCGCGTAGAGCTCGAACGTGATGACGGTGAATACCGACGCAGCCAGCGCGACAAGCATGTGCGTACGCAGGCCCGCCGGCCGGTCGCGCAGCTCCCGGTCTATGCCGAGCACCGCGCCGCAGACGACCGCGAAGACCAGTCGCACGGCGATCTCGCCCAGCGGCGTCGCCGTGCGCGTCATGTCGAAAACCAGATCCATGTCAGACCCGTATCATCCGCGCCACCGGTCCATCGGACAGGGCCTGGACACAGACCGCCCGCACCGCCACCAGGATGGGCACCGCCATCAGCGCGCCGGGCACGCCCCAGAGCCAGCCCCAGAACAGGATGAAGAGGAAGATCGCCAGCGGGTTCAGGGTGAGCCGCCTGCCCAGGATCAGCGGGGTCAGCCACTGGCCCTCGATGATGCTGAGGGCGCCATAGGCCAGCGGTCCGATCGCCGCCTGCCCCAAGGAATCGAACGTGATGAGCCCGACCCCGAAGACAATGCCGACGCCGACGATCGCCCCCGCATAAGGAATGAAGTTCAGCGCCGTGGCCATCGCCCCCCAGAGGATCGGGTTCGGCAGCCCCGCCGCCATCAGCGCCAGCGCAACGGCCGCGCCCAGCGCCGTGTTGATGAGCGCTATGGTCAGCATGTAGCGCGACAGGTCGCGCTCGATATGTACCGCGGAAACGACCAAGCGGCGGCGTGAATCGTCGTCGGGCAGCGCGTCGTCGAGACGACGCCTCAATGAGTCGCCGTAGGCGAGAAGGAACCAGAGCAGCGCGGCAATCACAACGAGCTGTACGCCGGCCAGCCGCACCGACAGGGCAATGCGCTGCAGCAGCCCGCCCTGTTCGCGCAGGACGACCTCCAACTCGCCGGCATCGCGCGGCCCGTTGGCGATTTCTCTCACCTCCTTCGAGGCGCGCCTGACGTCGGCGACTGGCACCAGCACGTTGCGCAGCTTCCATTTCATTTCGGTCGCGATCGTCGGCGCCTTGTCGATCCAGTTCGACGCGGGCTCCGCAAGCCCGGCAATGGAAAGCGCTATGGCCCCGGCCAGCGCGCCGGGGATCAACGTCGCCCCAAGAACCGCCGGCAGCCGCCAGGCCGTCAGACGCCGCTGAAGCGGCGCGAAGATGGCGTAAAGCAGCGCGGCGCCCACCACCGGAACCATAACGTCGGCGGCGAGATAAAGCGCCGCCACGCTGCACAGCCCCGCGAGGAGGGCGAGCAGCCGCACGGTCAGACGCCTGCGCCTTTCGCCGTCGTCGTCCTCCGGGAGCAACGGCGGTGCCGGCGCGACCGCGCTATCCATCGGTCGAGGCGCCCTCGCTACGCAGATAGCTCGCGATCCCTTCGCCGAGAGCACGGTTCATCTCCGGATTCATCCCGAGGACGATTCCGGCGCAGAGCGCGGCAATCCCAGCTGTACTAGGGTTGGTGCCGATCCACTCGCGCGCAGCCGCTATGCCTTCGGAAAGCTCGTCGGGGCTGAGGCTTTTCCCGCCGGCGGCGCGCGGGCCGGCCTGCGCTCTCGCGGCGCGGATCGCCGCACGGCGACGGCGGGCGAAGCGAAGCGCCACGGCGCAGAAGATGGCGATCAGCGCGGCGGCGGCGAAAGCGAGCCCTCCCGTGGCCAGCGCGGCGGCGGCATCGCCCGCCTGCGGCGCGAGGTGCATGTGGAAGGCGGCCAGCACGAAGCCCATGCCGAGCGTCAACGCGACGACGATGGCGACGAACACCACCATCCCCGCCACCGCACCGAACAGAATTCTTTCGATTATGCCCATCGGGCCCCCCTTGCCCCCCGCTGGCCAGGGCGGCCAACGGTCGTTCCCGGCTCCTAGCGACGATCCAGAAGACGGCCCAGCAGCATGCCCACGCCGAACGCCGCCAGCACGCTCACCAGCGGCCGCTCGACGATCTGGCTCTCTACGGCCTCCTTCGATTTCTCGGCCTGGTCGATCACTCTGTCGCGCACTTCCCTCACGCGGCGCGCGCCCTCGTGCTTGCCGTCCTCTGCCAGTTTGCCGATCGTCTCCATCATCGCGGAAACGTCAGCGCGCAGTTGCTCCATGTCCGACTGAAGCTGATCCGCTGTCTTGCTCGCCCCGTTCGCCGCCATTCTATCCTCCTGTTTTGCTGCTTCGGCCACGGCCATGTTACATTTCCGCAAGGCGGAATGCGTCGGGCCGAGGCTCGGCCGCCGTGACCGGTGGACAGAAAAGATGTTGGTGCCGAAGGGGGAAGCTTCAACCGGCGCGGGATGCCATCCCATTTTTTGACACAGGAGCCTTCAGGCCGCGAGACGACTCTACTCGGGCGTCAGCGGCGCGCGAACCTTCATGCCCTAGACGACGATTCCCGACGTGCGCTGGCCGGGATTGAGTCCGGTATAGCGGCCTCCGGCAGGCGCGGCGTCAGGCGCCGTGGTCACCGTCGAGGCACAGATCGTGCTCGTGCGCGGCCAGCACCTCGATCACGCGGCAATCGCCGACGCGGCCGCCCCGGCATTCGGCGATCATGCGCTCCATCTCGCGCTTCAGCGCCCGCAGCCGCTTCAGCCGGCTTTCGATTTCCGCCAGGTGTTCGCGCGCGATGGCATCGGCGTCCTCGCAGGACTGCTCCGGCTGGTCCGCCATGCGCAGCAGCGCGCGGATCGCGTCGAGCCCGAAGCCGAGCTCGCGCGCATGACGGATAAAGCCGAGCCGCCGCAGGTCCGACTCCGCATAGCGCCGCTGCGCGCCTTCGGTGCGGCGCGGTCGCGGCATCACGCCGATCTGCTCGTAGTAGCGGATCGTCTGCACCTTGCAGCCGGTCCGCCGGGCAAGCGCGCCGATGGTGAGGTTTTCGCCCATCGCGGATTCCTCCTTGAACCTACAGTCGCTGTAGACATTACATTACCGACATCATGCTTGGAGCATTGCAAGTCCAGACCGGATCGGCCGCATGAACGGGTGCTGCGAGCACGAGCCGGTCTTCACCGGCGCCTCTGCGGCCTACCGCCGGGCGCTGTGGGCGGTGATCGCCCTGAACGCGGCGATGTTCGCGGTGGAGATCGTCGCCGGGCTGGCGGCGCGGTCGCAGGCGCTGCAGGCGGACGCGCTGGATTTCCTCGGCGACACGTTCACCTACGGGCTCAGCCTCTACGTGATCCGGCATTCCCTGCGCTGGCGGGCGCGGGCGGCGCTGTTCAAGGGCCTCTCGCTCGGCGCGCTGGGGCTCTGGGTGCTGGGCTCCACCATCTGGCAGGCGTTCGCCGACACGGTGCCCGAACCGCTGACGATGGGCGTGGTGGGGTTCCTGGCGCTGGCGGCAAACCTCGCCAGCGTCCTGATCCTGTTCCGCTTCCGCGAGGGCGAGGCCAATGTGCGCTCGGTCTGGCTGTGCAGCCGCAACGACGCCATCGGCAACGTCGCGGTCATGGTCGCCGCCTCCGGCGTGTTCGCCACCGCGACCGCCTGGCCCGACCTCGCCGTCGCCGCCGGCATGGCGAGCCTGTTCCTGTGGGGCGCGGTCAGGATAATCCGACAGGCCGTCGGCGAACTCGCGGAGTCCGGGTCCGGCGACGCACGGCTGACGCGACGACGGCCAGCCTGAAGGCAGGCTAGGCGGCGCGCACCTCCGTCAGGAATTTCTGCACCGCCTGCTGCAGCGCGCCGGCCTTGCCGGCGACATCGCCAGCAGCGCTCAGGACCTCGCCAGCCGCGCTGCCGGCCTGCTCCGCCGCGTCGCTGACGCTGCTGATCTCGCCGGACACAGTCTGCGTGCCGTGCGCCGCCTGCTGGGCGTTGCGGGCGATCTCGTTGATCGCCGCGCTCTGTTCCTCCACCGCGGACGCGATGCCGGTGGCGATCTCGCTGATGTCCCCGATGGTGGCGGAGATGTGCTCGATGGCGCCGACGGCCTCTTCGGTTGCCGTCTGGATGTCGCCGATCTGTCCGGCGATCTCCTCGGTGGCCCTGGCGGTCTGACTGGCGAGGGACTTGACCTCGGAGGCCACGACCGCGAAGCCCTTGCCGGCGTCGCCGGCCCGCGCCGCCTCGATGGTGGCGTTCAGCGCCAGCAGGTTGGTCTGGCTGGCGATGTCGTTGATCAGGTTCACCACCTCGCCGATCTTGCCGGCGGCTTCGGCCAGGCCCTGCACCTTCTCGTTGGTCTTCACGGCCTCGTCGACCGCCCCCGCCGCAATGGACGAGCTGTCGGAGACCTGCCGGGCGATCTCCTGGACGGACTTGGACAGCTCCTCTGACGCCGCGGCCACGGTTTCGACATTATGCGAAGCCTGCTCGATGGCGCTGGCGACGGTCATGGAACGCTGCGTGGTCTGCCGCGCGATATCGTTCATCGACCGTGCGGTCGCGTTCATCTGCTCCGACGCGCTGCTGACGGTACCGAGCGCGGCGGAAACCTCGGTGTCGAAGGCGGCGGTCAGACGCGACATCAGTTCCGTACGTGCTTCGGCGGCCTGGCGCTCGCGTTCCGCATCGGCGGCGCGTTCGGCATTCATCCTCGCCTTTTCCTCGGCGGCGCGGTCGCGCTCTGCGGCGGCCTGGCGATCCTTCTCCGCCTGGCTTTCATGCATGAGGCGGTTCTGGATCATCCCGTCCTTGAAGACCTGCACGGCATGGGCCATGTCGCCGATCTCATCACGGCGTCCGGTGGACGGGATCCCGGTCTCCTCGTCGCCGCCAGCCAGCCGCGACATCGCGTCGGTCATCTCGGCGATCGGGCGACTGACCGTGCGCCCGATGAACCAGCCTATCGTCAGCAGCATCGTCACCAGCAGGCCGGCCGCAAGCATGACCTGCTTGAGCAGCCCCTGGCGTATATGAGTGTTGAGCACCTCGGTGCTCCATGCCGCCGCGAGGGTGCCGACGCGCACGGGCGTCTTGCCGCTGAACACCGGCGCGACGACGACGTAATGGTTCGGCGCCGTATCCACGGCGATCTCTCCGGCATCGAGCTTGCCGGCGTATCGGGTCGTCGCATCGATCAGACCGTAGGCCGGCAGCTTGTCGGACTGGAACGTCGTCAGCACCTTCCCGTCCTTGTCGAAGGCGACGATCGCGGCGAGGTTGCTGGCGGGATCGCCTGACAGCCGGGCGTAGGCGCCGGAAACGACCTCGGCCTTGCTCCACTTGATGCCGCCCGACACCTGCGACGCCAGAAGCTCGGTGACCGCACGATTGCCGCCGGCCGCCGCGCTGAACAGCGCGCGTCTCTCCATAACGAGCTGAAACGCCATCAGCACGGCAATGCCGACGCAGACGGCCAGGGCGACGCACATGACGGCCTTGCGCCCGACGGTCAGGCGGAACCGCGGCCCGATACGCGTCCCCGCCGCTTCGGCGGCGTCTTCGATGGCCGGATCGGCGCTGACGTCGTTCATCTTCCTGCTCCTGGACACGGTCTGCGAGATGTACTTGTGGAACTCATGCGGGGCGCTCCGGGACGGCCCGCGCCGCCCCGGAAGCCGGATGCCCCTCGCCGGGCGTTACTGCCCCAGCGTCTCGACGTTGACGCCGATGGTGACGGCGCCGATCACCTTGTTGTCGGCCGGGTCGACGATCGGCAGGCTGAGCTGCGACTGCAGGGTCTGGGTCGACTCGTCCATCGCCACCTTGCCGATATGCACGGCGCCCGGGCCGGCGGGATAGGTCTTCTGCCACTTGGCCTCGTCGCCCTGCCAGTAGTCGGAGGTAATATCGCTCTGGCCCACGTTCAGCCCCTTGCCGTCCATCACGAAGATCTCGGTGAACTTGCCCTGGCTGCCGGCCTTCACCTTCTTCAGGAACTCGGACAGGGCGCTCTTGAGCACGCCGTCGATCATCGGCCCGCCCGAGCCCTTGACCTCGGCACGCCACTGCTTGTCCATCTTGACGATTTCGTCCTCGCTGAGTCCGGCGGTCTTGCCGTTCTGCGCCTTGATGGCACCGATCACCGCGGGATCGCTGATCCAGCCGACGGCGCCGCTCTTGGCGAGCGCCTGCATCGGCGCCTCGTGATCGCCGGCGGCGAGGGCTGCGCCGGAAATGAGGGACGCCGCGGCGATGGCGGCGGCTGTCTTGGCAATACTCTTGATCATGGCGTTCCTGCTCCTGGATGGGTTGGGCGCGCTTCGCGCCGGGGCCTGCATCTGCCGTCGGCGTCGCCGCCGCGGCTCGATAGAACAGCAGTTCTGCGCGGTATATAAATACCTGAAACGAAAAGCAGTCCTGCATATCAGGCGATACCATGCCGCGGTGGAGTAAATAATTGGCTAATAAAACCCGCTGTCCGGCCTTGCAATTTTCTGGTCAGACGATCTCGAAGTAGCCGGGATCGACGCTACGTTGCGAAACGGCCCGTAACTATAGTAATTACGAATCTTGCCATTGGCCGCTGAAAGGACGCAAAAAAGCCGGCGCCCTCGGACGCCGGCCTTGATCCGCTTCGGCGCGGCAGGGTTCAGCCGATCAGCCCGGATGCCTTGCCAAACCCGCCGGTGAAGACGAGTTCCGGCAGCGTCTTGCGCTCGCGGGGCAGCACCTCGCGCTTGGCGTAGTCCTCCGGCAGCACGTCCGGCTCGCCCTGGTAGCCCAGCGCGACGCCGGTGCAGATGTCGAAATCGTCCGGCACGCCATAGGTCTCGCGCACCTTGTCGAACAGGATGCCCTGCGCCTGGTGCACCACCAGACCGAGGGCGGAGGCCTGGAATGTGAGCTGCGCCATCGCGGCGCCCGTGTCGTAGAAACCGTAATTGCTGGGACGGCCGTCGGGCAGGTTCTTGTCGGCGCAGGTGATCATGATGACCGGCGCCGTCACCGCCCAGCTCTGGTTGCGTTCGTTGAAGCAGCGCAGCAGCGTCTCATACGCCGCCGGCTCGTCCTTGCTCGCGATGAGGAAGCGCCAGGGCTGGGAGTTGTTGCAGGACGCGGCCCAGCGGGCGGCCTCGAACAGGCTGGCCAGAACGTCCTTCGGCACGGGCTTGCCGTTGAAGGCGCGGGGGCTCCAGCGCTCGCGGATCAGCTCGTGGACGGGCTGGCTGGTCTCGGCGGGTTTGCGCAGTGTCATCGGTTCGGTGTCCTTTGCCGGAGGTGAAAGTCACGAAGCGGGGATTTAGCGGAGTTCGCGCCGGCACTCAACGGCCAAGGCTTGATCAGCGCAAGACAAACGGGTTGGGGACTTCCTCGGCGGTGGAAATCCATATGCATTTCTGCTGCAGGTATTCCTTGATCATTTCCTGACCGCTTTCGCGTCCCAGTCCGGACCGCTTGTAGCCGCCAAACGGCGACATGTAGCTGACGGCGCGGTATGTGTTGACCCAGACCGTGCCGGCCTCCAGCCGCTCCGCCATGACCATGGCGCGGCGGATGTTCTGCGTCCACACGCCGGCAGCGAGGCCGTAGACCACGTCGTTGCCGATCTCGATGGCCTCGTCCAGATCGCGGAACGGGATGACGGACAGGACCGGGCCGAACACCTCCTCCTGCGCGATGCGCATGGAGTTCCTCACCCCGGTGAAGATGGTCGGCTCGACGAACCACCCGTCGCCGCATTCCGGCCGCGCGGCCTTGCCGCCGCCGAGCGCCGTCACGGCGCCCTCTCCCTTCGCGACCTCGATATAGTGGAGGATCTTTTCGTACTGGGGGATGTTGGTGACCGGTCCGACCTGGGTGTCGAAGCTCATCGGATCGCCCATCCGCGCGGTCTTCGCCAGCGCCACCAGCCGGTCCACGAACTCGTTGTGGATGGACTCCTGCACCAGCAGCCGCGAGCCGGCGATACAGGTCTGCCCCGTCGCGGCGAAGATGCCGGAGACCACGCCCTTGACCGCGTTGTCCATCTCGGCGTCGTCGAACACGATGTTGGGCGACTTGCCGCCGAGCTCCATGGTGACGTGCTTCATCCCCTTCGCCGCCGCCTGGTAGATCGCGGCGCCGGTGGCGTCCGATCCGGTGAAGGCGACCTTGGCGACCTTCGGATGCTCGACCAGCTTTGCTCCGACCTCTCCGCCGAAGCCGGTGACGACGTTGATCACCCCGTCCGGGATGCCCGCCTGCTGCGCGATGCGCGCGAATTCGAGCGTCGAGGCGGAGGTGTATTCGGAGGGCTTGATGACCGCCGTGTTGCCCGCCGCCAGCGCCGGGGCGAGCTTCCACGCCAGCAGCAGCAGCGGCGAGTTCCACGGCACGATGCAGGCAACCACGCCGAGCGGCTCCCAGACCGTGTAGTTGAAGGTAGCGGGCTTGTCGATCGGGATCACCGATCCCTCGACCTTGTCGGCCAGCCCGCCGTAGTAGCGGTACCACTGGGTCAGGTACTTGCACTGCACGCTCATCTCGGCGATCAGCTTGCCGTTGTCGCGCACCTCGACCTCCGCCAGCCGGTCGGCCTCCGCCGCCAGCGCGTCGGCCAGCCGGCACAGCAGCGCGCCGCGCGCGCTCGCGGTCATCGAGCGCCAAGGGGAGCCATGCCGCCCGGCCGCCCACGCCGCCTCCACCGCCGCATCCACGTCCGCCGCGGCGGCGCGCGGAATCCGCGCCCAGGGCTTCGCGGTGTAGGGGTTCAGGCTCTCGAACGTCTCGCCGCCCGCGGCGTCGACCCACTGGCCGCCGATGAACATCTGGTAGCCCTGAAGCCCGGCTTTCTTTGCGGCCATCCCGCTCTCCCTGTGTCTGGTTCGGTTTGCCGCCTGTCAGCCCTCGCCGAGCAGGTTGGCGCGGAAGCGGTGGCGCATCATCGGGCCGTCGCGGGGCGGCAGCACGATCTTCGCCGGCTCCGGCCTCACCTTGACGGTGACGAAGACCGGCCCCTCCCCCTTCAGGATCAGCGGCACAGCCTCCTCCAACTCGGCATTGGTGTAGACGGTGGCGACCTCGCGGAAGCCCGCGCCCTTGGCCATCGCCGGGATGTCGACGCCGAACTCTGTATGGGTGAGTTGCCCCCCCGTCTCGCCATAGCGCTGGTTGTCGATGACGACCACGGCGAAGTTGGCCGGGCGCTGCACCGCGACCGTCGCCAGGCTGCCGAGCCCCATCAGCATCTCGCCGTCGCCGGTGACGGTGAGGACGCGCCGGCCCGGCTGCGCGCAGGCGAGGCCGAGCCCGAACGGCACCGCGCTGCCCATGCCGGACCAGACATAGAAGTTGTTGAGACTGTCGCCGGCCGCCATGGCGTCGAAGCTGGGCGCGCCCAGCCCGGTGATCAGCAGCGCGTCGCCGCGGTCCCTGAGCACCCGGGCGACAACCTTGCGCCGGTCGAGGGTGATGCGTTTCGCGTTCGCCATGTCAGCGGTCCCAGTTCTTGTGGCCGACCACGCGCTGGCCGATCAGCACGGCGACCACGCGCCCGGCATCGAACGCCATCTTGGCCGCGGCCGCCACCGTCTCGCCCACGCGCTCCGCGGAATCGGCGCGCAGGACGATGACTCCCACCGCCTCCAGCGCCGCCTGCGTGCCCTGGCTCATGGGAAGCTGCCACGGATTGAACTCTCCCCATTCGCCCCGCATGGTGACGATCATCAGAAGCGGCATGCGGCATTCGATCGGCACGCCCAGCATGTTGATGCAATTGCCGATGCCGCTGGATTGCAGCAGCAGCGCGCCCTCCTCGCCGCCGAGATGGGCGCCAGCCAGCACGCCGATGCCCTCCTCCTCGGTGGTCAGGGGGATCGCGCGGATCTCGTTGTCGCGTATGCAGGCCTCGATCAGCGGCGCCTGGCCGGTATCCGGCACATAGGCCACCTGCTTCAGATTGTGGCGCTTGAGCACATCGAAGATATCGGCCGTCCAATGCCGCGCCGCGCCCGCCTTCGCCCTGGATTTGGGTTTCGCCTTAGCTTTCGCCTGGGCCATCGGTCACTCCTTCAGGGATTCATCTCGTCGCCGAGCAGCGCCCGGCGGAACCGCCTTGCGGTGAACGTGCCGTCGGCCGGCACCCTCACCCGCGGCGAGCCTTCGCTTTTCACCCGCAGCACGGCGAAGTACGGGCCGGGCTTCTCATAGGCGTCGTCGACGACGGCGCGCAGCCCCGCCGCGTCGGAGACCGCGACCGCGTGGTTGAACCCCGATGCCTTCGCGATCCCGGCGAGGTCCACCCCGCGCGCGGTGTGGGTCGCCTGCATGCCGGTCGCGGCATAGGCGCGGTTGTCGATGACGACGATGGCGAGGTTCGGCACTTTCTCCACCCCGATGGTGGCGAGGCTGCCGATCCCGGCCAGCATCTCGCCGTCGCCGGTGATCACCAGCACGCGGCGGTCGGGCCGGGCCAGCGCGAGCCCCATCCCCACCATCGCCGCCCCGCCCATGATCCCCGACAGATAGAAGTTCTCCGCCACGTCACCGCTGGCGGCCACATCGTGCACCGCGTTGCCGATCCCCGTGACGACCAGGGCGTCGCCGCGGCGCTTCAGTATGGCGGCCACCGCCGCGCCGCGCTGAAGCTCCTCCGCCTTCGCCTTCCGTCCCGCCATCAGCCCCGCCCTCCCGTCTCGGTCAGCCGCTGGCTGACGACCACCGCCACGGCGCGGGAGGTGTTGAACGCCATCGCCGCCGCCGCACGCACCGTCTCCGCCACCTGGTCGGCCTCGTCCACGTGCTTGACGATCACGTTCGCCGCCTCCAGCGCCGCCTGGGTGCCCTGCCCCATCGGCACCTGCCAGGGGAAGGTCTCGCCCCACTGGCCGCGCATCGATACCAGCGCCAGCAGCGGAATGCGGCATTCCTGGATGACGCTGAGCATGTTGATGCAGTTGCCGACGCCCCCTGACTGCGTCAGGAACACGCCGCGCTGGCCGCCGAGCCAGGCGCCGGCCATCTGGGCGACGCCCTCCTCCTCGGTGGTCAGCAGCACGGAACGCATCTTCGGGTCGGCGAGGCACAGCCCGATCAGCCGCGCATGGCCGCCATCCGGCACATAGGCCATCTGGCGAATGTCGAAATCGCGCAGGACGCCGTGGACCGGGTCGGCCCAAGGCTGCTGCTTTCTTGTCGGTATCGGCGCTTTCGCCATCCCTGTTTCAGTCCCTGCCGTGTTTTGCGCCGTCAATTGCTTGGACGGCAGCGATGTCGCATATGCTATAAATCGGGCGACGCGCCGACGCTACCCCCGGGCAGGCGGAATCGCCAGAACGGCAGCGCGACCCTCGGGAGGCAGCGACGGATTCGGCGCGAAGGTCCCGTGTTAAGGTAGCAGGAACATATTGCCGCCGGGGCTGCCGGCGCGGATCACAGGAGTTACAATCCATGGTGCGTACCGGCAGATATACTGCCCTTGCCCTGATCGGCGCCTGCGCGGCGTTCGCGATGGCGGCGGGCGCCGGCGCGGCCGACATGTCCCCCAAGGGCGAGACCGTGACGGGTCAGACCCGGGGCGAGGGGGGCTATACCGCGCGCTTCATGCAGCTTTTCGACACCGACAACGACGGCAAGGTCACCGCGGCGGAGATCGAGGCCGACCAGTCGCGGCTTTTCCGCGCGCTGGATATCGACGGCGACAGCAAGCTGTCGGTCGAGGAGGTCAGCCGCCGCGGATACATCCTCCAGATATGGCGGGTGACCACGATGTTCGACCTGATGGACGTGAACGGCGACCGGCAGCTCACGCCGGATGAAATCTCGGCCCCGATGAAGCGCTGGTTCGGCCGCTACGACCGCAACGGGGACGGCGCGATGGACGCCCACGAGGTGCCGGTTCGCCAGCGTCCCGGCAGCGGCCGGCGCACAGAGCGCTGACGGGGATCCGGCGGGCATGGCGGCGCAACCCGACTTCTGGACAGCGAAGGCCAGAGCCGCATTGCAGGCGGAAGCCGCCGAATCCGACGACGCGCTGGTTTGCCAGGTCGCGGCGGGCGATCAGGGCGCATGGCGCCAGCTGGTATCCCGGCATCTCGCCTCTCTCGTTGCGCAGGCCTGGTATGTGCTCGGCGACCGGGCCGAGGCCGAGGACGTGGCGCAGGAAACCTTCGTACGCCTGATGCAGAAGGCGCGCGACTGGGAGCCGGGCGGAGCGCAGCTTCGCAGCTGGCTCTACCGTGTGGCGCTGAACCTGTGCATCGACCGCAAGCGGTCGAGCTGGCGGCCCCGTCCGCTGGACGATGCGGCGGAGCGCAGCGACGGCGACGACCCCGCCGGCCGGATGGCGCACAGGATGGACCTGGAGCGCGCCGTCGCGGCGGCGCTGGACCGGCTCACAGAACGGCAGCGGACCGCCATCGTGCTGGTTCACTACCAGGGTTTCACCAACTACGAGGCGGCCGAGATGCTGGACACCTCGGTCGACGCCCTCGAATCGCTGCTGTCCCGCGCCCGGCGCCTCCTGCGCGCCGCGCTGGAAGCGGAATCAGGCGACCTGCTTGGAGACAGATGATGTCCACGAATGACCGAAGCGAAGCAGATTTCGACGGCGCCATCACCATGGACCGGCTGCGCGAGATTCTCGACGCCTACGGCGCCAGCGCCGAAAAATGGCCGGCGGAGGAGCGCGCGCCGATGCTCGCCTTGCTCAACAGCTCGGCCCGGGCGCGCGAGCTGCGGGACAGCGCCTGCGATGTGGACCGGCTGCTGGATACGCTGAGGGCGCCGGCGCCGTCGGAGGCGCTCGCCGCGCGCGTCAACGCGATGCATCCGGCCGCGCCCCGGCTGCGCGCCGACAACCGCCGCTCCTGGCGGTCGCCGGTTCCGCGCGCCATGGCGCTCGCGGTTTCGGTGCTGATCGGCGTGTTCATCGGTTTCGGGGTCGGCAACTACGACCCCGACCCGGTGGCCGAACGCCAGACGGTGCAGACGCTGCCGGCCGCCGAAACCGCCGCGCCGCGGACGGAAGCCGCCGTCCAGGGGCCGCCGGCGCCGCCCTCCATCGCCGCGCCCCGCAGCGGGAGCAGCGGCTTCGGCACGGCCCCCCTGCTCGCCGGCAGCGAAGCCCCCCCGGCGGAGGAAGCCGAAGCCGCCGAGCCGGTGCCGCTGATCTGACAGCGGCGCGGGCCGTGACGGCCCACGCCGCGAAGAACGAAGCCTAACGGCCCTTGTAGCTCGGCTTGCGTTTCCCGGCGAAGGCGTCGATGCCTTCGGCGTAGTCTTCGGTCGAGCGCAGCTTCTCGTAGGAATGGCCCTCGATATCGAGCGCCACCTTCAGGCTGGTGTCGTAGACCGAGTTCAGCACCCGCTTGAGCGCCCGCAGCGCCAGCGGCGCCTTGGCGTTGAGCTCGTCCACGTAGCTGTCGACCAGCGCATCCAGCGCCGCCGCGTCCGCCGCCACCTCGGTGACGATGCCCCACTCCTTCGCCTGCGGCGCGGGGATGCGCTTGCCCAGCAGGATCATGTCCTTGGCGCGGGTCAGCCCGGCGATCTTCGCCACCCGGACGCTGCCGCCCGAGCCCGGCATCTCGCCGAGATTGATCTCCGGCAGCGCCAGCAGCGTCTCCGCCGTCGCGAGGCGGAAATCGCAGGCCATGGCGAGCTCGAAGCCCACGCCGAAGGCATATTTCTCCAGCGCCGCGATGACGGGCTTGGTGCAGCGCTCGGGCGCGGCGATGTTCCAGGCGAGGTCCGACATGCCGTCGAACGGGATGTCGGGAAAGCTCTTGACGTCGCCGCCCGACGTATAGATGCCGTTGGCGCCGCGGATGACGATGACGCCGACGTCATCGTCATCGTCCATCGCCTCGATCAGCGCGCGGATCTGCGCGCGGCCCTTGTAGGAGACGATGTTGAGCGGCGGCCGGTCGAGGATCAGGTAGCCGACGCGGCGTTTCGCGTCGACCTCGCAGCGCAGCCCGTCGAGCTCGCGCAGCAGCGCGGCGCGGCTCTCGGCGTAGTCCTTGCTCATGATGTCCTTTCCTGACTGTGCGGATCGGAGCCGTCGAGCGGCTCGTACGCGCCTTCGCGCAGCAGCCGGCGCAGCAGCTTGCCGGATGCGGACCGCGGAAGGCGGCGTACGAAGATATATGCCCGCGGGCGCTTGAACCGCGCAAGGGGCGATGCGCGGCAATGCGCATCCAGGGCCTCGGCGCAGAGGGTTGCGTCCGCCGGCTCTATGAAGGCGGTCACCGCATGGCCGAGCCGCCCGTCCGGCAGCCCCACCACCGCGGCCTGGAGGACGCCGGGACAGGCGGCCAGCGTGTCCTCCACCTCCTCCGGGTGGATGTTCTCGCCGCCGGAGATGATCATGTCGTCGATCCGCCCGCAGAGATAGAGCGCGCCGTCCGCGTCCAGCCGCCCGAGGTCGCCGGTGAAGTACCAGCCCTGCCGGATCGCCTTCGCGTCCGCCTCGGGCCGGTTGCGATAGCCGGCGAACGCCTCCGCGCTGCGCATCGAGGCGATGACCTCGCCCACCTCGCCCGCCGGCACGACGTCGTCCGGCCCCGCGCGGCCCTCCGCATCAGCGCGCACGACGCGGATTTCCTGGTTCAGCCCGGCATAGCCGGCGCAGCCCGGCTTCGCCTCCAGGCGGTCGCAGAAGGCGAAGGTGAAAATCTCGCTGGACCCGTAGTAGTTGCAGAAGACCTCGGGCGCGAAGCGGTCGCGGCACTGCGTCTCCAGCACGCCGGTCATCGGCATCCCCGCATAAGCGACATTGCGCACCGAGGAAAGATCGGCGGATGCGCAATCGTCATGGTGCAGCATGTCGTGGAACATGGTCGGCACCAGGAACAGCGAACTGACCCGTTCTTCCCCGATCAGCGCGAGCGCCGCCGACGGGTCGAACCGGCGCATGGCGACGAACGTTCCCGACAGCATCGCCGCGCAGAGCAGCACGCGGATGCCCATGGTGTGAAACAGCGGCATGACGCCGAGCGCGACGTCACCGAACCGGTAGCGCTGGTTCGCGATGCAGCTCGCCGCCGCCGTGCGCTCGGCCCCGTGGCTGCGCGGCACGCCCTTGGGCCGGCCCGTCGTGCCCGAAGTATACAGCAGCAGGCATATCTCCGCGTCCGCCGCGCCGGCGGGACCGGCGAGCGGCACGCTCTTCGCCAGCGCCTCAAACGCCGTGCCGCCATCCGCTCCGCCGGCCGCGATCAGCCGGTCCGGGCCGAAACCCAGGGCGCCCGCCGCCGCGCGGGCGGCAACGCCGGACATGTCGAACGCCACGAGCCGCGCATCCGCGTCGCGCAGGACATAGGCGATCTCGTCCTCCGTTGCGCGCCAGTTGAACGGCGCGAACACCGCGCCGAGCATGTGGCAGGCCCAGTAGAGCGTCGCCGTCTCGTGGCCGTTGACCATGACGGCCGACAGGGTGTCGCCGCGCCCCAGCCCCATCGCCGACAGCCCGCCGGCGACGGGGAGGATTTCGTCCCGCCACTCGGCGTATGTGCGCCGCAGGTCCCCGTCCACGAACGCCGTCGCCCCCGGCGTCCGGGCGGCGGCGGCGAGGAAGGCGTGACCGATATCCACGGGATCAGGCCGTGGCGCGGGCCTTCAGCGCCCGCGTCGCCACGATAGCGGTGACGACGAGCAGCACGCCGACCGCTTCGGCCCACCGGCTGGGGGTGATCATGAAGATGGCGCCGATGGCGAGCATCCAGCGCGCCCACCACGCATCCGCCCATTTCTCGTAATGCTCGATGGCGCCGGACAGCAGCACCAGCGCGACGGCGGCCGTGACGAAGGTCAGCGCCGTCTTCCAGAGCGCGCCCTGCCACAGCAGCTCCGGCCCGAAGACGAAAATGAACGGCACCAGGAAGGCAGCCAGCGCGAATTTCACCGCATGGCCGGCGATGGTGATCGGGTTGGCCCCGGCGATGGAGGACGCGGCATAGGCGGCCACCGCGACCGGTGGGGTGATCGCCGACAGCACGGCGTAGTAGAGGATGAACATGTGCCCGGCCAGCGTATCCACCCCGACCTGGTTCATCAGCGGGCCGATCAGCACCGCCGCCAGAATATAGGCCGACGGCGTCGGCATGCCGAGCCCCAGCACGATGGACAGCAGCGCCGCGACCACCATGGTCAGAAACTGG
>WHUE01000090.1 GCA_009377375.1 Alphaproteobacteria bacterium | reverse complement strand
AGCGTGCCCAACGGAACCTATATCGACATGTGCGTGAACCTGCCGGTCTGCGATCCGCACAAGGTCAAATGCCCGGTGATGATCTTCCGCGGCGACCACGACGGGATCGCCACCGACGAGGACGTGCTCGCCTTCTTCCAGGCGCTGCCCAACAAGGACAAGCAGTTCGTCATGATGTCCGGCCAGGCGCACAACACCGCCGCCGGAATCAACCGCGCCCGGTTCTGGCACGTGCTCCGCGCCTTCCTCACCATGCCGGAACGCCTCGACGACGGCAGCGCCACGGCAGCGGGGCACTGATGCCATGACCGGATTCTGGAGTGGAGAGTACCGGGCGCAGAAGGGGGACGTGTCGCTCTACATGCTCCGCAAGCGCACCGAGGCGCCGGATGCGGGCGGGCGAAAGCCGCTTCTCTTCCTCGTCCACGGCTCGTCCTTCAGCGGCCCGTCCGGGTTCGACCTGCATGTGCCGGGCAAGCCCGGCTACTCCCTGATGGAGACCTTCGCGGCGTTCGGCTTCGACGTCTGGACGCTCGACCACGAGGGCTACGGCAAGTCCGATTCCACCGACGGCAACTCGAACATCGCGGAAGGAGTCAAGGACCTTCGGGCCGGGATGGAGGTCGTGCGCCGCGAGACCGGACAGGACTCCTGCGCGTTCTACGGCTCGTCCTCCGGCGCGCTCCGCGCGGCATGCTTCGCCGAGGCCAAGCCGGGCGCGGTGTCGAAGCTGATCCTCGACGCCTTCGTGTGGACCGGCGAAGGCTCGCCCACGCTGAAGGAACGCGCGAAGAAGCTGGACCAGTGGCGGGCATCGAGCATGCGCCCGGTGGACCGGGCCTTCTTCCGCTCCATCTTCACCCGCGACATGCCGGGCACCTCGGAAGAGGGCGTGGCCGACGCGCTGGCGGATACGGAGCTCGCCATCTGCAACCAGGTGCCGACCGGCACCTATCTCGACATGTGCGCGCACCTGCCCGTGTGCGACCCGAAGAAGGTGCAGTGCCCGGTGCTCATCATCCGGGGCGAACACGACGGCATCGCGACCGAGGAGGACCTGCTCGCCTATTTCCGGGAGCTGCCGAACCGCGACAAGCAGTTCGTCATCATCCCCGGCCAGGCGCATGTCTCGCATCTCGGCCTCAATCGCGGCCGCTTCCACCACGTGCTGCGCGAGTTCCTGACCATGCCGGAACGCGCGGACGGCAGCCCGGGCTGAGGAGGCGGCGGGGCTAACGCCTCTCATCGCCCTGTTTCAAGCCATCCCTGTCTGTGACTCCTGGTTCGGCGTCCAGGACGACAGCATATCGGGAGACAGCTCGAAACGGCAGTAGACGCCGTGAGGGTCGAAACGGTAATCGACCTGCCCGTCCTTCTCCGCTACTAGCTGCTGGATCATGCGTGAACCGAGACCGTGGCGTTTAGGCGGCGTTACCGGCGGCCCGTCACGCTCGCTCCATTCGATCGTCAACCTGCCGTCATTCAGCCACCACGCGATTTCGACACGGCCCCGCGGCACCGACAAGCTGCCGTACTTCACGGCATTCGTGGCGAGTTCGTGCAGCGACAGCGCCAGATTCTGGGCAGTCACAGGCCTGAGTTCCACGCTCTCCCCCTCGATCCGGATTCGGCTATCGTCCTTGAAGCCTCCGAGAGCGCCGTCCACGATGTCCCGGATCAGGGCACCGCCCCAGTTATGATCGCTGAGGAGCGTGTGAGCTACGGCCAGCGCCTGGAGCCTGGCCTTGAACGAGCCCAGAAAATCCTCGAGGCCCGAGGCGTTCCGCGCCGAGAGCGCGACAATCGCCTGTACCGACGCAAGAAGGTTCTTCGCCCGATGGTCGAGCTCGGCCGTCAGGAAGCCCAGGCGCTCCTCGTTCTGCTTCCGATCGGTGATGTCGTGGGCAACGACGGAGTAGCCGGTCAGCTGTCCGTCACGGCCCATGATCGGCGTCAGCGTATAGATCAGATCGGCCCGCGAACCGTCCTCGCGCCTGCGTACTGTATCGATCGACACGGGACGCCCGGACTCCCGAACCTGCCGCACCAGATCCGTCAGCTCCGCAACCCTGCTCGAGGGCCATAGTTCGCTCTCGCTTCGGCCGATCGCCTCGACCGGAGCCAGGCCGGTCAGCAACTCGGCACCGTGATTCCACGTTTGAATCGAGAGATTCTCGTCCAGCGCGTAGATGACGTCGTGAGACGCCTCGACTACGGCGACATGGCGGAGCCGAAGCTCCTGCTGGGAAAGGTCGGTCACCGCGATGCAGCGCACCTCGTCGTCCTCGACCGCGAGCGGAGATGAAGAGAGATAAGCCTCCACCAAATCCCCGTCCTGCGTCCGCATGGCGAACTCCCGGCCCGGTTCGTATCCGTTCTGCAGCAGTTCATCAAGCTTCGCCTGATCGCCGTCCACGACATGCTCCTGCAGTCGTGCGCCCAGCAGGCTGTCACGCCGCCGGCCGAGGAGCCGGGCGAAGCTTTCGTTGCAGTAGAGGATCAGCCCATGCCGCGAAACCGTCAACGCCGCCTGAGCCATCTGCTCGATCAGCAGGCGATAGGGTTCGACGGTACTCTTGAACGTGCAGACATGGGGTCGTTGCGGGCCGTCGACAACAAGAGCGTCGACTTCTCCGGAGCGCATGGCGCGCAGCGTCTGCTCTGCCGCCTCCAGACGGCTGCGCAAGTCCTCCAGTTCCTTTGCAGGGTCGACCTGACTAATTGGAACCTTCCTCCGCTTGCTGCCCGAAAGGGCCCTTTACAAGTAACTCAACGGCCTCGGTCCGTCATGTCAAGATCACCGGCCTGTGCTGGAGGGACAAACGGCAGCGACACCGATGAACAAGATCAGTCGGCGCCTGCAACCGGCGATGCACACGGCCTTCCTTATCCTCCTTCTAATTCTAAAGATCAATCGCTGCCGGGACAGATGTCAAGCCCCGCCAGGACGCGTTCATCGTCGGACAGGTCTCCGATGATCTTCTTGATCGGCGGCGGCAGCCGGCGCACCAGCGTCGGCAGGGCCATGATCTGATGGTCCACAGCGAGGTGCGGCTGTTCGAGGAGATCTACGATCTCCATGGTGTATCGACCGGACAGGTGCTCTTCACATATGCGCTTCAGGTTCGTGATGGCTCGCAGCGAGCGATCGGACTGACCGGCGACGTAGAGATGCAGTTGATAATGTTCTTCGGCTTCCTGTACGTGCTCCTGTGCCACTTCGCCCGTCGGAGCGATTCCGCACCGGATCCCGCTAGCCGTGATTTCCATGAACTGGGCTTCCAGCGCGTGCTTCATGCCGCGGGACTTGACGATCTGGAGCCTACGCTGGCCGCCCGTCGCCTCCAGCACGATCCAGGTATCCATCGACGACGAAACGCCCAGATCGGTATGCGAGGCGCCGACATCGGACCGGTTGTCCAGGAACAGCGCTGTGATTCCTGCCGACTTCAGGTAGTCGGCCATTCGCAGCGCCATGATCCGGGCCTGCCTGCGGCCGCCCATCAGCAGCGCCGAGAGGGGGTCGACGACCACCGCCACCGGCTCAAACCCGCGGACCTCCCGATGCATCGCCGCAAGATGCGTCTCAAGACTCTGCTCCGTAGGCCTGGCGAAGCAGCAACGCAACTGGCCGCGATCGATCCATGTCTGGAGATCGATGCCAATGGACCTCATGTTGCGGATGAGCTGTTTGGGAGACTCGTCGAACCCGAAGTAGAGGCATCTTTCGCCGCGGGCGCAGGCAGAATCCAGGAAATGCGCCGCCAGGGCTGTCCTTCCGGAACCGGAATCGCCGCTGACCAGCACGCTGCTGCCCTTGAAATATCCCGCCCCCTCCAGCATCCGGTCCAGACCCGGCACGCCGGTAGATACCCGTTCATCGGGCGCCTCACGCCCTAGCCGATGCGGCCTGACCGGCAGGACGAACATGCCGTCATGGCCGATCAGGAAGGGGTACTCGTTGTTGCCGTGCGCGCTGCCCCGATATTTGACGATGCGCAGCCGCCGTGTCGAGACTTCGCCCATCACCCGATGATCGAGAAGAATCACGCAGTCCGATATGTACTCCTCCACGCCGTAACGGCTGAGGCTCCTCTCGCCCCGCTCGGCGGTTATGACGGTAGTAAGCTCATTGTCCCTGAGCCAGTCGAGCAGTCGGCGGAACTCCGACCGGACGATCGCTTCGTTCGGGAAGCCCGCGAACAGGGTATCGATCGTGTCGAGAACAACGCGCTTGGCGCCGACCGACCGCACAGCCACGTCCAGCCGGATGAAAAGCCCTTCCAGGTCGAAGGCGCCGGTCTCCCCCGCTTCGTTGCGGTCGAGATGGATGAAATCCATTGCCAGGAGCTTCCGGTTCCGAAGATCCGCAAGGTCGTAGCCGAGCGAAAGGCTGTTGACGTCGAGGTCGCGGATGCGCTCGTCGAACGACATGAAAACGCCGGGTTCATTCTGATCCAGCGCGCCATGGGCCAGAAAGCTGGTCGCAAACAGCGTTTTGCCGCTGCCTGCCCCCCCACAGACGAGCGTGGAACGCTTCCGCGGGAGCCCGCCGCCGGTCAGCTCGTCCAGACCGATGAGTCCGGTCGACGCTTTCTGGATAAACCGTTCCACCGGGTTCCTGACTTTAAGAAGGTAATTGTCTGTGAGCGTCATACAGATTCCCGGCTAACGATGGATTAATCTCACGCGCGGCCATGGTCGCGACATGTTCCATAAGTAGAGTCAGCGGCAGCTTTCGGAGTAACTAGAATTGGACATGGAACGCTTTGAGAGTGCTTTTCCGTCCAGGAGGCCAGAGGCACCGGACCGAGCCGGTAAGCTCCTGCATCGCTTGTATGGAACCCAATAGCCAAATCGCGGCAGACGTTGCAGACCTCAATCCAGATGGAACGCCGTTGTACTCTTACCACCCGAACATAGTCCGGGCAGCCGAAGTATCACCTTACAGAGTATCATATTGTTATTGTGGGTTGAGACGGTGTATCTGTCGCGTGACGTTATTGTGATCTACACGAGTCTTTCCCTGCCTGGCGAAGGCAGACATAGTCGTCTCTGAACAGTTCGAGCGCCGACGGCGTCATCCCCCGCCGCCGAATCTCACGGCCATCACCCGGCGTCAGATGCCGAGACTGTCGAGCTGCTTCTCCGGATAGCGCGTGCCCGAGACCGCCTCGGGCTGGACGGCGGCGCCGATGCGGTCGACCTCGTCCCGGGTCAGCGCAATATCGGCCGCGGCCATGTTTTCCAGCACGTGCCGGGTCTGGCGCGTGCCGGGAATGGGCACGATGTCGTCGCCCTGGTGCAGCAGCCAGGCAAGCGCAAGCTGGGGTGTGGTGCAGCCCTTCTCCTTCGCGATCGCGTTCAGCGGCTGGACGATCTTGACGTTCTTCTCGATATTGCCCTGCTGGAACCGGGGATGGTCCTTGCGCCGATCGTTCTCGGCCAGGCTGTCGAACCCCGCGATGGCGCCGGTGAGCATGCCGCGTCCGAGCGGCGAATAGGCGACGAAGCCGATCCCGAGATCGCGGCACAGCGGCAGGATGTCGTCCTCCACGAAGCGGGTCCACAGCGAATACTCGGTCTGCAGCGCGCAGATCGGATGCACCGCGGCGGCGCTGCGAATGGTGTCCGGGCCCGCCTCGGACAGGCCGAGATAGCGGACCTTGCCCTGCTCCACCAGCTTCGCCATCGCGCCGACCGTATCCTCGATCGGCACGTCCTTGTCGACGCGGTGCTGGAAGTAGACGTCGATGACATCCATGTCGAGCCGCTTCAGGCTCTTCTCGCAGGCTTCGATCACGTATTCCGGCCGGCCGTCGGCACGGCCGCCGAGATTGCCGAACTTGGTGGCCAGCACCGCCTTGTCGCGATAGCCGCCCTTGAGCGCGCGGCCGAACATCTCCTCGTTCTTGCCGCCGGCATAGGCATCGGACGTGTCGATGAAATTCAGCCCGGCATCGAGCGCCGCATGCACCGTTGCGATCGTCTCCGCTTCGTCGGCGGGGAAATAGATGCTGGTCATCGCCATCCCGCCGAGACCGATTGCAGAAATATCCAGGCCGCAGCCTCCCAGACGCCGGTATTTCATGTTGCCCCTCCCGTGCAAACGGTTGCGTATCGGCCCGATTTCACACTATTGCGGGGCGGACGACAAGCTTGCCGGCTTGCCTTGCCGCCCGGGCCGGGGCTGGCTAGAGTCGCCGCCTGACAGGACAGGAGCACGCGGCATGACCGGATATTTCGAGGACCATTGCTGGAAGGACGTCGTCGAGCCGAAAGTGCTCGACATCTACGCCGCCTACGAGCGCCGGACCTATGTCGGCGACCGCCCGGCGCTGCTCGCCATCGACCTCTACAAGCTGGCCTACCAGGGCGGCGCGAAGCCGGTGGACGAACTTATCGGCGAATACCCGTCCTCATGCGGCGAGAACGCCTGGGGCGCGATCCCGGAAACGCAGAAGCTGTTCGAGGCCTGCCGCGCGGCCGGCATCCCGATCGTCTACACCACCACCGAGACGCGGGCGGAGGCGAATGTCAGCCATGCCCACGCCACCGCGCGCCAGCGCGTGCCGAAATCACCGGACGTCTACGAGATAAAGGAGGAGTTCGCGCCGCAGGAGGGCGACCTGATCGTCTACAAGCAGCGCGCCAGCGGCTTCTACGGCACGCCGCTGCTGGCCCAGCTCAACCAGATGGGAGTCGGCAGCCTGATCGTCTGCGGCGAGAGCACGTCCGGCTGCGTGCGGGCCAGCGTGGTCGATGCGTATTCCAACGGCATCCACGTCACCGTGGCGGAAGAAAGCGTGTTCGACCGGTCGATGCTGTCGCACAAGATCAACCTGTTCGACATGCACCACAAATACGCCGACGTGATGCATCTGGACGAGGTGCTGGCGCATCTGGACGGCATCCGCGAGGGCCGCGTCGCGGCCGAGTAGAAACCGCCCGGCAGGCCCTTGTGCGGAAACCTGCCGCGTCCGCTCTGGACGGGCGGGCCGGCGCGCACCAGTTTCAGGTGAAAGCTACCGGCTTGCCACGCCACCGGCCGCAGCGGGGGCCCGATGAGCGATACCGTCATCACGCCGCGCACGCGCACAAAGCCGAAGACCGAACGGCCGCGGCTGCACAAGGTCATCCTGGTCAACGACGACTACACCCCGCGCGAATTCGTCGTCGCGGTGCTGAAGGCGGTCTTTCGCATGAACGAGCAGGAAAGCTACCGCGTGATGATCACCGCCCATCAGAAAGGCGTCTGCGTCGTCGCCGTCTATACGCGGGAGGTTGCCGAGACCAAGGCGACGGAGGCTACCGAGCTGGGCCGCCGCGAAGGCTACCCGCTGATGTTCACGACAGAGCCGGAGGAGTAGCCAGGTTGGCCGCCCTGCCCGCCTTCCGCACGTGCCGGTGAAGCCCGTGATTTCCCTGCTCGTCCTGGCGTTCGGGGCGTATGCGGCGGTGGCGGGGCTGATGTACGTCTTCCAGCCGCAGCTGCTCTATTTTCCGATGCGCGAGCTCGTGGCGACGCCGCAGGCGGCGGGAATGGAATACGAGCCGGTCACGCTGCGGACGGAGGACGGGGTCGCGCTGCACGGCTGGTTCGTCCCGGCGGAGGGCGCGCGCGGCACGCTGCTGTTCTTCCACGGCAACGCGGGCAACATCTCCCACCGGCTGGACTCGCTGGCGATCTTCCGCCGGCTAGGGCTCTCGACGCTGATCGTCGACTACCGCGGCTACGGGCGCAGCGAGGGGAGGCCCACCGAGGAGGGCACCTATCTGGACGCCGAGGCGGCCTGGCGGCACCTGACGGAGACGCGCCGCATCGCGCCGGAGCGCATCGTGGTCTTCGGCCGCTCGCTCGGCGGCGCGGTCGCAGCGCATCTGGCAGCACGCCGCCGCCCCGCCGCGCTGATCGTGGAAAGCGGGTTCGTCTCCGTGCCGGAGCTCGCCGCCGGGCTCTACCCCTGGCTGCCCGTGCGGCTTCTGTCGCGCTTCCGCTACGACACGGCCGAGGCGGTGGCGCGGGCCGAGTGCCCGGTGCTGATCGTCCACAGCCCCCAGGACGAGATCGTGCCCTACGCCCAGGGCCGCGCCCTGTTCGACCGCGCGCGCGAGCCGAAGCGCTTTCTGGCGCTGCGCGGCGGCCACAACCAGGGCTTTCTCGCCAGCGGCGCTTCCTATACCGGCGGGCTCGACGCCTTTCTCACGGACGTGCTGGGACGGTGAACGCCGCCGGGACTCAGACGGCGGGGCGTCCATGGCCCGCTTGAAGGCGCGGGTGAACGAGGCCTCGGACTCGTACCCGACCGCCTGCGCCACCTGGATGATCGGCTTGCCGCTATGCACCAGCTCATGCGCGGCGACGTGGATGCGCCAGGCGGCGAGGTACTGCATCGGCGGCATGCCCAGCGTATCGCCGAAGCGGGCGGCGAGCGCGGAACGGGACAGCCCGACCTCGCGCCCCAGCACGTCCACCGTCCAGGGCTCCGCAAGCCGCGCATGCAGCAGCGCCAGCGCGCGCGACACGTAGGGATCGCGCAGCCCGGCGAGCCAGCCCCGCTGCGCCTCCGGCAGGGACTCGGCGTAGCGCTGCACCGCCTCGACGAACAGCAGCTCGGACAGCTTGCCCATGATCGCCTCGGACCCGGTGGTGCCGGCGGCGATGCGCTCCGCCGCGTACTGGAAGGTGCTGCGCACCCAGTCGCCGTCGCTGCCGTCCCGCGCCTCGAGCCGCAGCGCGGCGGGCAGCGCGCCGATCACCGGATTGCCGCGCACGTCCTCGGAGCCGAGGAAGCCGCAGACGAGGTGGCGGCGGCCAAGGCGTACGCGGGGACCGGATACGACCTCGTCACCTTCTTCGACTGCCTGCACGACATGGGCGATCCGGCCGGCGCGGCGGCGCATGTGCGCGAGACCCTGGCGCCTGACGGGCACTGGACGATCGCGGAGCCGATGGCCGGGGATGCGACATGAACCCGGTGGGGAGGCTCTACTACGCCGCCTCCACGCTGGTCTGCGTGCCCGCCTCGCTGGACCAGGAGGTAGGGGCCGCCCTCGGCGCCCAGGCCGGCGGGTTCACCCGCTTCCGCCGGGCGGCGGAGACGCCGTTCAACCTGATCCTCGAGGCCCGGCCCTGAACGCGCGGGCGGGCGGGAACGCCCGCCGTCCGCCCGCGCACCCGCCGCCGTACCGGACCGAATGTCCCCGGGGGACGTTACAATGTTCCACGTGGAACAATGCTGACACGTCGTGTGAACGTCGCCGCCCTGCCCCCTAGCCCAGATGGGCGCGGAAAAACGCGGCCAGCGGGTCGTAGGACGGCGGGCCCTCGCGGCCTTCCTTGTCGATATAGACCAGCTCGATCTCGCCGCCGGCGGCGCGGTAGGATTCGCAGAAGCGCTGCGGCTCGTTCAGCGCCACCGGGCTTTCCGAATCGCGATAGTCGTGCACGGGATCGTTCTTCGGCTGCACCCAGATCGCCGGCGGGGTGCGCACCGGCTCGGCGCGTTCCAGGATCCTCACCGGGCTGCCCTCGATCATCGCGTCCTCGGTCTTCCAGTAGCGCTGGTGCCGCTCCGGCAGGTCGCCGACCCATTTCGCGTCTTCCGTGCGGGCGCGCAGCGCGTGGCGGTAGCGCGAGATCGGGTTGATCACCGGCCACGACATGCCGACGCAGACCACGCTGGCGTCGACCTCGGGCGCGCCCGCCGGCAGCGGCGCGGCGGCATAGCGCGGATCGTCGGGGCGCATCGCCGCCAGCATGGCGAGATGCCCCCCGCTCGACTGGCCGCAGAGCGCGACCCGGGCGGGATCGACGCCGAGCCGAGCCGCGTTCGCCTTCACCCAGCGCACCGCGTAGTTGATGTCGGCCAGCGAGGTCGGATAGCCGTCGTCCGCGTGGCGGAAATCCAGCGCCGCTGCCGCGATCCCGGCCTCGGCGAAGACGGCGCAGCGGTCCACCGATTCGTCGATGCCGCCGTTGCACCAGCCGCCGCCATGCATGTCGATCACGGCCGGGAACGGCCCCGTCCCCGCCGGACGGAAAAACCGCATCGTCAGCCCCCGCGCGCCGTGGCGGAGATATTCCATGTCCTCGGTGGTAAAGGCCCGCGCTTCGGTCAGCATCGCGTATCCTCCCTGACTGCCTCGTCCGAAGTCTAGGCCCGGCGCCGGAGCGAGTCCACGCGCCACCGTTCGGTCACAGCCGCGCGCTTGACGCGACGCGGCATCCAGCCGCCTAATTCCCGCATGGAACAGCCATCGACCTTCGCGACGCTGCGCAGCTCCCGCCGGGTCTGGGCCGTCGCCTCGGTCCACGGCGACGCGGCACGGCTCAGGAAGCTGCATGCGGCGGTGGCGCAGCGGCTGCAGCCCGGCGACAGGCTGGTCTATCTCGGCAACGTCATCGGCGTGGGCCCGGATTCGGGGCGCGCGGTGGACGAGGTGCTGCGCTTCCGCCTCGCCTTTCTCTCGCGGTTCGGGGCCTTCGCGCCCGACGTGGCGCTGCTGCGCGGGGCGCAGGAGGAGATGTGGCAGCGGCTCATGCAGCTCCAGTTCGCGGTCGATCCGGCCCAGGTGCTGGACTGGCTGATCGACCGGGGCGCCGGCGCTTCCATCGAATCCTACGGCGGCGACATCAGGGCCGGGCAGTCCGCTGTGCGCCAGGGAGCGGCGGCGATCACCCGATGGACGGGTGGGTTGCGCGTCGCCTTCCAGAAAAGGCCGGGCCACCAGAGCTGGCTCAGCGCGCTGCGCCACGCCGCCTATACCGACGACGGTGGCCTGCTCTTCGTCCATCGCGGCGTGGCCGTCGAACGGCCGCTCGACGCCCAGGCCGACGTGTTCTGGTGGGGGGACCGCAACTTCGACGCGGTCGACGCGCCCTATGGCGGTTTCCGCCGCGTGGTGCGCGGCTTCGATCCGCAGCATCGCGGCGTGGTGGAGACCCCCCATACGGTGAGCCTCGACGGCGGATGCGGCCAAGGCGGCACGCTGATCGCCGGCTGCATAGCGGCGGACGGCGCGCTGGCGGACGCGATAGAGCTATGAGTCGCCGCCTTCTCGCATTCGCCGCGGCCCTCATGCTCTGCCTGTCTCCGGCCGCCGGAACCGCGGCGGCGCAGGCCGCGCCCGCGCGGGCGGTGGATCTGGAGCTGGTGCTCGCGGTCGACGTCTCCGGCTCGATCGACGAGGGCGAGGCGGCGCTGCAGCGGCAGGGCTACGTGGACGCCTTCCGCCATCCCGACGTGATCGCCGCCATCCGCTCCGGCATGCTGCGGCGCATCGCCGTCGCCTATTTCGAATGGGCGGGGGAAGGCTGGCAGACGCCGGTGCTGGACTGGACCGTGATCGAGACGGACGCCGACGCCCGCGCCTTCGCCGACCGGCTTGCCGACGCCCCGGTCGGCACCGGACCCTGGACCTCCATTTCCTCCGCCATCGACTTCGCCGTGCCGATGTTCGACGCCAACGGGGTCGAGGGCACGCGGCGGGTGATCGACGTCTCCGGCGACGGAACCAACAATACCGGCCGGCCGGTCCCGGCGGCGCGCGACGAGGCGGTGGCGCGCGGCATCGTGATCAACGGACTGCCGATCATGAACGACCGCCTGAACGTCTCGCGCCCGCCGATGCCGAACCTGGACCTTTACTTCCGCAACTGCGTGATCGGCGGGCCGGGCGCATTCGTCGTGACGGCCGCGGACTTCCGCGCCTTCGGCGAGGCCATCCGCCGCAAGCTGGTGCTGGAGATCGCGGGCATCGTCCCGCCCGCCGGCCGGCTCGCCCAACGCGCGCCAGGCCACGCCCAGTTCCCGCCCGGCGGGAGCGATGCCGACGGCCGGCGCTGGACCCCGCCCTGCGATTTCGGCGAGCGCCGCTTCCACGGCCTCATCGAGGACCCCTGAGGGCTCCCGCATCGGCTCCGCGCCGGTGCCGGACTGGAATACATACAACTGGACGGGGCCGCGCGCGGGGCCATATAAGGCGGGCCATGAGCATGATCGCCTTCACCAAGATGCACGGGCTCGGCAACGACTTCGTCGTGATCGACGCGCGCGAGCACGGCATCGCGCTGTCCGGGGCGCAGACCCGCGCCATCGCCGACCGGCATACCGGGATCGGCTGCGACCAGCTCATCGTGATCGAGCGGGCGAAGGCGCCGCAGGCGGCCGCGTTCATGCGCATCCGCAACGCCGACGGCGGCGAGGTCTCGGCCTGCGGAAACGCCGCGCGCTGCGTCGCCTCGCTGCTGATGACCGAGGGCGCCCGCGACGCGCTGCGGATCGAGACCGCCGCGGGGCTGATCGAGGCCGAGGCGCTGGACGATGGCCGGGTGACGGTGGACATGGGCCGGCCGCGCACCGGCTGGGAGGAGATTCCGCTGTCGGAGCCGCAGGACACGCTGCATCTGGAGCTGTCGCTCGGCCCGCTCTCCGATCCCGTCGCCACCGGCATGGGCAACCCGCACGCCACCTTCTTCACCGACGACGCGGAGGCGGTGGACCTGCTGGAGATCGGGCCGGCGCTGGAGCATCACCGGCTGTTCCCCGAGCGCTGCAATATCGGCGTCGCGGAGATCACCGTCGGGGGCGGCATCCGGCTGCGCGTGTGGGAACGCGGCGCCGGGCTGACCCTGGCCTGCGGCACCGGCGCCTGCGCCGCGCTGGTCGCCGCCCACCGGCGCGGCCTGACGGGGCGGCGCGCGGAACTCATACTCGACGGCGGGCGGCTGGAGATAGAATGGCGCGGCAACGACCATGTGATGATGACCGGCCCCGCCGCGATCAGCTTCACCGGCGCGTTCGACGCGGGCATGCTGACATGAAGGGGCCCGAGATCGTCACCTTCGGCTGCCGCCTCAACGCCTACGAATCCGAGGTGATGCGCGGCCACGCCGCCCGCGCCGGGCTGGCCGACGCGGTGATCGTCAACACCTGCGCCGTCACCGCCGAGGCCGAGCGCCAGGCGCGCCAGGCGATCCGCCGCGCGCGCCGCGAACGCCCGGGGGCGAAGATCGTCGTCACCGGCTGCGCCGCGCAGATCGATCCCGCCCGCTTCGCCGCGATGGAGGAGGTCGACGCCGTCATCGGCAATGTCGAGAAGCTGGACGAGGCGAGCTTCCATGCGCTGGCCGCGGGCGCGGACGCGCCGCGCGTCGCCGTCAACGACATCATGAGCGTGCGCGAGACGGCCGGGCACATGATAGAGGGCTTCGACGGGCGCGCGCGGGCCTTCGTGCAGGTCCAGCAGGGCTGCGACCATCGCTGCACCTTCTGCATCATCCCGTTCGGCCGCGGCAACAACCGCTCGGTCCCCGTCGGCGCGGTGGTGGAGCAGGCCAGAAAGCTGGTCGAGGCCGGGTTCCGCGAGCTGGTGCTGACCGGGGTGGACATCACCGATTACGGCAAGGATTTGCCGGGACGGCCGAGCCTCGGCGATCTCGCCCGCCGGCTGCTGGGGCTGGTGCCGGACCTGAAGCGGCTGCGTCTGTCCTCGCTCGACGTGGTCGAGGTGGACGACGCGCTGGTCGAGCTGATCGCGGGCGAGCCCCGGCTGCTGCCCTGGTTCCATCTCAGCCTGCAGGCCGGCGACGATCTGATCCTCAAGCGCATGAAGCGGCGTCACCTGCGCGGGGACGCCATCGCCTTCTGCGCGAAAATCCGTGCGCTCCGGCCCGACGCGGCGTTCGGCGCCGACCTGATCGCCGGGTTCCCGACCGAGGACGAGGCGATGTTCGAAAACACGCTGCGTCTGGTCGAGGAATGCGACCTGACGCATCTGCACGTCTTCCCCTACTCCGCCCGGCCCGGCACGCCGGCGGCGAGGATGCCGCAGGTGACGGGGACGCTGCGGCGCGCACGCGCGGCCCGGCTGCGTGCGGCCGGCGAGGCGCGCATGGCCGCGCTGATGGACCGGACGGTGGGGGCGCGGCTGCGCGTGCTGGTGGAGCGCGACCGGACCGGCCATTGCGAGCATTACCTGCCGGTGACGCTGGACGCCGACGCCGCGCCAGGGACCATCGTCGACGCCGTGGCAACGGCGCGCGACGGCGGCGGGCTGCGGGCTGCCGTGGCATCATGAACGACAGGCCCGCCACCGGCTGGCTGGCGCGGCTGCGCGCCGGGCTGAGCCGCACCTCGTCCCGCCTCGCCTCCGGCATCGGCGACATCGTCGGCAAGCGGCGGCTGGATCACGAGACGCTGGAGAAGCTGGAGGAGCTGCTGATCGGCGCCGATCTCGGCGTGGCCACGGCGGCGCGGCTGACCGCGAACCTCGCCAAAGACCGCTTCGGCAAGGAGGTGAGCGACGAGGAGGTGCGCGAGGCGCTGGCCGACGACCTGGCGGCAATCCTCGACCCGGTCGCGAAGCCGCTGGCGCCCGATCCGGCGCACAGGCCCCACGTGGTGCTGGTGGTCGGCGTCAACGGCTCCGGCAAGACCACGACCATCGGCAAGCTGGCCCGGGCGTTCCGCGCCGAGGGCCGGTCGGTCATGATGGCGGCGGGCGACACGTTCCGCGCCGCGGCGGTGGAGCAGTTGCAGATCTGGGGCGAGCGCGCGGGCTGCCCGGTCGTGTCCCGGGAAACCGGGGCGGACGCCGCGGGGCTCGCCTATGAGGCGCTGGAGCGGGCGAAGGCCGAGGGCATCGACGTGCTGCTGATCGACACGGCGGGCCGGTTGCAGAACCGCGCCGACCTGATGGCGGAGCTGGAGAAGATCGTCCGCGTGGTCCGCAAGCTGGACGCGACCGCCCCGCATGACTGCCTGCTGGTGCTGGACGCCACGGTCGGCCAGAACGCGCATTCGCAGGTCGAGACCTTCCAGCGGATGACCGGCGTCACCGGGCTGGCGATGACCAAGCTGGACGGCACGGCGCGCGGCGGGGTGATCGTCGCGCTGGCGGAGAAGTTTGGCCTGCCGGTCTTCGCCATCGGCGTCGGCGAGGGCGAGGACGACCTCCGCCCCTTCGAGGCCCGCGCCTTCGCCCGGAACCTGATGGGGCTGGAGGCGTAGAAGCCTACTCGTAGTCCCCGACCTCGCCCGGCGGATTGCCGCGCGGGGCGAAGACGGGTTCGTCCTGCACCTCGCGCCAGTGATGGAGCGCCCAGCGCACGCTGGGAAAGGCGAGTTCGTCCCACGGAATCCCGTCCCAGTCGAACAGCCCGACCGCCGCGCTCTCCGGGCCGGCGGACACGTCGGCGGAGACCAGCACGGCGCGGTAGATGAGCTGCACCTGGCTGATGCGCGGGATGTTGTAGACCGCCAGCAGCGCCGAGATGTCCAGCCGGGCGCGCGCTTCCTCCCACGCCTCGCGCGCGGCGCCCTCGGGCGCGGTCTCGTTCAGCTCCAGATAACCGGCGGGCAGGGTCCAGTAGCCGCTGCGCGGGTCGATGGCGCGGCGGCAGAGCAGGATGCGGCCTTCCCAGGTCGCCACCGCGCCGACCACGATCTTCGGGTTGTCGTACTGGACGAAGCCGCAATCCGGGCAGACCAGCCGCACCATGTTGTCGCCGTCGGGAACCTGCCGCAAAGACGGGCCCGAGCGCGTATCCCTGTCCTCGCTCATGCCGCGACTCTGGCGCGGCCGGCCGCCCATGGCAAGGCCGCGGCGGATGACGCCTTATACGGAAATGTCGAGAACGCTGCCGCGCGGCTGGGCGCGCTGCGGCGCCTCGGCGATGGGACGTTCCACATAATGCGCCGGCGCGGCCGCGCGCGCGGCCCCGGCGGCGCCCGCCGGCCGGGCCTGGACGCTTCCGGCGCCCTGATGCGGCGTCTCGGCGCCCTGCGGGCGGAATTGCGCCTGCTGCCCTGCGCCGGGCGGGCGCGCGACCGCGCCGTGGACGTTGTAGGCCAGCGCGTCTCCCGGAATCACCTTCATGCGGCGTCCAGATCCTCTTCCATGTTTCCCGTCTCCCCACGGCGACAATGCCGCATCCGCGTTAACAGCCGGTTGACGGGCCGTCGGCATGCGCCCGCGCCGGAAGCGCGTTCCGGTCAAGCGACTGGAATCGCGTGGAAACCGCCGCCGCCGGTTAATGGTAAATTAAGGGATCGGCCCCACTCTCGCGCCCTGGAATTTTGCGTATGTCAAAGGATACGAGACGGGGTGATGACGAATCCGGCCGATCTCGAAATGCAGGAACTTCTCGACCTCGCACGCGACAAGTCCGTGCACGGGCGCACGCGCCTCGTGCAGGTTGTGGGCGATCTTTTCTTCGAGGAAGAGGGAGTCCTCAGCGAACGCGAACGCGCGCTGATGACGGAAATCCTGCACCAGCTCATCCACGACGTGGAAATGGCCGTGCGCCGGGCGCTGGCCGACCGGCTGTCGCAGCAGGCGGACGCGCCGCACGAGCTGGTCTCCGTGCTCGCGAACGACGAGATTTCGGTCGCGCAGAAGATCCTGGAGAACAGCGAGGTCCTGCAGGACATCGAGTTGATCGAGATCATCCAGCACCGCACCTTCGAGCACCAGCTCGCCATCGCCATGCGCCAGGCGGTGTCTGAGGCGGTTTCCGACGCGCTGGTGGAAACCGGCAACACCCAGGTCATCAAGACCCTGATCCAGAACCAGGGCGCGCAGATCTCCGACAATACGATGGAGTATCTGGTCAGCGAATCGAAGCTCAAGGAAGTCTACCAGCAGCCGCTGCTGGAGCGGCCCGAGCTGAGCCCCCATCTCGCCAAGCGCATGTACTGGTGGGTGTCGGCGGCGCTGCGCAAGCACATCATCGAACACTACAAGATCGATCCGACCGAGCTGGACCAGAAGATCGAAAGCACGATCAAGGATATCCTGGGCGAAAGCGCGCCGGAGGAAAACCGCACCGGCGAGATCGACGACCGCGCGCTGGCCCATTCCTCGCGGCTGGCGCAGAAGCTCGCCGCCAAGAACGCGATCACCCCGACGCTGCTGCTGCAAACCCTGCGCAAGGGCGAGGTCCGCATGTTCGAGGGCATGTTCGCCCAGATCACCGGGCTGCGCCAGAACCTCGTCCGCCGGCTGATCTTCGAGCCGGGCGGCGAGGGCCTCGCCATCGCCTGCAAGGCGATGGAGATGACCAAGCCCGATTTCGGCTCGCTGTTCCTGCTGAGCCGCAGCGCCCGGCCCGGCGACAAGACCGTGGACCCCAACGAGGTCACCCGGGTGATGAAATTCTTCGACCGCGTCAAGCCGGAGACCGCCGCCAAGGTGATCTCGCGCTGGAAGCTCGATCCGGACTATCTGTTCGCGATCAAGCAGGTCGAAACCCCCGGCGCCCAGAAGGCCTCGGCCGCCGCCGAGTAGCCTCCCCTCCGTCCGGACAGCCCGTCCGGACCCGCCCTGTCCCGCTCCCCCGCAGCCATCGTCCCGGCCCTGCCGGCACAGGCGCGCCGCCTCCCTGCGCCGCGTTGCGCGCCCGCGGGTGTTGCGCTTATTATTCGTATACGAACAAATCTTGCGGGCGCCGCGCGCCACGGGAGTCATTTGAATGAAGCCGCCGCCATTCAGCTATCACCTGCCGGGGAGCGT
>WHUE01000008.1 GCA_009377375.1 Alphaproteobacteria bacterium | reverse complement strand
CCATGTCACCGTTTTGTGCAGTCGGCTCACCACCTGCCAGTGGAGAATACGGGCAACTGTCCGCAGGCGCTGACGGCGGGCGATGGGATGATCGAAAAAGTATGCCGCAGAATTCAGAAGAGCAAAGGTCATGTGAATAGTCTGAGGTGGGCCAACTCGGAGTCGCCTACGGCACAACCTTAAAACATATGGTGATCGGTATGAAACTCGTTATCCATGCCGGCCGCATCCGCATTGATGGGGTGAAGGGGCGGCTCGCTGGCGCCGCCGATTTCGAGGCGACTGCGCCCGACTTCGATGCCCACAGCCCCGGCGGGCCCGGCGCTGTTACGTCTGCGCCGTTGCGCAGGAGGTGGAGAACATGACCGGTAACCGCTGGCATCTCGACCGGCGCGTGTCGGTCGGGCACATCGTGACGACCGTGGTGGTCGCGACCTCCGCCATCGTCTGGATGCTCCGCCTCGAAAGCCGGGTCCTGCTCAACGAGCAGGCCATCGTCGCGCAGGCCGACCGCATCGGCTGGGTCGAGCGCGCGGTGAAGGAGGACCAGGCGGAAATCCGCCTTTCGCTCAACCGGATATGGAACGGGCTGCAGCGCGTGGAGGACAAGCTCGACCGCAAGGCCGACAAGCCCTGACTCCCGGCCCTTTCGGCCAGTCTCTTTTCAACTTTATCTTGATAAGGAGCATGAGATGCGTGCACGAAGAATCACGACCATCGCCTGCCTTGCCGGAGCGTTCCTTGCGGCCGGATGCGAACAGGTGGCGGATACGATCCTGACCGTGAAGCGGACCGCCGCGGAATATTCGGAACAGGCCGTCCGGCAGTCCGTCGAAGGCGCCCGTGCCTATTGCGGAACCGTCCATGAAGCGCGGCGCATGGAGTACCGCGCCGTCACCGATGTCGCCGGCAAGGGCCCGGTGGTCGAGGTGCATTGCGAGCGGTTCTGACGCCGGCCCTTGACCTCGCCGCCGCGAAGGCTTCATTGGGCGGCGGACACAGGGAAAGGCGAGCTCACATGGATCTGGGACTGAAAGGCAGGCGTGCGGTCGTGCTGGGCTCAACGCGCGGGCTGGGGCGCGGCATCGCCGATCTCCTCGCCGCCGAGGGCGCGGCGCTCGCGATCTGCGGGCGGAACGAAGGGGATGCAAGAGCCGTTGCCGAAGAGCTGAAACTGGCGGGCGCGGCGGACGCTTCCGGGTTCGGAATCGACCTTGGCGATGCGGGTTCGGTCTCCGCGTTCTGCGATGCGGTCGAGCGACGGCTCGGCGGCGCGGATATCCTCGTGCTCAACGGCGGCGGCCCGCCGCCGGGCGCCGCCGCGGACATTGCCACCGAGCAGTGGACCCGACATTTCCAGTCAATGTTCCTGTGTCATTGCGAGATCGCGGGCCGGTTCCTGCCCGGCATGCGGGAGCGCGGCTGGGGGCGCATCCTCGTCTGTTCCAGTTCGGGCACGATCCAGCCCATTCCGGCCCTGGCCATGTCCAACACCTATCGCGCCGGGCTCATCGCCTGGGCGAAGACGCTGTCCAGCGAGGTCGCGGCGGACGGGGTGACGGTGAACACTATCCTGCCCGGCCGCATCAAGACCGAACGGCTCGACGAGATCGACGCGGCGACGGCGAAGCGGCTCGGAAAGAGCGTGGAGGACGTGGTCGAGGCATCGCGCATGACCATTCCGGCGAGCCGGTACGGCACGGTTGAGGAATACGCCGCGATGGCGGTCTTCCTGGTCAGCGCCCGGGCCTCCTATGTCACGGGGTAGGTGGCGCGGGTCGACGGCGGCAATATCCGCGCCGTCTGAGGCGCGATCCGTCAGCGTTCCGGATCGCCGTCGGTCATGAAATCCCACAGCCGTTCGTAGATCCGGCCGGTTCCGGTGGCCCGCACCTTTGCCTGTTCGGCGGTAAAGGTGACGGCGTCGGCCGGCTCGCCGGCCGCGAGGACGGCGAGCTCGGTCGCGGCCGACTCTTCCAGGTAGAACGCCATCACGACGCTCTCCTCGATGGTTGCGCCGGTGCATACCGCGCCGTTGCCGCGCATGACGATGGCGGTCCCGGGCGACGCCGAGCGTTTCCGCAAACTCGGCCGCCTGCTCGTCGGAGCGCAGCAGAAGCGGGTCGTTCCACAGCGGCGGGGCGGGAAAGAAGTAGGCGCCGAAGCCGAGTCGGGCCTTCGGCGTCCGCCGCATCGTCGACAGGGTCATCACGTTGCGGGGAAAGACGCGGCTGATGCCGTTCACGTCGGGACGGCGGGCGTAGATCTGCTGATGGCAGCGCACCTCGCCGAGGACGCCGTCCGGCAGCGGGCCCGACACCGGGACGATGTCGCCGTCTTCGCCCGCCGCGATGGACCCCATCGGCCTGGCGGCGCAGACGAGGAAGCTGCGCTCGTCGAGGCGTGCGCTGCAATGGCCGTAGGCATGGACCAGCCCGTGCCGGCCGAGCGCCCGCGCCGCGAGCCTGACGCGGCGCTGGGTTTCCGCCAGCGGCTCCCCAAGCCGGCCGAACGCGGTTTCGGTCACGGCGGATCAGTCCTGGAATTCGGGCACGTCGGGCTTCGCGCCCCAGACGCAAAAGGCTTCCGGCGTGAACGGAAACTGGCGCGGCCGGTATGACGGGTCGTCGATCATGCGCACGCCGTGCGAATACTCGTACACCATCCCGTCCGGCCCTTCGTAGTAAAGGAACATCGCGCCCGAGCTGGCGTGTCGGCCGGGGCCGAACACGATCCGCACCTGCAAATCCGACAGCAGGTAGTAGGACCGCATGACGTCGTCGATGCTGGCCACCTGGAAGTTGAGGTGCTGGATCCCCGGCCGGTCGGCCGGGAACAGCGCGACCCGGTGGTGGACCGCGTCGAAGGACATCAGCGCCGCATCCCCGATCCAGTCATTGGCGCGCATGTTGAAATGCGTCGTCCAGAATTTTTCGTCCCGCGGCGCATCCGTCGTCCGCAGACCGACATGGCTGAATTCCGTGATTCCCGCGTCCCGCGAGGGGAAATACCGGCGGGTGCCGAAGAAGGGTCGGACGACGAGGTCGAACCGGTTCCCGCTCGGATCCTGGAACGTTACGAAATCCATGACGCGGCGGTCGGCGCATTCGTCCTCCGTGCCGCGGCGATGCGGAATATCCGCTGCCGCAAGTTCGGCAATCGCGGCTTCCAGCCCGTACTCGTCCTCCAGCTCCAGCCCCAGGACATGGTCGGCCGGATCGCCCTTGAAATAGACCACGTTATGGTCCCGGTCGTCGCCGCGCAAATACGCCTTGTCCGGCACGCGATGGACGATTTCGAGGCCGATCACCTCGGTCGCGAATCGCACGGCGCCCTCGAGATCCGGGGTCCCCATCCGTGCATAGCGCAGGTCGACGAGATTGATCATGGTCCGGCAATCATAAGGGGGACGACGCGGCGCGCAAGGCGGATTCGGGGCGTCCGGAAGAATCCCGTCAAATCTCCCTCATCGCCACGCGTCCGCGCCCGGCCGGGCGCCGTCAGGGGCAGAAATTGCCTGCCGCAAGCGGCAGTTTTCGCCGCCTTCGGGCCGGCCAAGCCCTGTTTCTCAGAGCGGCCTCGCAAAGAATCGTTTGATGCCAAGGGAATACGAGGAGGCCCCGATTGGCCCGAAAATTGCGTGTGACCTCCGCCAACGAAGCGCACACGCGATGGACGTGTGCCTGCAATCGACGAGGGTTCGCGATGAATTCGGTAAATCGCCGGGACGAGGCGGAAGCCCATCCGGGGCGGAGCGAGTGGCCGATCTTTCTCTCCGGCGTCAAAAAGCCGACGGGCAGGCTTGCCTCCCGGCAAGCAGTCGGGCCCGCCGGAACGTCCTCCACCGGATTTGGCGGCTCCCGATCAGGCGCGTGCAGAATGCAGTTGGCCTTCCTTCACGACCTCGGCATGGCCGGATGCGCCTTCGTTGGCGCGGTGTATCTCAAGATGGGGGCCGGATTCCTGGAGGGCGCGCGCGGGGCGGTCCTCGACGCCCTGCTGTTCATCGGCGTCATCGCGGCCGGCGTTTTCTACGTCATGCGGCTGCACCGCAGCTTCTGGTGCTATATCTCGCTGCAGGACATGATGTCGATCGCCAAGGCGGTCACGCTGCTCAATCTCATCTTCGTTCCGGTCTGGGTATTGACGCCGGAACTTTCCCGAATTCCCCTCTCCGTCCTGGCTATCAACTGGCTGGTTCTGTTCGCTCTCCTGGCCGGCCCGAGGCTGATTGCGCGGATGGCGACGCAACGACAGCCGGCACGGACCGTGGATCGGCGCCGTTACCGGCAGATTCCGCTGCTGTTGGTGGGAACAGGCGACAATACGGAACTGTTCCTGCGGGCGCTGGATCGCGATGCGGCGGCGATCTACCGGGTTGTGGGCATCGTCGACGAGATGGGCGCCTATCTGCGCGGCAGCATTCACGGCGTGGAGGTTCTGGGCAGGATCGATGAAATCAAGACGGTCGTGGAACGGCTAGATGCCGGCGGCAACAGGCCGCAGAGGCTGGTGGTGACCGAAGCCGGTCTTTCACCGGCCGCCATGCGCAGCCTGCTGGACGAGGCCGCGGCACTCGGCATGACGCTCAGCCGCACGCCGAAGATGACCGAGCTGACCGCCGGCGTGGCCGATCGTGTCGAGGTCAAGCCTGTCGCCATCGAGGATCTGCTGGGCAGACCGGAGGCTCTTCTCGACCGCGCTTCGATGGCCGAGATGATCCAGGATTCGCGTGTGCTGATCACCGGCGCCGGCGGAACGATCGGCAGCGAACTGGTCCGCCAGATTTCCGATTTCCATCCCGCGCATGTTGTGCTCGTGGATAATGCGGAACTCCATCTCTACGAGATCGACATGGAGCTTTCGCTGCGGCATCCGGCGCTGCCGCGTTCCACCGTCATGGCCGATGTGCGGGATTCCATCCGCGTCCGCGAAATCATGCGCCGCCATACGCCGGATCTCGTCTTTCACGCCGCCGCGATGAAACACGTTCCGATGGTGGAGATGAACCCGTGCGAAGGGATGCTGACCAATGTTCTCGGCACGCGGAACGTGGTCGATGCGAGCGTCGAACACGGCGTCAAGGCGATGGTGCTGATCTCCACCGACAAGGCGGTCAATCCCACCAACGTGATGGGGACAACCAAGCGGATCGCCGAAAGCTACTGCCAGTCGCTGGACATGCGCGGTGCGGAAACCGGATGCGCCACACGGCTCCTGACCGTGCGTTTCGGCAACGTGCTGGGCTCGACCGGTTCGGTGGTGCCCCTGTTCCAGCGGCAGCTCGCCGCGGGCGGCCCGATCACGGTGACGGATCCGGAAGTGACGCGTTATTTCATGACCGTGAGCGAGGCCGTGGGGCTGGTGCTGCAGGCTTCGGCGCTGGGCAGCCGCTCGTCGGACCGCATGGGCACGATTTTCGTGCTCGAGATGGGCGAACCGGTCCGCATCCGCGACCTTGCCACCCAGATGATCCGCCTTGCCGGTCGCGTACCCGGCAAGGACATAGAAATCGTCTATACCGGGCTGCGGCCAGGCGAAAAGCTCTATGAAGAGCCGTTGCATGAATCCGAGGAACTGCGTCCCACGGAGACCGGCGGCATACTGCTTGCGGCGCCCCGGGTGCCCGATCACCAGATGCTGATGCGGCTGATCGACGAACTGATCGTCAGCGCGCTCAACCGGGACGCGGAGCGGGCGATGGCCCTGCTGCGGCAGATCGTTCCCGAATTTCAACCGCCGGCCGCGAGATTGATGCCCTCCGGCGCATCGGACGCTGGAGAAGAGGCCGGGATCATTCCCTCTCTGGTCGGAGCATACGGTACGGAAGACGGACAGCCGATACGAACCGTCCACTGACGGCTCTGCCGAAGCTACTGAAAGCACACCGTTTTGACGTTCCGTTAATACTATTCCCTTAACCATCACCGGTAAGGTTAACGCGGTTTCGGTCAACACCCCACCGGCCGGGCCAGCGTTCGGATACCGGCGACGGATCAGGAACCCGAGGGGGCAGAAAAGCAGGTAATGGAAAGCGTGGCAGGCATTTCCAAGGCAGACAAAAGCCAGAGAAGCAGCCTTCCGACCGGGTTCACGGAGTCGGGGTCGGCGACGGACCTGTTGCTACTGTTCTGGCGGCGGAAGGCCCTGCTGATCGGCGCGATTGTGCTGCTCACAGGTTTTGCCGCTTTGGCGGCCTTCCAGATCACGCCGCGCTATACCGCAAGCGCCCGGCTGATGATCGGATCGGAGCAGCCCATGCCCGGCCTTCCCGCAGTCGCCCAGGTCCTCGGTGGAGGCGGCCGGTCCCACGTATTCGGCGAGATCGAGGTCATGCGTTCGGATCGCATGGTCGAACAGGCGATCCAGCGCCTGGGGCTCGCCGGGCATCAGGAATTCAACCCGTCGCTTCGCAAGGGGCTGCTCGATTCCCTTGCCGAATTCGAGCCGGCCCGATGGGTCGTCGAGATGATCCGGTCCTTTGCGGACGAATCGGGTTCGGCCGAGGACCGGAGGATCCGGGCCCGCCAGGAAGTGGCTCAGATTTTCCGCAAGCGGCTGGACATCAGGCCGCCCAACGTGTCGAACGTCGTTACGATCAGTTTCGAATCGGTCGATCCGCGCCGCGCCGCGAACATCATCAATACCTTCACCGAGCTTTATATAGCCGATCATCTGGATCGGAGGTTCCGGACCCAGGCGCAGACCCGCGAATGGCTCGACAAGAGGATAAGCCAGCTGCGCGAGGCGATGCTGGCATCCGAAGGCGCCGTTGCCGAGTTTCTGGCGTCCGAGGGGCTCGTCGAAACCGGCCGAAACGCCGTTTCAGAACGCCAGTTCGCCGATGTCAGCCGTCAGCTCACCGAAGCCAAGGCGCAGTTCGCCGAGCGGCAGACCCGGCTGGAACAGGTCTACCGGTTGCGGAACTCGCGGCAGGGGCTCGACGCCGTGAAGGAGGTCCGGACCTCGCCGCTGATACAGCGTCTCCGCGACCAGGAAGTCGCGCTTGTACGGAAGGCGGCCGAGCTTGAAACGCGCTACGGCGACCGCCATCCCAAGATGATCAACCTGAAGGCCGAGATCGCGGAGGTGCGTCAGCGCGTCACCGACGAGGAAGCCCGCATCGTTCAGGAGCTGGAAAACGAGGTCCGGGTCGCCAGGTCCGGAGTCTCCGCCCTGACGGCGGAGCTCGACCGGATCGACAGGGCCCGTGTTGCTTCCGGGCGGGATGTGCTTCATCTGCGCCAGCTGCAGCGCGAAGCGGAGTCGAACCAGCGATTGTACGAAACCTACCTGGCGCGCCTGAAGCAGACGACCAGCCTGCCGATGGGACCCCAGGAAAGCACTGTCGAAGTGATCTCGCCCGCGCAGATTCCGCTCATGGCGGGATATCCGCGCAAGGGTCTGATCGTCGGATTCGGCTTTATGATCTCGATCATGATGGGCGTGCTCCTGGTGCTCCTGGTGGAGCGGCTCGATAATGGCTTCAGAAGTGCCGCACAGCTGGAGCGGCTGATGGAAATGCCGGTGCTGGGGATTATCCCCCGGCTGCCCGCGGCGGAGAAGGACGGACGCGCGGCCGGCGAGCTGGTGGTCCGGGATCCGAACGCCGGCTACACCGAGGCGGTGCGGTCGCTCCGCACCTCGCTGATGGTGTCGAACGTCGACTCGCCGCCCAAGGTGGTGCTCCTGGCATCCTCCCTGCCGGGCGAGGGCAAAAGCAGCTTGGCGGTGGCGCTGGCGCGCCAGTCCGCACTTTCATCGCTGAACGGCAAGGTCATCCTGATCGATTGCGACCTGCGGCGGCCGACGATCTCCGGCATGATGGGACTCAGGGCGGAGCTCGGCCTGACCGAGCTGTTCGCCGGCGAGGCCACCTTCGAAGAGGTGGTGCGCACCGATCCGAAAACCGGGCTGCATGTCCTGCCTGCCACACCCGGCACACCAAACCCGCCGGAGCTGCTGAATTCGCAGCACATGCGCGCCCTGCTCGACAAGCTCTCGGAAACCTACGACCTCGTGGTGCTGGACTCGCCGGCGCTGGACGCGGTGTCCGATGCCCGGGTGCTGGCGCATCTGGCCGATGCGACCGTGTTCGTGGTCCAGTGGGAGACCACGCCTCGCATGACCGCGTTGGGTTCGCTCAAGCAGCTGGTCAGCGCGGGCGCCCAGATTGCCGGCGTCGTGCTGCACAAGGTCAATCTCCGCAAGCAGCCGCGCTACGGCTATGAGGAGCTCGGCAACGCGGCTTAGAGCGGGGACGCCGACATCGCTGGATTGGAAAGCGGCCCGCTCCGGGCCGCTTTTTTGTGCCCGGCGTCAGGCCGTCCTGCGGCGGCGGAGGCGGAAGGCCGCGGCGAGGCCGGTCAGGAAGACGGCGAGGCTGGCCGGTTCCGGGACATCGACGCCCGTGTCCGGCGCCGGGCCCGACGGCAGGATGGACTCCGCGTCGTGCGAGAACGGGGCGAAATCGTCGATCGTGATCGCGCCGTTCCTCTTGACCTTGGTGTTGTACAGGTCGAAATGCAGCAGGCGGCCGGGCGCCAGGCCGGACACGTCGATTTCCAGCGCCAGGAAGAAGCTGCCGGCGCCGGCCTCGTCGAACAGTGCGCCGCCCGCGTTGTCCTGGGAATTGTACGTCGTGGTGGTGTCGGCGGCGCTGAACTGGAAGGCCAGCTCGAAATAATAGGAGTCGAATATCCCGTGCCCCGGCAGGTTCGGGTTATGGGTGCCCTCCGTCGGCGGGGTGCCGTAGATCATGTTGCCGTCGGTCACGGCGATCGTGACGCCGTTGATCTGGAACGAACCGGCGTCGAAGCCCGGATCCTGTGCCACCGGCGGCACGATGGCGGCTGAAATGTAATAGGTCTCGTTCAGGATATCCGCCGCCGAGGTGCTGCCGTTCGCCGTTGCCAGCGCCAGCAGGGTGAAGCTGCTGCCCGACGCGACCACGGTTTCCGTCGCCTGATCGTAGACGCCGCCCACGATGTCGAGTTGCAGCGCCGGGACCGCGCGCGCCGGTCCGCCGGTGTGGATGGCGAAAATGGCGAAGGCGACGGCGAAGATTTTGGCTGCGCCCGGGGAAAACCTGCTGATCGACATGTAACGGATCCTGCGCGGATTCACGGGCCCGGAGGGGCCTCTCTGGGCTCGCTCATGCAATATCCATGCCAGATCTACCAATGGCGTTATTTCAATGACTTAGGACGGCTCGGCCTGAGAGGCGCCGGCAAGTTGTAAAGCTGGCCGACAGTTGGGACTCGGCCGGGCCGGATCGACATGCGGCGGGAGAGATGGTCCGAATGCCCGGTGCAGGCGAATCAATTCGGCTGGATGCCGGTCCGGATATGCCGCTGCGGCGCGCCGGCGGGTAAACGCCGCGTCTTGCCGTGCGCGCAGGCGATGCCCATCAGGGCGGCGAACAGGATGGCGACGGCCGGGATGCGCAGCGTGGAATCGGTCAGGGAATGGGACGCGACGAGCGCCGTCGCGGCGAGCCCCAGGCAGGGCAGGGCGGCGTTCCGGCCCGGCCTGCCGCTGGCGCGCAGGCAAAGCAGCGCCAGCCACGCGACGAGGGCGAGCAGCGCCGCCGCCCCGGCCACGCCCAGCTCGAGCGCCGTTTCCAGGTACATGTTGTGGCCATGCGGAAACGGCGCCTGGAGCGCTTCGCTGCGGTATGCGGCGAACGCCTCGGCGAAGGTCCGGTGGCCGGTTCCGGGCAGGGGGGATTCCGCAATCGTGCCGGCGGTCAGGCGGTAGACCTCGCTGCGCTCCGATGCCGCGGCGCCGACCCGCCCCATGCGCTCGGCGGTTCCCGTGCCGCCGATCGCAAGGATGATGCCGCCCGCGAGGCAGATTGCCAGTCCGACGAAATAGGCGGGTTTGCGATTCTGCCACCGGCGGGTCGCGAACAGCACGAACAGGGCGACGCTCAGCATGGCCGCCGCCGTGCCGGAGCGCGAATGGGTCAGGACCACCGCGGCGAACAGGATCGCCACGGCCGCCATCGAAGGCCATGAGCGGGTGAAGAAGTAATCCGCGCAGACGCGGATCGAGGACCGCCACCCTCCGTCCAGGTCGCCGTCGCGGAATTTGGGGCGGAACAGCAGCGCCAGCGCGCCGGTCAGGCCGAGCCCGGCATAGGTCGCATAGGCGTTGCGGTCCAGCAGCGTGGAGGACACGTCGCCCAGATCGCGCCACTTGGTCAGCCACAGCACCTTGTTGAGACCCAGCAGCTCATTGACCAGCCCGTAGCCGGCATAGACGACACCGACGGCGACGACGCCGCGCAGCAGCCACAGCGCCCGGTCGGCGGACGCGGCGACCAACGTCGTCAGGAAGAAGACGCCGCCATAGCTGGCCAGCCGGACCAGCCCGCCGATTGTCTCCGTCGGGTTTATCGAAATCGCGCCCGCCAAGCGCCGGTTCAGCAGGGATTCCGCGACGCCCCAGACCGGTGCGTGCAGCGCCGCCGGGCTCCACGGGCTTGCCTGGAAGGCGACCCAGAGCAGAACGGCGGCGAACAGGATGCCGACCGGCGCCAGGTGCGGCATTTCACGCGGCAGCGGGACGCGGCGGCGCCCGACGAGAGCGCATGCCGACCAGCCGAGCAGCCCGAGCCCTGTCGCCACCGCGATCAGCGACCACGCCCATCGCGGCTCGGAGCCGAACGGCAGCGGCGCGAAGGCGACGATCGCGAGCAACAGCCAGGCGATGAGCTTGTTGATGCGTGGCTCTGGCAAGCCGACGGTCCCTGAAATCTATTTGCCTGGACGATGAATGCGGCGAACCGCGATGCGCCGGTCAGTGGTTGTCGGAGGCCATGCGGGCGCGGAGCCCGTCCAGTTCGCTGCGCAGCACCTCGATCTCGCGCAGGTCGCGGGCGAGCTCGTCTTCACCCTCCTCGTCCTGGCTGTGCGGGGCGGGCGTGGCGGGAAAGCCGTCCTGGATCCGCGAAATCAGGTTGAGAATGCCCGGGCTCGTGCTTTCGCCGGCCGGCCCGGCGGCGGGCGTCGGCGTTTCGTTCTCCTCCTCTTCCTCGAGCGCTAGCAGCGCCTCGCGGTCGAGGGAGACATACCGGTCGGGCTTCGGGGCCGCGGCGGGCCGGGCGGGCTGCGGGCGTTCCACCGGCGCTTCCGTCCGCGCATTTCCGGCGAACCGCGCGAACGCGGCCTCCTCGCCCAGCATCTCGCCCGCCATGGAGGCGATCCGGGGCACGGTCTCGTCGCGCATATGGTCGAGCCCGTCCTCGACCGAGCCCAGCAGGGTGGTGACCATGCCGAGAAGCTCTTCCCGGACGTTCTCGAGCTCCGCGATCTGCGCGCGCAGGCCGTCCATCTCGGCATCCTGCGCCACGAGCCGGGCCCGGATCTGGTCCCACATCTCCTGCAGCGCGGCGCTTTCGCGCTCCCGCGTGGAATGCGACGTCCGAAGCCGTAACTCGGCCTGCTCTATCCGTTGCCTGATATGGCTCAGCTCGCCCATGAATCCCGCCCGTTTGCCGCGAATTTTCCTGTGCGCGACACTAGGCCCGCAGGTCTTTCGTTTTTGTTAATGTTAACGGCGCGCAACCGTGATTTTCGGCGCGCCGGGAGCATTGACAATGTCCGAGCCATCGGGGAACGTGCCGGCCTTCCCGCCCGTACTACGGACCCCGCATCCAGCCTGACTCATGGCCGCCTCAGCCCTTGCCAACCACCTGATTTTCGCGCTTTCGCTGTTCCTGATGTCGGCGGGGCTGACTTGGCTGATGATGCGGGTCCGCATTCTCGACGTGCCCAACTACCGCTCGTCGCATGCCCGTCCGGTGCCCAACAGCGGCGGCGTCGCCATCGTATGCGCTGCCATGGCGGGCTTCGTGACGGTCTTCGCGGTCAGCAACGCGGTGCGCATCTCCGAGTTCCATATGATCGGCCTTGGCCTCGCGGCCGTGGCGATCGTGATCGTCAGCCTGCTGGACGACATGGGACGGCTCAAGACCTTCCGGATCAAGCTCGCCACGCAGCTCTTCGCCGCGACGGTTCTGCTGGTCTTCGACATCGTGGTGCGGGAGATCACGCTGCCCTTCGTCGGCAGCTTCGAGGTCGGCTGGTGGGGTTATCCGCTCACCCTGCTGTGGGTGGTGGGCATGACCAACATGTTCAATTTCATGGACGGGCTGAACGGGCTGGCGGGCGGCACCGCCGTTCTGGTCGCGGCGTTCTTCGGGCTGGTGACCTATGTGCAGGGCTCGCTGTTCATCTACGTGCTCTGCTACGTGCTTTTCTCCGCCTCGCTCGGCTTCTTCATCTTCAATTTTCCTGCGGGCCGCATCTTCATGGGCGATGTCGGCAGCCAGTTCCTCGGCTTCATCTTCGCCGCCATCGCGGTGATCGCGGCCGAGTACGACGCGGCGCGCACGTCCCTGATGATCATGCCGCTGCTGTTCTTCAACTTCCTGTTCGACACGGTGTTCACGTTCAGCCGCCGGCTGATCCGGGGCGAGAACGTGACCCAGGCGCACCGCGCGCACCTGTACCAGCTCTTTCACCGGCTGGGGTACAGCCATGTGCAGGTCAGCCTGTTCCACTTCGCTGTCGCCATCGCGCAGGGCGTCGGCGCGCTGGCCATGATTCAGTTCGACTCGGCGATGCGGGCCTTCCTGTTCGCGCCGTTTCTCATCTTCCAGCTCGTCTACGCCGCGGTCATCCTGCGCGCGGCGCGCCGGCGGGGGCTCGTCTGAAGCCCACCCCGGGTCAGGCCACGGCCCGATCGCCGTAAAGGTCGGCGGCGATGACCGGGCGCTGGGCACCGGGCGGGGCGGAGGGCTGCAACGCCATGTCGCGCCGGGCGACGATGCGAACGTCTTCGGGCGCGTTCATGTTGGCGAGGATGCGGTCGACGCCCCTGAGCGCCTGGCGGCGCGAGAAGATGGCGACCGCAGTCAGCGCGATCAGCGTGAGGTCCATCGCGAGCGAGCGGTTCTGGATATAGAGAATGCCGAGACGGCTCTTCCACGGCCGGATCAGCCGGTTGTAGTCGAGGTCCGGGTCGGCGCTGTCGGCGAGGATCTGTCCCTCGTCGGAGAACACGATCGAGGCGATATCGGTGATGCCGGGCTTCGTGGCCAACAGCATGTTTTCCTCGTCGGTATAGCGGGCGGTCTCGTTGGGCACGTTGGGGCGCGGGCCGACCATGCTCATATCGCCGGTCAGCACGTTCCAGAGCTGGCTCAGCTCGTCCAGCTTGAAGGTCCGGATGAACCGGCCGACGGCGGTGATCCGCCGGTCGTTGTTCGAGGTGGAATCGACACCGGCCCTGTCGGCGTTGATGACCATCGAGCGCAGCTTGACCATGCGGAACGGGTGGCCGTTCCGGCCGACGCGCGTGGCGATGTAGAAGGGCGAGTGATAGTCCTGCAGCCAGACCGCCAGCATGGCGCCGAGCAGCACCGGCGAGAAGGCGAGCAGGAGCAGGGCCGAAAGCACGAAGTCGAAGAGACGCTTGCACATTGTCCGCTTTTCCCCAGAGGAACGTTGAGTCCCGCTGCCCCTCCCCGGACTCGGGAAGGCGCACGACGGTCGGCTGGACACATGCAAGTTCCGGGCCAGACAGCCCCCTTACAAGCTATTGAAATAACGTGATATTTTATGGAACGTCGGCGTCCGGCATGCTGCCGCCCGGCAGAAACTGCCGGGCCACGGCAGGGATTGCCGCGTCGCGTTTTTCGGACGTTCGGGTGCGCCGGCGCCGGCCGCGGTCAGCTCGCCTTGGCGAGCTTCGGGGCGGGGGCGCGGCCCAGCTGGGCGAGGGCCGCGTTCACCACGTCCTCGACGGTGGGGTAGTAGGCGGCCTCCAGCGTCTTGCTGGTCGGGGCGGGCGCGTCGGGCAGGGTGATGCGGGCGGGGCGCGATTTCAGGCAGGCGGGCTCCACCGCCTCGGCGACGGCGGCGATGATCTCGCCGGCCATTCCGCAGGTCTGCCAGCCATCGTCCACCGCGACCAGCCTTCCGGTGTGCCGGACGGACCGGATCACGGCGCCGGGCTCGAACGGGTTGAGGACGCGCAGATCCACGACCTCGGCGTCGATGCCGTCTGCCGCCAGCACCTCGGCCGCCTGGAGACAGAGCCAGGTGGCGTAGCCGCTGCCCACCAGCGTCACGTCGCTGCCGTCGCGCAGCACGCGCGGCCCTTCCTCCTCCAGCTTCAGCTCGACGACGGGCGAATCGGGCGATTCGCACTCGTAGAGCCAGCGGTTGTCGATATAAAGCACGGGCGCGTCGCACAGCACGCTGGCGATCAGCAGGTCGCGGGCGTCGGACGCCGTGGCCGGGGTGACGACCCGCAGCCCCGGAATATGGGCGTACCAGGAATGCAGCGCCTGGCTGTGCTGGGCGCCCTGCTCGCCGCCGCGGTTGATGATGGCGCGCACGGTGACGGCGGGGCTCGCCCGGCCGCCCATCATGTGGGACCACTTCGCCGCCTGGTTCACGATCTGGTCGGCCGCCAGGATCATGAAGTCCATGCGCGGATGAATGACGATGGGACGGTAGCCGCACAAGGAGGCGCCGACCGCGGCGCCGGTGGTGGCGAGCTCCGAGACGGGGGTGTCGATCACCCGATCCGTGCCGAATTCCTTGTCGAGATCGGTCATCGACGCACCGACATACCACGGGCTCCACAGCCCCTGGCCGATGGCGAAGACTTCCGGATAGGTCTTCAGCAGATACTGAAAGCCGTCGCGGATGCCGCGGGCGTAATTCATGGCGTTTCCCTCAGCCGGCCCGGCGCGCGAAGACGTAATCGAACAGCGCCCGTGCTTCGGGGTACGGCGCGGCAAGGGCCCGCTCGGCGGCCTGCGCCGCGCGGGCGGCGGCGTCCGCGCGCATGGAGTCGATGTCGGCGTCGGTCAGGTCGCCGCGCGCCGTCATCGCCGCGCCGAGACGCATCACCGGGTCGCGCTGCTTCCATGCGGCCAGCTCTTCCGCCGACCGGCGCAGCCCGACATCGATGTTCTCGTCCGGGCCGACATGGCCGTACCAGCGGTAGCTGACGGCCTCCAGGTAGCCCGGCCCGCGCCCGGCGCGCGATTCGCCGATCAGCCGACCCGCGGCCCTGGCGACGGCCAGCGCGTCGTTGCCGTCCACCACCATGGCGGGGACGGCGTGCGCATGGGCGAAACGCGCCGTGCTGTCATGCGGCTGACGCTGGGCGATGTCCATGTGGCTGGCGTAAAGATTGTTCTCGCAGACGAACAGCACCGGCAGCTTCATCGTGGACGCCATGTTGAGCGCCTCGTGCAGCACGCCTTCCTCCGCCGCGCCGTCGCCGAAATAGGCCACCGCCACGGCGCCCTTGCCGTCCATCTTGGCGGCCAGCGCCGCGCCGACCGCGACCGGGATGGTCGCGCCGACGATCGGCACCGATCCCCAGAACCCCGTCTCCGGTGCGAACAGGTGCATGGAGCCGCCCATGCCGCGCGAGCATCCCGCGTCCTTGCCCAGCACCTCGGCGAAGAGCTGGTCCAGGTCGCCGCCCTGGGCGAGATAGTGGCCATGCGAACGATGCCCGCCGAACACGCGGTCGGATGCATCCAGGTTGTGCGACACGCCGACCGGGATCGCTTCCTGGCCCACGGCGAGATGGACGGGGCAGACGACGTCGCCGCTCTCCACCAGCCTGCCGAGCGCGATCTCGGTCTCGCGGATCGCGATCATGCCGCCCAGCATGGCGCGCAGCCCGTTCGCGCCCCAGCCGGCGATGTTCAGCGGATCGCGGTAGCAGCGCGGATCGGCCAGCGCGCCGAGCCGGGCCGGGCCCGTCGCATCCGCGGTGGGCCCGTCGAAATAGTTCTCCTCGGCGAGGCTGTCGAGCCTGGCGAGCAGGTCGTGGATTCCCAGCGTGTTGCCCGCGGGCGGGTCCATGGCGACGGCGCCGCGGGCGGCGTTTCCCGGCGCACGCGCGGGCCTGCCCGTCTCCGGCTCCGCCCTCGGAGCCGCCGGCTCGTTCCGCCATATGCCCGGGTTCGCCATCGGATCAGGCCGCCTTGGCCGACTTGCTGTAGAAGCCCTGGATCGTGCCGCAGATGCGCTTGACGTCGTCGTCGCTGAGCGCGGTGTGCATCGGCAGCATGAAGCAGCGCTCGAAGAACGCCTCGGTCGCCGGCAGCGTCTCGGTGAAGCCGAGCTTCCGCATCTTGTGGACCGGCGTGCCGCTCCACTGGATCAGCGTCCCGATGCCGTTGTCGGACAGGTGCTGCCGCAGCGCGTCGCGCCGGCCGGATTCGATCTCGTAGTTCTGGTAGATGTCGTAGTGGTCGGGGTCGGCGTCCGGTCCGGGGGGCAGGGTGATATCCGCCAGCCCGCCGAGCTCGGTCTCGTACAGGTGCGCGATCTCGCGGCGGCGTTCCATCTCCGCGGGGTAGCTGTGCAGCTTGTGCAGCAGCACGGCGGCCTGCATGTTGTCGAGCCGCGAATTGGTGCCCCAGGCGACGACCTCGCCGTCGGCATTGCGGCCATGGTCGCGCAGCAGCGCGATCTGCTCGGCCACTGCGTCGTCGTCGGTCACGACCGCGCCGCCGTCGCCGAAGCAGCCCAGCACCTTGGCCGGATAGAAGCTGAACGTGCCGAAGGCGCCGAACGTGCCCGCGCAGCGGCCCTTGTACATGGAGCCCAGCGCCTGCGCCGCGTCCTCGAAGATCAGCAGCCCGTGCGCGTCCGCGATCTTCCGCAGCGCGTCCATGTCGGCGGTCCGCCCGTTGACCTGCACCGGCATGATGGCGCGGGTGCGCGGCGTGACGAGCTTCTCCACCGACGCGGGATCGATCATGTGATCCGGCAGCATGTCGGCCAGCACCGGCTTGCCGCCGGCGAAATGCACCGAGGCCGCGGTCGCGATATAGGTGTGCGACGGCAGGATGACCTCGTCGCCCGGCTTCAGGCCGGCGGCGCGCAGGCCCAGGATCATGGCGTTGGTGCCGTCGGCGACGCCGAAGACGTGCCTGACGCCGAGGAACTCCGCCAGTGCCGCCTCGAAGGCATCGAGGTCGCGCTGAAGTATGAAGGCGCCGCGTTCCAGAACGTCGGTCAGCACGCCGAGCAGGCCGTTTTCGTCGCGCTTGTAAAGGGCGGGATAGTTGAAGAACGGAATTTTATTGGCGGACGGCATCTGTCTGGTCTTTCCTCGATTGGGCCCGGCTAGACTAGGGGCGCGCGATTAAGAAAGAGTTGCCCGGCAGTAGACCACCTTGTGGATCCTGTCGGGCTGGCCCGGCAGCAGCGCGCCGGGCGGGGAATAGGGGACCATGCCCGGCGCGATCTCGGCCGGCATCTCCATCATCCGGCCGAACACGATGCGCTTGAGCAGCGCCTTGCCGGCCATGGTCTTCGGAATCAGGTTCATCGCCACCGCGGCCTTCTTCACCGGCCGCAGAACGCGCTGGCGGATCGAGGCGCGGTCGGTCCGCATGTAGCCGTAGCAGCAGACCGAGAACCCGCGCGCGGCGAACAGCCGGGTCAGGTCGCGGGCGCCGAGATAGCGGCTGGAATGCGGGGCGGGGTTGAAGTCGTACAGGTCCGGGTTCGCGGTCGCGATCAGCACCTCGCCGCCGGGGCGCAGCACGCGCCTGCACTCGTCGGCGAAGCGCTCCGGCGAAGGGACGAAGTACAGCGCCTCGAACATCACGACGACGTCGAAGCTCGCATCCTCGAACGGCATCGCCTGGGCGTCGAACTCGCGCAGCGCGATGCGGTCGCCGTAATGCGCCTTCACGCGGTCGAGGATGGGTTGCGAATAGTCGCCCCCGGCGACCGAGCGCGCCAGCCCGGCCAGGTAGCCGAGTCCCGCGCCGGAACCCACGGCGACCTCCAGCAAGTCCTTGTCGCGGCAATGCTCGCCCGCCCAGTAGTAGCGGTGGCAGAGCCGCTCGACCTGCTCGGCGCTCACCCTGTCTCCGGCAAGCTCGCTGACCTCTATGAAGTCCGTCATCGTCCGTGTCCCAGCCAGTTGTGTCAGACGGCCACCCCGGCCGCCGCGTAGGCGTTCATGGTCTCGCCGATGATGCGTTCGTCGGAGAACCTCTCCTGCACCATGCGGCGGCTCGCGCGGCCCATGGCCGCCGTCATTTCGGGGTTGTCCATCATCGACACCATGGCCTCGGCCAGGTCCGTCGCGTCGCGCGGCCTGACCAGGAAGCCGTTGACGCCGGGCTCGACGACCTCGCGGCAGCCGGGCGTGTCGGTGGTGACGATGGCCTTGCCGCAGGCCATGGCCTCCAGCAGGCTGCGCGGCACGCCTTCGGGGTAGTAGGACGGCAGCACCACCGCATCCGCCTCGCGGATGATGGGCAGCATGTCCTCCTGATGGGGGCGCCAGTCGACGAAGCCCTTCGCCGCCTCGCGCTCCAGCCAGTCGCCGGGGATGGTGTCCGGGTTGGACAGCCATACCGGGTCGACACCGGTCTCGTTGGCGGCGGAGGCGCCGCCGACCAGCACGAACTCGCCCCTGGGGGCGGGGCCGCGCATGGCGGCAGCCTTCTCCGCGGCGGCGCAGTATTCGCGCACGCCCTTGGGCCACAGCATCCGGCTGAACATCAGGAACCGCACCGGCGGCGCGGCCCTGCGGGTCTCGGCGGCCGGCGAGAACAGGTCGGTGTCGATGCCGGAGCCGAGAATGACCTCCGCCTGGTCGGCGCGGACCAGCCGGCGCTCGAGATAGAAGTCGAGGATCTCGCGGTTCTGGAACGTCACCCGCACCGGCGGGCGCAGCGCGGCGCGCATCATCGCCAGGATCAGCGGCTGCACGGCTTTCAGCCTGCCGGTGGCGGCGCCGAGCGTGGTGCCGAGCCCGTTGACGGTGTTGACGATCCCCGGCACCCCCGCCGCGCGGGCGGCGAGGCTGCCGTACAGGATCGCCTTGTGCGAATAGTGGTGGACCAGCGCCGGCTTCTCGCGGCGATAGAGCCGGTACAGCGCCCACAGCGTGCGCAGCTCCTCCGCGGGGTTCATCCCGGCATGGCTCATCGGGATATCGGCGAAGCGCACCCCGATGGACTCGAACAGCGCGGTGTGGCGGTCGGCCGGGCCGGCGGCGATCACCTCGAATCCGCGCGCGGCCAGCGCGCGCATCAGGCTGCCGCGAAAATGGAACAGCGTCCATGCGTCGTTGGTGCAGATGACGGCCTTGGGCTTCGGGGCGGACATGGTCCTGTTCTTGGGAAGCGACGCGCGAAGGAAGGGCCGCGCGACCGCCGACTGTCGCGCATTCGATTTAACTTCCGGTAAAAAGCGATGGTTTAGGGGGTGTTAACGGCGTTTCTGTCCCCGGGGGACGTTACAATGTTCCACGTGGAACATTGCTGACATTCCGGATGAAGAAGACCGGGCCTGTTGTCCCGTGCCGGTCTCCCCGCTTTCCCCGATTCGTGCTATGCCGGCCGCCAGCTGGACCGTCCGCGTCCGAGGATTCCAGGGCATGAGCTTCACGGGGCGGGCGGCCGGCGTCTGGCCGGCCGGGGCGGTGCACGCGTCCGGTCGAAAGGGAGGACTCCAAATCATGGCGGAACCCGCACGGGAACACGTGCCGGTCGGCGCCCAGGCGGCGATCTACGGCGCCGGGCTGTTCAGCTTCTCGCAGGTGATGATCTCCGGCGTGGTGGTCGCGCTGTTCGTGGTCGAGCTGCAGGTCTCCGCCTTCACCATCGGAATCGTGCTGGGCGCGCGGCATTTCCTGACCCTGATTCTGTCGATTCATGGCGGGGTGATGATGGACCGGCTGGGCACGCGGCGGGTGATGATCGCCTGCGCCGTCGCCTCCACCCTGACGCCGCTGCTGTTCCCCTTCGCGCAGTGGGTGGCGGTGCTGGTGGCGTTGCAGATGATGGCGGGGCTGGCCGATGCGATGGTGTGGATGGGCGCGCAGGCGCTCAGCGGCTCGGTGATGAAGGGCAACCCGACCTATGTCGGCCGTATGACCTTCGCCTGCCGGATCGGCAGCTTCGTCGGCCCGATGGCGGCCGGCGCGGCATGGGATCTCGCCGGGCTGTGGGGCGCGTTCGGGTTCATGGCGGCCTGGTCGGCGCTGGGGCTGGTCAGCGTGCTGCGCATCGCGGCCGACGAAAGCGAGGCCGGCGCACGGCCCCGGGCGCCGGTCCGGCTGGCCGATCTGGTGCCGCGTTTCGGCGACTATGTCTCTGCCTTTTCGCTGGCGGCGATCCCGGCGGTGGCGCTGGTGCTCTACGTCACCATGATCCGGGTCGGCGGCACCGGCATCCAGAACTCGTTCTACGTCGTTTATCTCGACCAGATCGGCATCTCGGGCTCGGCGATCGGGCTGCTGCTCGGCGTCTCGGGCGCCTGCGCCAGCGTCGGCTCTCTGGCGGTGGGCCGGCTGGCGCGGATGATCCATTCCCACTGGCTGATCGTGTTCGTCGTGATCCTGAGCGTCGTCACCATCGGCATCACGCCCTGGCTGTTCGGCCTCTATTTCCTGCTGATGTTCGTGATCGGGCTGCGCGGCCTGTGCCTGGGCATCAGCCAGCCGCTGGAAATCTCCGTACTCGGCCGCGCCATCGGCGCCGACTCCCAGGGCAAGGGGGTGGGGCTCCGCACCACCGCCAACCGCGTCACCGGCACGCTGGTCCCGGTGGTCATGGGCGGCGTGGCGGAGCTGGTCGGGATCGAGAACAGCTTTCTGGTGATGGGCGCGGTGATGATGGCGCTGATGATGGCGATCGCGCTGTTCGTCCACCGCCAGCCGAATCTCGGCCGCGACCTGTCCTAGGCCACCCGGATTTCCGGGGCGGCTGGCGCGGCGGGTATGGACAGGTCGGCACCGCTCCGGCGGCGGGCGCGGTGGCCCTGGTGCCAGAACTCGAGGCACAGCAGCATCCAGGCAATGCCGGACCAGCGCTTGGCGTCCATCGTCGCCGGCCGGTCGATCAGCGCGCGCACCCGCGCGGGATCGAAATTGTTCATGGCATAGGAGCCGGCGTCGAGCACCGACTCGCGCAGCATGGCGTTCATGTCGCGCTCCATCCAGCGCTGCAGCGGGACCTCGAAGCCGCGCTTGGGCGCCGTCGCCACGGAGTGCGGCAGCATCCGTGCGGCCAGGGTGCGCAGCAGCGGCTTGGTGGTGCGGCCCGACAGCTTGTGGCGTTCCGGCAGCCGCATGGTGAACTCGATCAGCTCCTGGTCGAGAAACGGCGAGCGCGCCTCCAGCGTCGCGGCCATCGAGGCCATGTCCATCTTCACCAGGTGCTCGGACCCCAGCAGCAGGCGGAAATCGCGCAGGCTGGTGACGTCCACCGGGCCGAGCACGGCCGCGTCGGCGGCATTGAGGAAATGCTGCGCCGAATCCCGCACCCCGCCGCCAGGCGCGCGGTCGCCGTAGAGCCAGGCTTTCTCCGCGCGGTTCAGCCGGTCGCCGGTCAGCACCAGGAAGCGTTCGGCGTCGTTCGCGGCCAGCACGCGCAGGAAGCGGTGCAGGAACTGATAGGGCGTGCGCCCGTCCGCCGGCGCCGGCAGCGCGCCGGCGAGCCGCGCGAAAAGCGGGCGCAGCGCGGCGGCGCCCAGCCGGTCGGCCATATGCGCCGAGCGCGCGGCGATGAAATGGCGGTAGCCGGCGAACAGCTCGTCCGCCCCGTCGCCGTTCAGCACCACCTTCACGTCGGCGGCCGCGAGCCGCGAGACCGCGAAGGACGGGATCATCGACGGATCGGAGAACGGCTCGTCGAAATGACCGACGATATGGGGGATTTCCGCCGCCACGGCGGGTTCGACGGTCAGCTCGACATGGTCGGTGCCGAACCGCGCCGCGACCTCGGCGGCCGCGCCGCGCTCGTCGAAGGCGTCGTCGGCGAAGCCGATGGAATAGGTGCGCAGCGGCGCGGCGGACGCCTCCGCCGCCAGCGCGGTGACCAGACCGCTGTCGATCCCGCCCGACAGGAAGCAGCCGACGCGGACGTCGCTGCGCAGCCGCAGCGCCACCGCCCGGCGCAGCCGCTCCAGCACGCCGTCGACGGCCTCCTCGCGGGAAAGGCGCAGCTTGGGCAGGAAGGCGGGCGACCAGTACCGGGCCGCCGCCGGCGCGCCGGCGCCCTCGACGCAGACCATGCCCGCGGCCGGCACGCGGCGGATGCCGCGATAGACCGTCTCATCGCCGGGCACCGCGCCGAAGCTCAGGTAATCGTCGATGGCGTCCGCGCGGATGTCGGTATCGACGCCGGGCACGGTGAACAGGGCTTTCATTTCCGAGGCGAAGGCGATGCCGCCGGGCACGGGGGCGTAGAACAGCGGCTTCTTGCCCGCGCGGTCGCGCGCCAGCACCAGGCGCCGCCGCTTCGCGTCCCACAGCGCGATGGCGAACATGCCGCGCAGCCGCTCGACGAAGGCCGGACCGTACTCCTCGTACAGATGGGGGATGACTTCGGTATCGGAGCCGCCGCGCAGGGTATGGCCCTTGGCCTGCAGCGCGTCGCGTAGCTTGCGGTAGTTATAGATCTCGCCGTTGAACACGATCTGGACGCTGCCGTCCTCGTTGCCCATCGGCTGGTGGCCGCCATCGCCGAGATCGATGATCGACAGCCGTACATGGCCGAGCGCGCAGCCGGGCCCGGTCCAGATGCCGGTATCGTCGCGCCCGCGATGGCGGATGGCTTCCAGCATGGCGCCGACCGCCGCCGCGCGCGCCGCCGCGTCCGGATGGTGCAGTCCCGCGATCCCGCACATGCGCCTGTCCGTTCCCTCATTCTGCGCCCGGGGAGGCTCCCGCGCCGGTTTCATCCTCCGCCAAAAGCGATAAGCGCCGGTTAACGTCTGCGTAAGCATGCGGCCGGCACGGACCATTCAGCGCATCTTAACGTTTCGGGATTATGAAAACGGCTGAATTCCGCCTGAAGAGTGCGCCATGATCCTGCCGACCGTCGCCGAGATCCGCCGGGCCAACGCCGCCGTCGACGACAACGGCTATCTGCTGCTGACCGCCACGCGGCCGGTGGGGCCGTATCTGGCCTGGCTGTGGATGCGGCTCGGCATGACGCCGCGGCAGGTCAACTACATGTCCATCGTCCTCGCCGCCGTCATCCTGTGGCTCGCGGCCGCGGGGGGCGCGGCCGGGCTGGTATGGGCCACCGGGCTGTGCTTCGCCTGGCAGGCCGTCGACGTCAGCGACGGCACCATGGCCCGCGCGCTTCGCATCAGGGACAATTTCGGCGGCTTCGTCGACTATTCCTGCGGCATGCTGATCGTCGCTTTCCTGCCGCTATGCCTGGGGATCGGTGCCTGTCTCGCGCCGGACGGGTCCCTCGGCGGCGCGTTCCGCGCCTTCGGGCTGGCGCCGCCCCCGCCGGTCGCGGTGCTGGCGATGGGGGCCGGGATCGCGGTGATCTCGCTCTATATGCGCCTCATTAACCGCGTGCTGCAGATCCGCTTCGGCGACTCGCTGTCCGAGCCTGACAAGACAGGCGGCGGGGCGGGGGCGATGCGCCTCGCCCGCGAGGTGCTGAAGAACCTGGAAACCATAGGCGGGGTCCAGGCGATCGCGTTCTTCGCCAGCGCCGTCGCGGGGATGATCGAGCTGGCGATCGCGCTCTACTTCGTCCTTTACTGCCTGATTTTCGTGGCGTTCGCCGCCTCCGTGTACCGCAATTACGGAAATCGCCGCGCCTATCTTTAGCCTCTGCGAAATGCGTCCGCGCCGGGCACGGACGCTGTGGATAATTCACCTTTTGTTCAGTAATCGGGCCCAGTCTCGAGGGGTCATGGGCCGCTCTGCGGGCCGACCGGAATTGGATGGCAATGGCAAGCGCGAGCAAGAAACGCACAGCGAAACGCCCGGTGAAGGGAAAGCGCCCCGCCGGCGCCCCAAGCGCGTTCCGCTCCGAGTTCTATCGCGAGGAACCGGACGCGCAGAAGCGCACTGCCGGCGCCCGTGCGCTCAACCGGGGCCGCAAGCGCCGCAAGCGGGTGCCGCTGGCGATCACCCTCGGCTGTTTCGGACTCCTGCTTTGCATTATCGCCGTGGGCGGCAGCTCGGCCATGATCTGGCTGCGCAAGCTGGGCGCCGTGTTCGGCGTATACTGGGAAGGCGATTTCTAGAGTCGGTTGCGGCACAGCCGCTGTCAGATTCCGGACTCGCGCCGCAGGACGCGGACCGCAGCGACGCGGACGAGTTCCGCGCATGAGCCGGCGAGCAGACCCCAGAATGGGTCGATCCATACGGTGACACCCGCCGTCACGGCGATCACCGGCCAGCAGGAGGGCCTGCAGTCGAAGAGGCGCTTTGTCAGCGCCAGCTCCCCCGAGGCCATCAGAAGCAGCGCCCCCAGCCCCGCCGCGGGGATGGCGGCAAGGGCCGCCAGCCCGAGCCCTGCCGGGAGCAGGGCGAAGACCAGCAGGGCCAGGCCGAGGAAAAGCGGGGCGGCGCCGCTGCGGGCGCCGAACCGGTAATGGGCCGCCAGACCTCCCGCCCCGTGGCACATGGGCAGGGCGCCGAGCGGCGTCAGCAGAAGATTGGCGAGGCCGCTGGTAATGGAAAGACGCACCGGCGTCACATGGGCTGCGCGGTCGCCGAAATAGTCGCCTGCGATGAGCGCGGTGAGCAGCACGGCGTTGGTGAGGGTGAGAGAAAGCTGCGGCAGCACCAGCAGGGAAAAGGCGCTTTCCATTTCCGCCAGGGACGGCAGCGCGGGGATGGATAATGCGGCCGGCGAGACGGTCCCCAAATCCATGCCCGGGACATCGAGCACCCGCGCCAACGCGACCGCCGCGGCCAGGGCGATCAGCGCCGCCGGGTAGCGCGGCGCCAGCAGGAGCGCGAGGAGGAGAACGAGTATCGCCGCCGCGATCGCCGGCGCCGTGGCCATCAGCTCGAGACTCACCAGCGCGAGCGCCAGGCCGAGCCCCAGCTGCAGCCCGGCCAGCACCGATTGTGGCACGAGGCGGGCAAGCCGCGTGATCCATCCCGTCAGGCCGAGAATCAGCAGCGCCACGCCGATCATGACCCCGCTGGCCGCAAGTCCGGCCGGGGTCATCCCGGCGGTGAGCAGCACGGCCGCGACAGCCTTCATGGGCTGCACCGGTATCGGGAGGCGGTAGTAGAGGGCAGTGGCGATATAGAAGACGGCGAACCCCAGCAGAGCCGGGGTCGGCGCCAGCCCGACCACGACAATCGCGCCCAGCGTGAGCGGCAGGAGCGTGCCGAAATCCCCGAGCGCGCCGCCCAGCTCTCGCAAGGTAAAGATGAACTTTTCGCCCCTCGGTGCCGGCATCGTTCGGAAGCGTCCCCGTGGCCTCGCCTGTCGCCATCCTAGGACGTCCGGTCCCGCCGAGTCCAAGGGCGTCTGACCGACGGTTTCGCCACCCGGCGGGTTTCAAGCCATCAGGCTGGCGGTCCGCCCGCGGTCATGGACCCGCCGGAGACGACCTCGGAAATCTTTTCGGCCGCCGCCGCGGCCTCGGCGGAATCCTCGAACGCCAGCCTGATCGAAAGGGCCAGCTTGGGCAGCAGCTTGATGTCCGTAACCGACGGCTTGCCGCCGTCCGACCGTATCCGCCGCGCCACCTGGATCAGCGTCCGGCCAAGCTTTGCGACATGGGCGAAGCGGGTATTGCCCACCCGCCAGACGATGTCCTCGGCGGTCGTGACGAGCGAGGCGAGCCGTGCGGACATGCTGTTGCCCGCGGCGGGATCGGCTATGCCCGCGACCAGGTATTCGATCAGCCGCGAGACGAACTCGGCGTTGCTCTTCAGCTTGCTGTGGTTGATTTCTACGCGCAGACGGTCGATCGTCCGCTGCACCTCGATCACGCTTTCGTCGCCGACCGCCTTTGCGCGCAGGACGTTGGGGACCTCGATGAGCCTCGCCGAGTTGTCGCCGGGCCGGATCTCCTTGCGGCGGTCAGGGCCGATATAGCTGGCGGTCACCACGAACGGCTTGCGGCGGAAGGTCAGCGCCTCGACACGGGCGCCAAGCTGGCCGCGCGAGGCCGGCTGGACCAGCAGGTCGTCGGCGCCGCAATTGACCACGCGCTGCACGAGCTCGTTCGACGGCGACCAGGTGGTGACGATGACCGGCATGAACGGATCGCCGCCGATCTTGCCGTGCCGTATCTCGCCGATCAGCTCGCAGACATCGCCGTCCGGCAGGTCGCCGTCGGTGATCAGCAGGTCGGGCGCGCGTGCGTCCAGCGCCTGGACGATATCGGCCATCTCCGATCCCATCCGCATCTCGCGGAATTCCAGATCGCTCAGCGATTGCCGAAGGCTGCCGTTGTTCTGAGTCTTCGGGGTGACCAGCATCAGGTCGATGCGGTCGAACGAGGCTTTCGAATTGATCTTCACGGTAACTCATCCACTCGCGGCTGGGGAAGCGCGCGCGCCGCATACCCTGCCGCACGTCGTCGGGAAAAGTGCCGGATAGCGATTAACAAAACGCTATCGCGGGGCCTGGAAAGACCGGAATTCTCTCGTTATTTACTGCAAATTCAACGCTTTACGAGCCAAGGGCCGAATCGAGAATCTGCCCTAACCGGCGAAGATGCGCGTCGAATCCGTGGCGCTGACGCGCCGCGCGGCGCGCGGCCGCGCCCAGCCGGCCGCGCAGTTCCGGATCGGCCGCCAGCCGCGCCATCGCGCCGGCGAGGGCCGCCGCATCTCCGGGCGCCACCAGCAGACCGTATTCCTCCCCGCTGAGCAGCTCCGGGACTCCGCCGACATCCGTTCCGACCGTCGGCTTGCCGAGCGCCATCGCCTCGACGATGGAGCGGGGGACGCCCTCGCTGAACGACGGCAGAACGTAGACGTCGGCGGCGGCCAGGACGTCCAGCACGTCGTCGCGCCACCCCAGGAAGATCACCCGGTCCTGCAACCCGGCGTCGGCGACCATCGCCTCGCAGCGCCTGCGGTAGGCGGCGTCGTCGGATGCGCCGGCCAGGACGAGGCGGCAGTCGCCGCGCGCCTGCGCGAGGCGGGCGAACGCCTCCAGCAGGACATGCACGCCCTTGGCCTCGATGAGCCCGCCGGCGAACGCGAAGGTCGTCATTCCCGGCGCCGGCGGCACGCCCTCCGGCGGCCGCTCCCCGACGCGCCGCTCGGCCGCGTCGACCTCGTCGAAATGGACGCCGAGCGGGAGCAGGGGGAAGCGATCGGGCGCGCGGTCGAACAGGGCGCGGAAGCGCGCCGGCTTCAAGGCGCCGGTCAGGAAGATGGTGCGGCGCGCCATCGCCATCGTCAGGCGGTCGAGAAGCGGGCTCAGCATCTCGCCTTTGATGAACAGCACGAGCGGCACCCCGGCCGCCCACGCGGCGAGGCCGACCATCAGGACGTTGCGCATGCTATGGCATTGCAGGACGTCGGGCCGGACACGGCGCAGGAACCGCCAGAAGCGGATGTTGTACGACAGGATGGCGAGCGCGGTGAGGATCTTGTCGATCGCGCCGGCGCCCGACAGCGCCTCGCGGCCGCGGTTGAGGCGCGGACTCTGCGGCACGACATGAACGCCGGCCCCGGTCCGGCGCGCCGCCTCGGGCAACGCCCCCTCTCCCGGACAGGCCAGCGAGACGCGCCACGGCCCCTCGGCCACCAGCAGCATGCAGATGTATTTCTGATTGCCGCCGAGCGTGGCGAAGTAGCTGTCGAAGATGAGCAGCGACCTCGGCCCTGTTCCGGCTGTGTTTGTCATGGACGCTCCGGTCGTGATCCCGGTTCGTCAGGGTGTGGCGCGGTCGGTCGCGCCGGTTCGCTTGCCGCGCCGGCGCGTCGGATTGTTGCGCCGTTCTGCGGCCCTGCGCCTTTCCCGCTCGAGGTGGCGGGCCAAAACGGCCGGCTCGGCGCGGCGGTCGATGCCGGCGCGACGGTCGGCCGCCGGACCGCGGTGTCCGAGCAGCGTGGAGACCACGAGCATCAGGATCAGCGGCAACAGCACGTGCTTCAGCCCCTGGGATAGCGGTGCGGTGAGATCGTTGCGCGCGATATAGACGCCGACCGGAACGAAGCCCATGAAGAAAAGAATGCCCAGCGCGCTGCGGCTTGCGAACGTATAGATCAAGCGCATTGCCACGCCAACCAGCGCCATGGTCGCCACTACGCCCGCTATGCCGAAATGGATGTAGCCGTAACCGATGATGCTGAATCCGACGCCGCCACCCTGTGCGGTGTTCTCGGGGAAAACGAGTTCATTATACAGGGCGCCGGTGCTGTCCAGGAGGTTTGCGACCAGAAAGCCGGGCAGTACTGCGCGAGCGATATCGGTCGGGACAGTGGCTCCGGCGAAGTACGGCAGGTCGTGCGGGACGCGCGACAGCATCATCGCCATGTTGTTGCCGGGCGTCATCGCCTCGGTTCCGAGCGCCGCCGCTATGCCCAGCTTGATGTAGCGCAGCCAGACCGGATCCAGCAGCAGGGACGGATTGCGGAGCGCGATCGACTCCTGCAGCTTGTCGAGGAAGCCGAGGTCGGGGTTCAGCCCCGCCTGCTCGACGAGCAACGCCATCTTGTAGCCACTGAGCACCGATCCGGCGACGAGCGCCGTCAAGACGATAAGAAACAACATCCGCATCGACAGCGGCCGGTGAAACAGATGATAGGCGAAGACCAGGATAATGCCGGTGCGGAACAGAAAATGGCGCTGACCGATCGCGCCTATGACGAGAATGCCCGCGACGACGGTGAACAGGGCGCAGGCCGCTGCCATGCTGATCCGGTTCTCATTGAGCTGCTTGGCGGTATAGACGCCGAGAGCCGTGGCCAGGATGTTGAATCCGAAGCTGAAGCGAGAAAGGGCGCCGCCGCTGATCGCGTATTGGGTGCGCTCGGTGAAGCCCTGGTACACGATCTCGTAAACCGAAACCATCCCCATGAGCAGGCCGAGAATGCAAATTACGAAGGCGCCATGGAAGAATGGCTGGAGCTCGGCGGCGGTCGCTGCCGTGTGCAAGGGCCGACGCGCAGGGCCGATCGCCAGCAGCGCGACCACGAATCCGAGGAACTGCAGGTTCATGGCGCCGTTGAAATCGAGCGACGCGATCTCCCAGCCTCCCCAGATGGCATAAGGATGAATGCCGAGGTGGACGAGCAGCGGGCCGCTTACAGAATAGAGCAGCAGCGCGCCGCCGAACCAGACATACGGATGCGTTATGTCGAAACGCACCACCGCCGTGGAGACGGCCGCGACCAGGGTCATTGCGCCGACTTTGACGCCGAGATCTGAGGGGTAGGCGAAGTAGAGCGCGACGGCGAACGTGATCGTGGCCAGGAGAACCAGCCAGGATCCGAGGTTGCCCGTCATGTCCGGAGCAATGGTCGCCGCTCTTGGTGTCATGGTGACGTATACTCGCCGGTCGCGCTTTAGATAGGGTTAATGAGAGATTGAAGGGGCGCGCGCCTTCGGTTGGTGGGCGCTGAGCTGGCGCATCTGCCATGCCTGCAGGTCCGGGCCGTTGACCGTCATGTCGAACCGGATCGGGCGGGCACTCATCGACTGCCTCTCGTCAGGCTGATGTAGCTTCGAAGTCCCGTCACGCGCCGCGCCCACAGCGCCATGATCAGGTTGCTGCCGGCCATCGTCGCGGCGGTCGCCGCCGCTGCACCCTCCAGCCCGAAGGGCGGAATCAGCAGCCAGCAAAGAATGAGATTCACCGTCGCCGCCGCAGCCAGGATGACGGCGGAGGCGTTCTGGTGGCCGGTCATGTTGAGCACCGAACCCGCGGCCGCGGTCGCCGCCCAGGCGAGCTGGCCGGCCAGAAGGATCAGCAGGGCCTCGTAGCCGGCAACGAAGTCGTCGCCGAAAAGGGATAGAAGCGGCCGACCGAGCAGCGCGAGTCCGAGCGCGGCGGCGGAGGAGAACACGAAGACGGTGCGCACGCCCGCGTCGATCGCCTTCTGCATGTCCGCCTGTGCGCCCTGGGCATGCAGCCTGGCGATCATGGGCGCGATCGCGGTGACCAGGGAGAACGAGATGATCTGGAGGATCGCCGCGAGCCGCGCCGCGGCGCCGAAAAGACCGGCGTCCGCGCTGCTGGCCATCGCACCGAGGATGATGACGGCGGACTGGGAAAGGATCACCGAGAACCCCGCGATCAGCACCATCGCCGGCGCGGCGGTGAGCCATTCGCGCCAGAGGTACTGCTGCGGCGCGCGGCGCGCGGGCGCCGGCGTGCAGCGCCGCAGCAGCGGCCATAGCAGCATCAGCGAGGCGGAGGCGGCGAGGAGGTAGGACGTCATCGCCGCGACCGGTCCCGCCTGCAGGCCGAACCACCACACGGCGGCGACGAAAAAGGCGATCAGCAGGCAGGGGTGGACGATCGCGTGGGCGGCTTCGCCGATCACGACATGACCCATGGCCCGCACCGCGGAGGCCTGCATCTGCACAACCGCAAGCACAGGGATCGTCAGCGCCGCAAGCATAAGCGACAGCCGCAAATCCGGCGACGGCGACGGGACGAGGTTTTCGACCGCAACAACGAACAGCCCGGCCACGACGGCCGAACCGCACAGCACGGCAAGCCGCCCGGCGGAGAGGAAGCCGCGCATCAGCCCCCATTCCTGCCTGCCCTTATAGGCGGCAACGAAGCGGATAGTCGCGAGGTCGAACCCCAGTCGGGCCGGCACCACAAGAACGCTCAGCCACGCCAAGGCGAGGACATAGACGCCGAATCCGTCCACCCCCAGCCATCGCGCGAACAGGATCTGCGAGGCGAAGAGCAGGGTGTTCGAGACGACCTTGATGAGGAAGCTGCCCGCCGTGCCGCGCAGCAGCGCGCCGGTATGGCCGGCGGGGGCAAGGGCCGACCGCAGGCTTCCGGGCAAGGCGGCGATCCGGGAGGTCATGACCGCGGGCTCACTGGGTTTGACGTGCGGAGGGGCTCCCCGCCGTCATCCCGTGGCGGACAGGGACGGACGGCTGGCCTGGTGGACGAACCATTCCACGGTGCGGCGCAGCCCGTCGTTCAGCCGCATCTCGGACTGCCAGTCCAGCATGCGGCGCGCCTTCGACGTGTCGGAGAAGTTCCGCTGCACGTCGCCGACGCGCGGCGTCGTATGGCGGAGCTCCACCGGCCCGATTCCCGCCTCGGCCAGCGCCGGTATCAGCCGTTCGACCAGCTCACACACCGTGGTTTCGGCGCTGGTGGCGATCTGGAAGGTCTCGCCGCCGATGTCGTTCACGGTGGCCGCGCGGCGCACGGCGCGCACCAGGTCCTCGATGAAGATGAAATCCCGCGTCTGCTGGCCGTCGCCGAAGATCTCCAGCGTTTCGCCGGCCATCGCCTTGCGAATAAACTTGGCGACGACGCTGGATTTGTGGCCAGAGCCGGGGCCGTAGACGTTGCCGAAGCGCAGCGCCACGGTTTCCAGCCCGAACGACCAGAAATAGGCGGAGCAGTACCCCTCGCCGGCCAGCTTGCTGGCGCCGTAGGGCGAGACCGGGTGCGGGGCCAGCTCCTCGTGGATCGGCGGATCGCATTCGCCGATCGGCGCGCCGCTGGACGCAAAGACGAAGCGGCCGACACGGTTGTGCCGGGCGGCCTCCAGCATGTTGAGCGTGCCGAACACGTTGACGGTGCAGTCCAGCGCCGGATCCTCGACGCTGGGCTCGACGCCGGTATTGGCGGCCAGGTGAACGACCGCGTCGGCGCCGGCGCAAGCCTTGAAGGCCAGAGGGCCGTCGATCACGTCGCCGTCGATCAGCTCGACCTTGCCGGCCGGCATCCGGTCCATCGGCTTCATGTCGCCGCTGCCGATCTCGGTGAAGCCGCACACCGCGGACAGGTCGTTGCGCGTGCCCGCGCAGAAATTGTCGATCACGCGGATGGTGTGTCCGCCTTCCTCGACCAGGTTGCGGATCAGGCTGGTGCCGATGAACCCGCAGCCGCCGGTGACGATCCAGCGCATCACGCCGCACTCCATGCGACGCGGGGCATGATCTTGCGCGCGTCGATCCGGTTGGCATGGCGCTTCACCGCGCCCAGCATTTCGGCGATGACCTCGTCCGTCATGGGGTGGGGCTTGAGCCCCAGTTCGATCAGCCCGGAATGCTTCGGGTTGTAGTAGTGCTCCTCGCGCTCCTTGCGGGGGTTCGGGATGTTGTTGATCTTCACGTCCAGCCCGTTGGCGCGGCCGACCCGCTCGATGCTGGCCGCGATCTCGTTGACCGAGAACGCCTCGGTGAACTGGTTGAGGATGCGCAGCTCGCCGGCGGGGATCGGGTTCTCCATCGCCAGGTTCACGCATTGCAGCGTGTCCTTCAGGTTCAGGTAGCCGCGCGTCTGGCCGCCTTTGCCGTAGACGGTCAGCGGCACGCCCGCGACCGCCTGCACCAGAAAGCGGTTCACCACCGTGCCGAAGATGTCGTCGTAGTGGAAATTGGGCGCCAGCCTCTCGTCGGCCGCCGCCTCGTCCGTCGCCAGCCCGTAGACGGGGCCCTGCATCAGGTCCGTCACACGCAGCCCGTGGGTGCGGACGTAGAACCACAGCATGTCGGTATCGAGCACTTTCGTGGTGTGGTAGAGCGTGCCGGCGGCGCGCGGGAACAGGACCCTGTCCTTGCGCCCGTTATGCTCGATGTCGAGCCAGCCCTCCTCGATGTCGATATTGGGCGTGCCGTATTCACCCATCGTGCCGAGCTTGACGATGTGGCAGTCCGGCGCGTGTTCCATCGCGGCCCAGATGACATTGAACGTGGCGCCCAGGTTGTTGTCCAGCGTCCGGCGCGCCTGGTCGTACCCCATCATCGAATAGGGGCCCGAGGGCTGCTCGGCGTAATGGACTACGACCTCCGGCGCGACATCGCGGAACAGCGTCGACATCATGCGGTAGTCGGTGCAGTCGCCGATGACCACGTGGATGCGCTTGCCGCTCGCGGCCTCGAAGATCTCGGCGCGCTCGGCCAGGTTCGGGGTGGGGAACAGCGCCTCGGAGCTGGTCTCCTGCGCGATGCGCCGGCGCAGATAGTTGTCGACCGCCCAGACCTCGTGGCCCTTGGCAGCGAAATGCATTGCGGTCGGCCAGCCGAGATAGCCGTCGCCGCCCAGGACTATGACGCGCATTGAAGCTCCTCCTTCTCCGGATCGCCCAGCAGCCGGTGACGGCGCAGATAGGCGCGTACCTCTTCCTTGCTCATGGCGTCCACGAGCGCCGAGTTGTATGGCCGGTCCACCCGGTTCTCGAGCATGCCGAGATAGGCGTACTGGACGGCCTCGTAATGGGGCTTGAGCGCGGGCAGGACGATGAAGAAATCCTCCGTCTCCACCGTGCGCCGGGTCTCCTCGTCGTTGAGCAGCTCCTCGTAGAGCTTCTCGCCGGGACGCGCGCCGACGATCTCCAGCGGCACGTCGCCGGGCTTGAATCCGTAGCGGGGGGCGAGTTCCTCGATCATCACCTCGGCCAGGTCCTTGATGTTCAGGACCGGCATCTTGGTGACGAACACCTCGCCGCCATGGGCGAGGAAGGCGGAGCTGACGACCAGCCCGACCGCCTGTTCCAGCGTCATGATGAAGCGCGACATGCCCTCGTCGGTGATGGTGATCGGCCCGCCCTGCGCGATCTGGCGCCGGAACAGCGGGATCACCGAGCCGCGCGAGCCCAGCACGTTGCCGAACCGGGTGGAGGCGAAGATCGGCCCGTCCGAACGCCGCATGGAATTGTTGGCCGACATCAGCCGCTCGGCCATCAGCTTGGACGTGCCCATCACGTTGGTCGGGTTCACCGCCTTGTCGCTGGAGGTGAACAGCACCCGCTTGACGCCGTTGGCGTTGGCCGCGTCGATGACGTTCTGGGTGCCGATGATGTTGGTGCGCAGCGCGTCGCGCGGAGACTGCTCGCACAGGAAGACGTGCTTCAGCGCCGCGGCATGCAGCACGACGTCCACGCCGCGCATGCGGTCCATCATCGTCTCCGCGTCGCGGATGTCCCCGACGAAGAGCTGTACCATCGGGTCGCGGGCGTATTCTTCGCGCACGAAGAACAGCTCGCTCTCGTTGTTGTCGATGCCGATAATCTCGGACGGCGACAAAGCGACCGTCTGGCGCAAAAGCTCGCGGCCGACGGTGCCGCACACGCCGGTGATCATAACGGTCTTGCCGTGCCAGGTTCCGCGCACGTGTCTTTCCCCTTGTGCAATTCGGGGTCAACTTGTGCCGATTAGTCTTAAAGACCCGTAAAATTGTCGGGATCGCCCCACGAATATCCCCGGCGTCGTCTTCGCCACGCCGTAAACAGCCGAAAGGCGATGGCGCCGAGGAGCAGTCCGACTGCGTTCGCGCCCGCGTCCGCCCACTCGCCGAAGCGGCCCCGAACCCATTCGTGCTGCGCCAACTCCAGCAGCCCGCCGAGTGCCGCCCCCGCGGCCAGGGCCAGCGTCAGCCCCCGCCAGCCGCGCCATGCGACGGCGGCGCAGACCCCGCCGGCGGCATAGACGGCGCCGTGCTGGACAAGGTCGCCGATCCCGAATGTGTGCGGCAGGGCCTCCTGCGGCAGCAGCGACAGCACGCCGACCGTGGCCGTCCACAGGGCGAACAGCAGCCGGCCGCATCGCGCGGAGCGGGCGGAAACACGGCCGTCATTCATGCGCACGGGCGTCGTTCGACGGGGTATGTCGGCCATTAAATCTTTGTTCACCCAAATCCGCGAATTGTGCACGGCGACCCATCCGAAGGAACAGGTAATGTCGGTGACCGATCTTCAAGCACATCGCAAGCCCGAATATGACGCGGCGCACCCCGAAGGTGGCGCACCCGGAACGGACGCCACCGCCCCGGCCTCCCTGGAAGACGAGATCCGGATGATGCGGGAGGAGTTCGCGAAGCTGCGGAACCTGATCGCGGAGCGTGAGAAGAACGGCCGGACGCTGATCAACGCCTACAAGGAGGTGATTGCGGATTTCGCCGACCTGTTCGAGGCTCAACGCAAGGAAGGGATCAAGCGGGAGGAGTCGCTGCGCTTCTTCCTCAGCTCCATCGAGGGCCGCATCCGCGAGGACATCCGCGCCGAGCTGGGCACCGACCCGGCCGACATCGCCTCGTCCAGGCGCGGCATCTGGCCGTTCCGCCGCGGGTAGATTCCCTCCGTCCAGCGCCTGCGCCGCCAGATCGGCATCTCGCCGGACGCCATCATCTCAGTACACCCAGTTGTCGCCGACGAGGTCTTCCTCATCGGTGTTGAGCAGCGTCACCACCGTACTGTAGCTGTCGCCGCCGCCGTCGGCATCGACCTGGATCAGCACGTTCGCGCCGTCCTGGCTGGCCTGCAGCACGCCGTCCGCAAGGGGATCCTCGCCATTGTAGCCGAGGCTGCTCAGCAGCTCCGACATGTCGATGGCGTCGCCGCCGGGGCCGGCGGTGAAATCGACGATGGTATCGGCATTGCCGGTCATTTCGGTGAAGCGGAACGTGTCGGTGCCTCCGCCGCCGGCAAGGACGTTCGCGCCGGCATTGCCGGTGATCAAATTGTCCAGCGCGTTGCCGCCGCCGCCGATGTTGCCGTTGCCGGTCAGGGTCAGGTTCTCGATATTGTCACCGAGTGTCCATGAGATGGAGCTTTCGACCGTATCGATGCCTTCGTCGGCATATTCCGTGACTTGGTCGGCGACGTGGTCGACGACGAACAGATCGTTGCCGGTGCCGCCATACATGCGGTCGTTGTTCGATCCGCCGTCGATGATGTCGTCGCCGTCCTCGCCGTAGATCATGTCTCGGCCGTCGCCGCCGTGGAGCGTGTCGTTGCCGGCCTCGCCGCGGATCCAGTCGTTGCCGCCGCCGCCGTACACGGTGTCGTCGCCGTCGCCGCCGATCAGCGTGTCCCACATCGCGCCGCCGGTCAGCGTGTCGTTGCCGTCGCCGCCGTAGATCTCGGCGGTCTCGTCGCCGCCGGTCATCACGTCGTCGCCGCCATGGCCGTACAGCTTGTCATTGCCGCCGCCGCCAACGATGGTGTTGGCGCCGTCATTGCCGTGGATCAGATTGTCGCCCGCGTTGCCGGTGCCGTCGATGTCGGCAGCGCCGGCCAGCGTCAGGTTCTCGACATGCGCGCCGAGCGTCCAGGACACCGACGCCTCGACGGTGTCGGCGCCGCCGTTCGCCGCCTCGACGACCGTGTCGCCGGCATCGTCGACCACATAGCGGTCGCCGCCGCCGAGCCCTTCCATGGTCTGCGCGCCGAGGCCGCCTTCGAGAACGTCGTCGCCTTCGGTGCCGGTGAACGCGCCGGTATCGCCGACGACCAGGCCGGCAAAATGATCGGTGGTCAGCGCCGACGCGCCGACGCCCGACAGCCTGATCGTGCCGTCGTTCAGTGCGATGACGGCGTCGCCGCCCTGATCCGACATCCTCGCCGCGAGCTGCGCCCAGGTCAGCGGCGCGAGCGCGGACAGGTCGAGGCGATCCGACGTGGCGTCGAAATCGGCAATGGTGTCGTGGCCGAAATCCGCACCGAGGACGAAGGTGTCCGCGCCGCTGCCGCCGGCCAGCGTGTCGTTGCCGGCGCCGCCGTCGAGCGTGTCGTCGCCGTCCTCGCCGAACAGCTTGTCGTTGCCGTCGCCGCCGTGGAGCGTGTCGTTGCCGGCCTCGCCGCGGATCCAGTCGTTGCCGCCGCCGCCATATACGGTGTCGTCGCCGTCGCCGCCGATCAGCGTGTCGGCGCCGTCGTTACCGCTGATAACGTCGTCGCCGGTGCTGCCTTCGATGGTGTCGTCTCCCGCTGTTCCCACGATCGGCCCTGACTCGGACACTGCTCCCTGATTCTCGGCGAGCAGGAAATCGGCGGGACGGAGATCGGCCACCGTCATGCCCTTGAGCGTGATGGTCGCGCCGTCGAGCGAGATGACCGTACCCCCACGGGTGTCGGCTGCCATTTCCAAAAGCGTGTCGAAATCGGTGATTTCGAACGCAGCGAGGTCGATCACGTCGATACCCGCCGTAAAATCCAGTACCGTGTCGGACTCCGCCCCTGGCGCGAACACAAAACGGTCCGCCCCGGCTCCCCCGTTCAGAGTATCGCGGCCCGCCCCGCCGACGATCGTGTCGTCTCCTGCGCTGCCGGTGATGCGGTCGTGACCTGCGCCGCCCTCGATGCGCGCGATGTTCCGCAGCTCGGTGCCGGAGAGGTCGATGGTGTCGGAGCCTGCCGTCCCGGCGATGACGTTCTCTCCTGCGCCGCCATCGATCACATCGACCGAATCGGCGGCGTCCAGCCGGTTCAGCCGGAACACGTCGTCGCTATCGCCGCCCAGGATCGTGTCGCGGCCCGCGCCGCCGACGATGCGGTCGTAGTCGCCGGAATCGCCCTCGACGATGAAGGTGTCGTCGCCCTTGCCGCCGATCATGGTGTCGCGGCCGTCGCCGCCGATAATCGTGTCATCACCATCCGATCCGGTGATGCGGTCGTGGCCGGCGCCGCCCTCGATGCGGTCGATGTTCTTCAGGTCGGTCGCGGACAGGTCGATGCGGTCGGAACCGCCTGTCCCGGCGATGATGTTCTCGCCTTTGCCGCCGTCGATGATCTCGATCGAATCCGCGGCGTCAAGGCGGTTCAGGCGGATGACATCGTCGCCCTTGCCGCCCTCGATCCGGTCGCGGCCCTTGCCGCCGATGATGCGGTCGTAATCTCCGGAATCCCCTTCCACGATGAAGGTGTCGTTGCCGTCGCCGCCGATCATCGTGTCGCGACCGTCGCCGCCCACGATGGTGTCGTCGCCATCGGATCCGGTGATGCGGTCGTGGCCGGCGCCGCCCTCGATGCGATCGATGTTGCGCAGCCGGGTGGCGGACAGGTCGATGCGGTCGGAGCCGCTCGTTCCGGCGATGATGTCCTCGCCCTTGCCCCCGTCGATCACGTCCACGGAATCGGCGGCATCCAGCCGGTTCAGGCGGAACACGTCGTCGTCCCTGTCGCCCAGGATCGTGTCCGTGCCTGCGCCGCCGACGATGCGGTCGTAATCTCCGGAATCCCCTTCCACGATGAAGGTATCGTCGCCGTCGCCGCCGATCATCGTGTCGCGACCGTCGCCGCCGACGATGGTATCGTTGCCGGCATTGCCGAGAATCCGGTCATGGCCAGCCAGACCCAGAATGGTCTCGTTTCCGTTCCCGCCGTTCAGCCGGTCGCTGCGCGCCGTTCCGGTGAGGGTTTCGTCAGGGGCGGCTTTCTTGCCTTTTGCCATGTTCGTAACTCAGGTTCTGGGCTTGAATATTTTGGTCCGGCTGCTCACAATGTCCGGAAGATCTATCCTTGGAACCTGACCATGATAGTACGAAAAGCGATTTTTATCAATTAATGACTTCCATTTTCATTACGAGTTCGTTTAAAAATCTCAGTTCTTTATTCGATTATTAAAGACTAATACTGAAAAATTTTGTCTTGTATTTTATCGGTCCTGAAGCCGGCGCGGCGCGGCGTCAGACAGTCCAGTTGCCGACGGCGAGATCGTTCTCGTTCACGCCCTGCAGCGTGGCGAGGGTGACGTAACTGTCTCCATCTCCATCACCGTCGCCATCCACCTGGACCAGCGTGTCCGCGCCGCTCTGGCTGGTGCGCAGGTAGCCGTCGGCGAAGGCGTCGCTGCCGGCATAGCCGAAGCTGGCCAGCAGGGCGGAGACATCGATCACGTCGCCGCCGCTGCCCGCGGTGAAGTCCACAATAGTGTCCCCGGCTTCGCTTATTGCGTTGTAGACGAAGGTGTCCTGGCCGTCGCCGCCGCTCAGCGCGTCCTCGCCGCCGCCGCCGATGAGAACGTCGTTCCCGCCCTCGCCGAACATTTTGTCGCGGCCGGCGTCGCCATAGAGTGTGTCGTCGTCGGCCTCGCCACGCATCCAGTCGTTGCCGTCGCCGCCATGCAGCGCGTCGTTGCCGCCGCCGCCCAGCAGCGTGTCGCCCACGGCGCCGCCCCAGAGCGTGTCGGCCCCGCCTTCGCCTCGCAGCACGTCGGCGCCATCGCCGCCGGTGAGCGTATCGTTGCCGTCGCCGCCGTAGACCGTGTCGTTGCCGCCGAGCACGTCGATCGTGTCGTCTCCGCTGCAGCCGTAGATCGTGTCGTCTCCGGCGGTCGCCGAGACGTCGAGCCCCATGAAATCGCTGGCGGCAAGCGAGACCTTGGCGACGCCGGCAACCGTGATCGAGCCCTGGGCGAACGCTATTACGGCGTTGCCCTCGACATCGGATGTGTTGGACATCATGTCGGTGAAGCTGCCGGCCGACAACCCGCTGAGATCGATCACGTCCACAGCGGTCGTGAAGTCGGAAATCGTATCGTCGCCAAATGTGCCGGAAAACAGGAAGCGGTCGCGGCCGGCTCCGCCGGCCAGTTCGTCGTGGCCGGCCCCGCCGTCGAGAACGTCGTCTCCGGCGTCGCCGTACAGGCTGTCGGCCCCGTTGCCGCCATACACTGTGTCGTTGCCGGCGAAGGCGAAAATCGTATCGTCGCCATCCGCGCCGGAAAGCGTATTGGCCGCGCCGTTGCCCTGGATGAAGTTGTCGAGATCGTTGCCCGTACCGTCGATGGCGGAGGCCCCCGACAGCGTCAGCTCCTCGACGTGGGCAGCAAGCGTATAGGTGACGCCGGCCTGCACCCGGTCCTGACCTCCGGACGTATGCTCGGCAATCGTATCGGAGACGCTGTCGACGATGTAGGTGTCGTTTCCGTCACCGCCCGTCATCGCGTCGTTGCCCGTTCCGCCGTCGAGATAGTCGTCGCCGTCGCCGCCAAACAGGTTGTCGTTACCCGCGCCGCCGTAGAGCGTATCCCGGTGATCTTCGCCGAACAGATTGTCGCTGCCGTCGCCGCCGTGAAGCGTGTCGTTGCCGCCGCCGCCAAGCAGGGTGTCGCCGCCGTCGCCGCCATGGATCTCGTCGTCGCCGCCCATGCCCCTGAGAACGTCCGCACCGGAGCCGCCGCTCAGCGTATTGGCCGTGCCGTTGCCGATGATCGTGTTGTCGGAGGCGTTGCCGGTGCCGTCCACTGCATCGACGCCGGTTATGACGAGATTCTCGACATTCTCGGCGAGGGTATGGGTGAGGGCGGTGCGCACCGTATCCGTGCCTTCGCCGGCGGCTTCGCTGACAGTATCGCCTGCGTCGTCGACGATATAGGTGTCGTCGTCATCGCCGCCTTCCATGTCGTCCGCGCCTGCACCTCCATCCAGCGTATCATTCCCGCCGCCGCCGCTCAGGCGGTTGTCGCCGCTGTTGCCGGTGAGCGTGTTGCCCAGCGCGTTGCCCGTACCGTCGATATGGCCGGTGCCGGTCAGGGTCAGGTTCTCCACGTTGTCGGACAGCGTCCAGGTGATGGAGGCTTCGACTGTGTCGGTTCCCCCGTCTGCCGACTCCGTTACCGCATCGTCGGCGTCATCCACCACGTAGGTGTCGTCGCCCCCGCCGCCGGTCATGCTGTCGGCGCCGCCGCCGCCGTCGATCCGGTTGCTGCCGGCATTGCCGATCAGGATGTTCGCGAGCGCATTTCCGGTTGCGTCGACATCGCCGCTGCCGGTGAGCGTCAGATTCTCCACATTGGCGGAAAGGGTGTAGCCGATGCTGGCGCGTACCAGGTCCGTGCCCTCGTCGGCATTCTCCGTCACCGTGTCCTGTGCGTGGTCCACGACATAGGTGTCGTTGCCGACGCCGCCCGTCATGGCGTCGTTGTCCGTGCCGCCGTCCAGTATGTCGTCGCCGGCCTCGCCAAACAGCCTGTCGCGGCCCGCGCCGCCGTACAGCACGTCGTCGCCGTTTCCACCGCGCATCCAGTCGTATCCGTCCTCGCCGTAAAGCGTATCCGCGCCGACGCCCCCGATCAGCGAGTCGCTCCCGTCACCGCCGTAAAGCGTGTCGTTTCCGTCTTCTCCGCGGAGGGTGTCGGCGCCCCCATGGCCGCGAAGCGTGTTTGCGCCGGCGTTGCCGATTATCGTGTTCTGCCCTTCATGGCCGATGCCGTCGATATCGGCGGAAAGCAGCAGCGTCAGGTTTTCGACATTGTCGCCCAGCGTATAGGTGATGGCGCTGCGGACCGTGTCCGTGCCGCCGGAGGAGCCTTCCGTGACGGAGTCGCCGGCATCATCCACGACAAAGGTATCGTCGCCGTCGCCGCCTGACATGTCGTCCGCACCCGTGCCGCCGTCGAGCAGGTCGTTGCCATCGCCGCCGTTCAGCGTATCGTCGCCGTCGCCGCCGTACATCGTGTCGTTGCCGCCCAGTCCGTCGAGTGTATCGGCGAGGGCCGTACCCGTCATTGTGTCGTCGCCGCCGGAAGCGGCCGGGGAGAGGCCGATAAAGTCGCTCTCCGACAGCGCGGATTTCAGGGTGTTCGAGATGGTGACGGTGTTCGCACCCAGGGTTATGACCGCGGCGCCGCCAAGTTCAGAGATGTTGTCGGACAGCGCCGACCACGTGCCGGGCGTCACATTCGTCAGGTCAATCCTGTCGATTCCGGAGGAAAAATCGCCCAGCACGTCGTTGCCGAACGCGCCGGAGAAGGCGAATACGTCTCTGCCGGCTCCGCCGTAAAGTGTGTCGTTACCCGCGCCGCCATCCAGCCGGTCGTTGCCGGCGTCACTGTAGAGCGTATCGGCACCGTCGCCGCCGTATAGCGTGTCGTCTCCGGCGAAGGCGAAGATGACGTCGTCGCCCGCCCCGCCGGAGAGCGTGTTGGCGGCGCTGTTGCCCTGGATGAAATTGCTCGAGGCGTTTCCTGTGCCGTCGATCGCCGATGCGCCCGTCAGCCTCAGGTCCTCCACGTCGGCAGAAAGCGTATGGCTGACGCCGGCCTGGACGGTATCATGTCCTTCGTCACTGTTCTCTGTGACGGTATCCGAGGCGTCGTCGACGACGTAACGGTCGTTGCCGTCGCCGCCGTGCATCGCGTCCGCGCCCGACCCGCCATCCAGTATGTCGTCGCCGTCGCCGCCGTTGAGCAGGTCGTTGCCGGCGTCGCCGTTGAGCGTATCGCGATTGGCATCGCCGTTGAGCGTATCGGCCCCGTCGCCACCGGTGAGCGTGTCGTGCCCCGCGCCGCCATGGAGCATGTCGGCGCCGCCGCCGCCCGAGATTGTATCGTTGCCGGCATAGCCATAGATCTCGTCGTCGCCGTCGCCGCCCGAGAGCGTATCGTGATCCGGGGTGCCGCCATTCTCGATATCGACGAAGTCGTCGGCGTGCAGCACGGATTTCGTCACGCCGGTCAGGGTTATGGTGTTGCCCGACAGGGTGATGACCGCGTTGCCGCCGATATCGGCAATGCTGTCCAGCAGCGACGAGAAGCTGGAGATGCCGAACCAGGTAATGTCGATCCGGTCGTCGCCGGCGGCGCCGGCGGTGAAATCGCCGATCGTGTCGTCGCCGAAGCCGGCGCCGAAGACAAAGGTGTCGTCACCATCGCCGCCGGCAAGCGTGTCGTCGCCGGTGCCGCCGTTCAGCTCGTTGTCGGCGGCGTTGCCGGTGATGACGTCGTCGCCCGTCCCGCCGGTCGCGTTCTCTATGGTCGCGCCGTCGGCGATCATCAGCGTGCGGCTTTCCATCGTCCACGGCCACACCGTGTAGTCGACGGCGTATTCGGGCCCGAGCTCGCTCCATTCGCCCGAGTTCAGGTTGATGACTGCGCCGGTGGACTGGTTCGACCAGTCGATCGTGTCGATGCCGCCGGAGTCCCAGATCGCCTCGAAGATGCTGTCGCCGACGCCCCAGCTGTAGGCGGTATCGCCGCTGTTGAAGGACTCGTTGGCGCCGTAGAGATACTGGATCGCCGCGATGTCGTTCGACATCGGCGTGGTGGGGTAGAAGTTCTGGCGGTAGCCGGTCGATGCGCCCGAATAGGATTTGTAGCTCATCACCGTGTAGCCGAGCCAGTCGGTGGCCACGTCCGCGGTGACGCTGCCCTGGTGCGAATGGCTCAGCCCCAGCGCATGGCCGATCTCGTGCAGCATGGTCTGGAACCCGTAGGTTCCGAGCGACATGTCGTTGTAGCTGCTGCTGGGGCCGACCCAGACGTCGCCGCCGACCGGGCTGGTGGTCGGATAGTATGCCCATGCCGTGCTCGGCTCGCTCGACTTGGCGAAGCGGAGATCGCCCGCAACGGTCTCGCTGTCGGTGACCTCGCTAAAGGTGATGTCGGCGACGTTGGACCAGAAGTCCAGCGCCATCCGGGTCATCTCCTTCTGGTGGTCCGAGAATTCCCCGAAGCCGTTGGTCGGCTCCGAATAGCCGCTGGCATAGACCGAGCTCGAGGTGCCGAAGCTGTAGGTCAGCGTAGCGCCGGTGCCGAGCCCGCCGCCCCATTTGTAGGTGGCGAGCAGGCTGTCGATCCCGTTCTCGCCGGAATAGCTGTAGGTGGAGATCGCGTGCCCGTCATTCGGCCCGCCCTCGACCGGCCCAGGCTCGTCGCCGCCTTCCGCCGCGCCGCCCGCGCCGTCGTCGCCGTCATCCTGTTCGGCGTCGACACGGGCGTCGGCGCAGTTGGTGCAGCCGCAGGCGCTGCCCGGCGGGTGATCGAACAGCGGCATCGGCGCGAGCAGGGCGCCTTCGGCCGGCAAGGACAGGGTTGTGAAGCCGCCGGTGCCGGTCCGGTCCCCGCTTTCCGCGGCATCAGAAAACGGCGCGGTTTCCCTGAGGGCTTCCTCCAGACCCGTGCCGTGTCGGGAAACCGTGACGATCGGACCTGTCGGCATCGAGGCGTAGCCGGGCATCGCCTCGCCCGGCGCACCGGCGTAGCCGACGGCGGCATATGCGGGGGAGGGCGCGTCTCCGGCGCCGTGCTGCGCTGCCGAGAGCATCGCGGGACTGCCCAGCGGGAGGGCAAGCTGGTCGCTCCCGGCGAGGGCGGCACCGAACAGGCCATACCCGTCGGGCAGGAAATCGTCCAGTGTTCCGCCGCGTCCTGCGGCTGTTTCGCGGGCCATCTCCGCCGCCTACCTGACTGCCGCACCCACCGCGCCGCTTCCTGCCGCGCGCTCCGGTCGTCCTGACCGGTTGCGGGGTCGCGGCTGTATCCTGCCGCTTCTCCGCCCCGGCGGTATAGACGGTCCGGTTTAAGCGGCGATGAAGAGAACTGGTGAACCGGGATTTAACCAAAAGGCGACCGGACAGCCGGGAAGGGGGCGGTTTTCCGGCTCCCTGCCTTACGTATTCCGTTTGACGGAATACGGTGTGGCACCTAAAATAAAAGGATGGCTGCGAATGATCGAAACGATGCGCCCAGGCACCCGGGCCGCATATTGCTGGACCGGGCGATGGCGCCGCTGGGCATCAGCCGCAACCAGCTTGCCCGCGACATCGACGTGCCGGTCGGACGGATCAGCGACATCACCAATGGCAAGCGCGGCATCACCGCCGACACGGCGTTGCGGCTGGCCCGCTATTTCGGCACCGACGCCGAGCTGTGGCTGAAGCTGCAGGCCGATTACGATTTGCACGTCGCGCGCAGCACCGTATGGCCCGATATCGCGCCGCGCGTCCGCGTGCTGGATGCCGACGCGCCGGACGCACCCGGGCAGAGCGACGCGCTGCTGCCTGCGGCCGCCGTCCCGGACCAGCAAGCGTCCATCGCGCCAGCGGACGATTCCGACGACCCGGAGGATGCCTTTTCCACGGACGAAGCCGCCGACGATCTCGGCATTCCGCCCGCGCCGGGCAGCTAGCCGGCGTCCATCGTCAGCGCCACGCGGCCGATGGAGCGGCGGGACGTCACCAGCGCCATCGCCTCCCTGAAATCCTCCAGCGGGAATTCCGCGCAGACATGCGGCCGGATTTTTCCGGCCGCCGCCCAGTCGTGGAAACGGTCCATAATGGCGCGGACGCGCGGTTCCATCTCCCACCGGATATCCCGCGGGCTCCATCCGTAATAGGCGCCGAAGTTCAGCCCGCAGGCGGTGACGTTCTTGACCAGCAGGATATTGGCCGGAATCTGCGGCACCGTGCCGGAGGTGAACCCGACCGGGCATATGCGCCCCTCGAACGCGATGCAGCGCAGCGACTGGTCGAACACCGCCCCGCCGACGGGATCGAGGATGGCGTCCGCCCCGCGCCCGGCGGTGAGGTCGTTGACCGCGTCGCGGAAATCGGCGCCCGCGGTATCGAGGACATGATCGGCGCCGTGCGCCCGCGCCGCCGACCGCTTCTCGTCGGTGGACGCGCCCGCGATCACCGTGGCACCGAGAATTTTTCCGATCTCCACCGCGGCCAGGCCGAGCGCGCCGGCGGCGCCGTGCACCAGCAGCGTTTCGCCCTCGACCACGTTGAGGAGATGCGGCCAGGTCAGCGCGGCGCAGGCCGTGGCGTAGGAATTGAAGTTTACCGCCTGGGCGAAGGTGACGTTGTCGGGAATGGCGAAAACGTTGCATTCCCACGCCGCGGCTTCCTCCGCGTAGGCGCCCCAGTCGAGCGCCGCGCAGACCCGGTCGCCGGCCTTGAACCTCGTCACTTCGGCGCCGCACTCGGTGACGATTCCCGCCGCCTCGGTGCCCGGCGCGAAGGGCAAGGGCGGCTTGCGCTGGTACTTGCCCTGCACCACCAGATTGGCGGCGAAGCTCACCCCCGCCGCGCGGATCGCAATGCGCACCTGCCGCGGCTTGATCTCCGGCGGGGTGACGTCCTCGACCGTCAGCCGGTCGAATGCGGTGTATTCGGGGACCCAGAGGGCGCGCATGAACTCTCCTGACATCTGCGGCCCGTCCTGCCTAGCACGGATGGCTGCGGGCATACGACCCCGGTCAGGTCGCGGCGTGCTCGCTCTCCCACAGCGCCTTCAGATCCTCGCGCCGCACCTTGCCCCGGTCGTTCTTGGGCAGGGCGTCTATGAAGAAGACCTGCTTGGGCATGCGGTATTCCGGCAGCGTTTCGGCGCAGAACTCCCGCAGCTCCGCCTCGGTGAGGTCGGCGCCGGAGCGGGGCACGACATAGGCCACCACCTCCTCGCCGTAGATGCGGTCTGGCACTCCGACGGCGGCGGCCTCGTGCACCTTGGGATGGCGCAGCAGCACGTTGTCGACCTCCACCGGCGAGACGTTGACCCCGCCGCGGATGATCAGGTCCTTGATGCGGCCGGTCACGGTGATGAACCCGTCCTCGTCCATGACGGCGAGGTCGCCGAGCCGGACCCGCTGGCCGGAAAGATCCTCCCACTTGCCGTCGTCGCCATAGCGCGCCTTGGCGCATTGCGGCCCGCCCAGCGTGACCTCGCCTTCCGACCCCTGCGGCACGGCCTCGCCGTTCTCGTCCACCAGCAGGAACTCCTGGTGCTTTGCCGGCGGGCCGACGGTGCCGATCTTGCGGTAGTAATGGCGGTTGCCGCACACCCAGCCGCCCTCGGAGCAGCCGAAGAACTGCAACAGGGTGAGTCCGTAAGTCTCCTCGAACTGCTTCCAGCGTTCCGGGCTCAGCGGTGCGGTGGACGAGCTCATGAGGCGGAGCGTCGGCACGTCTTTCGCCGTCACCCCGGTCGGCCGGTCGAGCAGCATGTTGATGACCGTCGGAATGCCGGCGGAAAATGTGATGCCGCGATCCCTGATCCAGCCGAAGAACCGGCTGTGCGAGAAGCGCCGCGCGAAGTGCAGCGTGCATCCGGTCTGCAGCCAGGGCATCAGCGACAGCCCCTGCGCCGAATTCCAGCCGAAGGAGCGGAATTCCAGCGTGCGGTCCTCCGCGGTCAGCCCGATCTGGTCGATGCTGCTGAGGCCGAAGCTCCAATGCGCCAGGTGGTCGATCAGGAACAGCTTCGGCTTGTCCGTGGTGCCCGAAGTGCAGAAGATCGTCGCATCGTCGTCGGCCGCATAGTCGCGGTCGCATTCCGGCGTCGCGGGCACGGCGGCGATCTGCGCGAACAGCTCGTCCGCACCGTCGTCGCCCTTCTGTCCCGGCCGCCAGGCTGCGAATTTCACCGCAGGCGCGTCCACGCCCTGCGTCATGCGGGCGATGTCCATGTCCTCCTGCCAGAGCACGATTTTCGCGTCGCAGGCCCCGAGCAGCTCGGGAATGTAGGCGATATTCATCTCGACGTTCAGCGGGCAGCACACCGCGCCCGCCCGCCAGACGCCCATCCAGACGATCAGCTTCTCCAGCCGTTCGTCCGACAGCACGGCGACGCGGTCGCCCTTGCCGATCCCCCGCCCGACCAGCCAGTTGGCGATGCGGTTGGCGGCCTCGTGCAGCTGCCCGAAGGTGATGCCCTTGTCCTGGTCGAGGTCGAACAACGCGCATTTCCCGGCATCGCGGTCGCGGTATTTCGCCAGCAGCGTGCGGACGGATTCGAACGGGATGGCGTAGTCGTGCTTTGCTCCGGGCGGCGTGCCGCCAATTTTGGGCGCCATGTCGGCTGCTCCTTGCTATCGCGGATAACGGCGTTTCTCGGTCTTTCCTAGCGTGGCCGCAAGGGACTGTCGATACGCGTTGTGTCGCACCGGATGCCCTGTGATAGCGTGCCCGCCTGGACCGGAAGGAGGGGTGGAACATGACCGTGGATGCGGCGCGCGACCGGCTGGAACGGCTGGTGACCGGGTTTACTGAGGCCTTCAACCGCGAGGACCTCGACGAGGTGATGTCGTATTTCGCCGACGATGCGGTCTATGACGAGTTCAACGGTGCGCGCAGCGCCGGCACGGCGGCGATCCGCAGGGCCTTCGAGCCGCAGTTCGCGGGGGCGTTCGGCCGCATGCGGTTCCACACCGAGGACATGTTCCTCGACGTCACCTGCGGAAAGGCCCTCATTCGCTGGACGCTGACGCTGGAGGAACCGGACCGGCAGGGCTCCTATCGCGGGCTCGACATCCTGCATTTCCGCCCCGACGGCCGGCTCGCGGAAAAGCACACCTACTGCAAGGCGAAAACTCCCTTCATCCGCAGCAAGGCCGAGCTGGAGACGGAAGGGAACTGGCCGGATTAGGTCGCCACGTCCCGCATTGCGCGCGCGCCGCCGGCGGGTCGTATCGTTTTGAGATGCCTGAACAGTAAAACGTCGGGATTCTTTACGATTTACGGAATATTGACTTTGCCAGCTTGCCCCAAAACATTGATTTTGAATGTTTCTCACCAGTTGTCATGCTTCTTGCATCATGATGGTCTATGAAGCTATGCGTATTGGACGCGCAGGGCGTGGATTAACGTGGGACCTGGCCCTCAGCGGGCTGGAGGTCGGCAGGAACTACGTCCTGCAGCTGATGTTCTCGAACGACGAGAACATCACCGGTAACAACGTCGATATCACCATCGAGGGCGCCACCCACCGGCTCGACGACTGGCAGCCGGACGCCATCAACCTGACCGCCGAGTTCACCGCATCCAGCTCGACCGTTCTGGTGACGTTCAGCGGCCCGCTGGACGGGCCGACGGGAAGCGCACGGCGTGCCATCGTCAACGCCTATGCCCTTCACCTCCTTCCCGAACCCGGCGCGATGGCGATTTTCGTCCTGGGCCTAGCCGGGCTCGCCTTCGCGCGCCGCCGCCTGGTCGCCTGAAGCGGCCGGGCTGCGCCGCCCGGGGCTGCGCCGGCTCAACCTCGCTCCACGCAACGCGTCACGAAGGCCGCCACGCGCGCGGTGACGTCTGCCGGGTCGTCGAGATGCGGGAAATGGCCGAGCCCGTCGAGGATCCGCGTCTTGGCCCGCGGTACGGCGCGGGCAATGGTCTTCAACTGCCCGACCTCGCCGTAGTCGTCCTCGGCGCCATGCAGCGCCAGCAGCGGACAGCGGATGCGCGGCAGCACGTCGCGCAGGGTCCAGCCGGCGGCGAAGCTTTCCTGCCATACCCGCACCCATTCGCTCATCAGCGCGACGGCGCGCGTCTTCTCCCCCTGGAACCGCACCAGCCAGTCGGGGCACTCGCCGGCCCTGGCCATCGCCCCGTGACGGTCGAGCTGGAAATGCGAGGCCGAGTCTTCCTGCACGTGGGCGGCGATGCTGACCGCGCCGAGCAGACCGGACGGGTTTGCCGCGGCGTGAAGCAGCGCGATGGTGCCGCCATCCGAATGGCCGATGACGATATGGTCGGCGATCCCCGCCGCGGCGAGAATGCGCGGCATGCGGGCGGCGCAGTCCTCCATGAGACCGGCGGGCAGGTGGGGCCGCGCGGCGGAGCGGCCATAGCCCCAGCGGTCGTATCCGAAGGCGGGCAGGGCGGCGGCTTCCGCTACGTCGGCCGGGAATCCCCGCAGCGACTCCACGCTGCCGAGACCGTCATGCAGGAAGACCAGGGTTGGCTGCCCGTCCTGCTTCGGCCGCCACCAGACCCCGTGGATGGCGGCGCCGTCGGCGGATAGCGAGACGCTGTCCGGTCCTCCGGTCACTCCGCCGCCTGACGCGCTGCGGAGGGCGGGCCGAACCCCCCGCCGCCCGGGGTCTCGATGATGAAGGTGTCGCCCGGCTTCATAACGGTCATGTCGGTGCCCTTCAGCTCCTCGACCGTGCCGTCGGCGCGGCGGACGGCGTTGCGCCCGACCTTGCCCGGCAGCCCGCCGGCCACCCCGTAGGGCGGCACGCGGCGGTGACCGGAGACGATGGACGCCGTCATTTCCTCCAGAAAGCGCAGCCGGCGGTCCACTCCGTCGCCGCCGCGATGCGCGCCGGCTCCGCCGGAGCCGCGCCGTATGGCGAAGCTTTCCAGCAGGATCGGGAAGCGCCATTCCAGCACCTCGGGATCGGTCAGCCGCGTGTTGGTCATGTTGGTGTGGACGGCGTCGACGCCGTCATAGTCCGGCCCCGCGCCGGAGCCGCCGCAGATGGTCTCGTAGTACTGGTGGCGCTCGTTGCCGAAGGTCAGGTTGTTCATCGTGCCCTGGCTGGCTCCCATGACGCCGAGCGCGCCGTAAAGCGTGTCGGTCACCGCCTGGCTGACCTCCACGTTGCCGGCCACCACCGCGGCCGGATAGGTGGGCGCCAGCATGCAGCCTTCGGGAATAACGATGTCCAGCGGCTTCAGGCAGCCCTGGTTGAGCGGGATGTCGTCGCCGACCAGCGTGCGAAAGACGTAGAGCGTGGCGGCGTGGCACACGGCGGAGGGCGCGTTGAAGTTGCTGGCCTGCTGGGCCGAAGTGCCGGTGAAGTCCACCCTGGCGGTGCGCGCCGCCCGGTTCACGGTGATCGCCACCCTGATCTTCGCGCCGGTATCCATCTCGTACTCGAACGCGCCGTCGTCGAGCACGTCGATCACGCGGCGGACCGATTCCTCGGCGTTGTCCTGCACGTGCTGCATATAGGCCTTCACCACCTCAAGCCCGAAATGCTCGACCATGCGGTGCAGCTCCTGCACACCCTTCTCGTTGGCGGCGATCTGCGCCTTCAGGTCGCCCAGATTGTGATGGAAATTGCGCGTCGGATACTTGGCGCCGGTGAACAGCGCCTCCGTCTCTTCCGCCAGCAGCGTGCCTTCGCGCACGAGCCGGAAGTTGTCGATCAGCACCCCTTCCTCGTCGATATGCTTCGAGTCCGGCGGCATGGAGCCGGGGGTGATGCCGCCGATCTCCGCATGGTGGCCGCGGCTGGCGACATAGAACAGGATCTCGCCGCCGTCGTCGGTGAACACCGGGGTGATGACGGTCACGTCGGGCAGATGGGTGCCGCCGTTATAGGGCGTGTTCAGCATATAGACGTCGCCCGGCTTCATCGTGCCCGTGCGCTCTCGGATCACGGTGCGCACGCTTTCGCCCATCGAGCCCAGATGGACCGGGATATGCGGCGCGTTGGCCACCAGGTCTCCCGCCGCATCGAAGATGGCGCAGGAGAAATCCAGCCGTTCCTTGATGTTTACCGAATAGGACGTGTTCTGCAGCACGCCGCCCATCTGCTCGGCGATGGACATGAACAGGTTGTTGAACACCTCCAGCATCACCGGGTCGGCTTCGGTGCCGATGGCGACGCGCCTGGGCAGCGGCACCACCCGGGTCATCACCATGTGGTCGAACCGCGTGATCTCCGCCCGCCAGCCGGGCTCCACGATGGTGGTGGCGTTGGCCTCCCTGACGATCGCGGGACCGTCCACCTTGCAGCCGGGGACCAGCGCCTCGCGGTCGTAGACCGGCACGCTGTGGGACTTGTTGCCGCTGAACATCTCCACCTCGGCCAGCGCGTCGGGCAGGGGGGCACCGGTCGCCTCCGACACGGCTTCCTCCTCGTCGGCCTCGCCGGCGCCGATCACCTCCAGCGACAGCGCCTCGACGATGTGGCTCTTCTCCGGCGAGACGAAGCCGAACTGCTGGCGGTGGTCCTCCTCGAACCGCGCCACCATCTCCTCGCGCGGCCCGTACTCGATCACCAGCGCGGTGTCTGTGCCCTCGTAGCGGACATGAGCCTTGCGCGAGGTCGACAGCCGCTCCTCGGCGACGCCCTGCCGCGCCATCTCGGCGCGCCCGTCCTGCTCCATCTCGGCCAGCGCCGCATCCAGCCGCGCCATCAGCGCGTCGTCCAGCGTGGCTTCCACAGCGCGCTCGCGCATCACGCTCTGGTCGGCCAGCCCCATGCCGTAGGCCGACAGCACCCCGGCGAAGGGATGCACGAAGACCCGCTTCATCCCCAGCGCATCGGCCACCAGGCAGGCGTGCTGCCCGCCGGCGCCGCCGAAGCAGTTGAGCGTGTACTCGGTGACGTCGTGGCCGCGCTGCACGCTGATCTGCTTGATCGCGTTGGCCATGTTCTCGACCGCGATCTTCAGGAAACCTTCCGCGACCTCGACCGGAGACCTCCTGTCGCCGGTGGCCCGTTCGATCTCGGCGGCCATGGCGACGAACTTGTCGCGCACCACGCCGGCATCCATCGGCTGGTCCGCATCGGGGCCGAACACGTGGGGGAAGAATTCGGGGTGAATCTTGCCCAGCATCACGTTGGCGTCCGTTACCGCCAGCGGCCCGCCGCGGCGGTAGCAGGCGGGGCCCGGATTGGCGCCCGCCGAATCCGGTCCGACGCGGTAGCGCGCGCCGTCGAAATGCAGGATCGAGCCGCCGCCGGCCGCGACCGTGTGGATGCGCATCATCGGCGCCCGCATGCGCACGCCGGCCACCAGCGTCTCGAAGGCGCGTTCGTACTCGCCGTCGTAATGGGCGACGTCGGTGCTGGTCCCGCCCATGTCGAAGCCGATGATCTTGTGGAATCCGGCGGTCGCCGCGGTCTTCACCGCGCCGACGATGCCGCCGGCGGGGCCGGACAGGATCGAATCCTTGCCCTGGAAGAACCGCGCGTCGGTCAGCCCGCCGTTCGACTGCATGAACATCAGCCGCACGTCGCCGAGCACGGAAGCCACCTGGTCGACATAGCGCTTCAGGATGGGCGAGAGATAGGCGTCCACCACCGTGGTGTCGCCGCGCCCGACCAGCTTCATCAGCGGGCTGACCTCGTGGCTGACGGAAACCTGGGTGAAGCCGATCCCGCGGGCCAGCTTCGCCACCGCCGCCTCGTGGTCGTGATAGCGGTAGCCGTGCATGAACACGATGGCGACGGCGCGGATGCCGTCGTCGAAAGCGTCCTGCAGCCCAGCGCGGGCGCCGTCGATATCCACCGGCGCGAGCTCCTGGCCGTTGGCGGCGTAGCGCTCGTCCACCTCGATCACGCGCTCATAGAGCAGCTCGGGCAGCTCGATCTTGCGGGCGAAGATGCGCGGGCGGTTCTGGTAGCCGATGCGCAGCGCGTCCGCGAAGCCCCTGGTGACGACCAGCAGCGTCCGGTCGCCCTTGCGCTCCAGCAGCGCGTTGGTCGCGACCGTGGTCCCCATCTTGACCGCGTCCACGGCTTCCGCCGGGATCGGCTCGTCGCGCTTCAGCCCCAGCAGGGTGCGAATGCCCTGGATCGCCGCGTCGCGATACTGCTCCGGGTTTTCCGACAGCAGCTTGTGCGTCACCAGCGATCCGTCGGGGCGGCGCGCCACCAGGTCGGTGAACGTGCCGCCCCGGTCCACCCAGAACTGCCAGCTTGCGCGGGGCTCGGTCATCGGTCGCTCCGATTGTCTGTGTACGAACGAAATGAGCCGTGAGTCTTATCTCATACCGCCGCGCCCGGCAAAGCCCCGCGACCGCATGACGCGGGGCCGTGCGTATCTCCTTGCGCCGAAGGTCAATTTATTCTGTCGTCGTCTTCTGGCATGGCTCGCCTATGGTCGCCAATCGTAACGTGCCGCCAGTTGCGGCGAAAAAATACAGTGGTGGAATTGCTTATCGGCGTTTCAGCTTCGACGGCGCGTCGTTCGGGGCGGTGCAGCCGGCGACGTTGGCCGAAAGCGCCGTGGTGGTGAAATGGCCGATGGTACCCACGAGGTCCGACAGCCGGTGATAGCCGAGCGCGGCCTCGGCGGCCTTGAAGCCTGTGTCGGACAGGTTGCCGCTCGACAGCAGCTCCTTCGTCGCGTCGTAAACGGCGGCGTCGGTGGCATCTGCGAAATCAGGCCGCCGGCCCTCGTTGATCGCTTCCATGATCTCCGGCTCCAGCCCCGCCTTGATCGCGGCCTTGGCCTGCGCGCTCCACGGATAATCGGCGTTCCAGTGCTTTACCGTCATCAGCGACACGACGCGCACCTGCCGATTGGTCAGCGCGCAGTGCAGCACATGCTGGCTGGAGGCGTTGTGCAGCCGCCAGACGCTGGGCGAATAAGCGTAGAGAATGGCCGGGCCGTGACCCACATTGCCGGTCGACCCCGCCGCCTGGTCGTAGGCCTTCCTGCCCTCCTCATCCATCTCCTCGCGGCGCGGAGCGGATATTCTGGTCATCACTGTCTCCCTGTTTCCGGCCTTCGCAAGGCCATCGACGGAGTGTAGCGGCTGGGCAGGCGGCGCTCTACCGTCCTTTGGCCGCGCGCAGCCGGGCCGCGCCGTGGCGGGCGAACAGCCAGACCGGCACGCCGAGGGCGAGCACGCCTGCCCCCACCAGTGCGCCCTTTCCGGTGTATTCCAGCGAGGCGTGCAGCATGTAGGCGGAGGTGGCGCAGAACAGGAGGGGCATCAGAGGGTGCAGCGGCGCGCGCCAGGCGCTTTCGACGTTCCCCTGGCGGCGCAGCAGGATGACCGAGAACCCAGTCAGCATCAGGAACAGCCAGAATACCGGCGCGGTGTATTCCACCATCGTCGCGAAGCCCTGCCGCGCCACCGCACCGACGCCGATCAGCGCGAGCGCCAGCGCGGCCTGCAGCAGATGGGCGTTGACCGGCCCCTCGGCCCGCGCGTTCCACCGTCCGAGCGGGGCGAGCAGCGGCACGTCCCGGCCCAGCGCATAGATCGCGCGCGCTCCGGTGAAGATGGTGGCGTTCAGCGTGGTCAGCGCCGCTACGACGATCAGCGCTGCCAGCAGCGTCGCGCCGGTCTCTCCCATCAGCGCCTGCATGTAATCCGCGCCGACCGCGTCGGAGGCGCGCATCGCGGCCGGGCCCAGCACCTTCAGATAGGCGGCGTTCAGCGCGAGGTAGAGCAGGGCGATGATCGCGGTGGCGAGGGCGAGGACGCGCAGCAGGGTGCGGCGCACGTCGCGCAGCTCGGCGGTGAAGTATGCAGCCTCGTTCCAGCCGCCATAGGTCAGCATGACGAAGATCATGGCGAACCCCATCGCCGGCCACGGATTCCCTTCCGGCGGCGCGGCCGCCGCTAGGGGGGCGGCCGCCGCGTCCGAGAGCAGCCCGAGCACGGCGGCGCCCGCCGCGGCGGCGACCAGCAGGACCGCCAGCGCGAGTTGAAGCCGCGCGCTGAGCCGCGTGCCCCGGATGTTGAGAAGGCTCAGCCCTGCGACTCCCGCCGCGGCGTACAGCGCCGCTCCGTGCGGCCCCAGCGGCGCCAGACGCTGGGCATAGTCGCCCAGCACGAAGGAGACCGCCGCGATGGCCCCGGTCTGGACCACGGCCAGCCGTCCCCAGCCGAACAGGAAGGCCGTCCCCGGCCCGTAGGCGCGGAAGAGAAAATGATACTCGCCCCCGGCGTCGGGAAAGGCGGAGCCGAGCTCGGCGTAGCACAGCGCGCCGACGAACATGATCGCCGCGCCCGCCGCCCACAGCGCCAGGATCAGGACTGGATCGTCGAGCCGCAGCGCGACCAGCGACGGCGCCTTGAACACGCCGATGCCCACCACCATGCCGACGGTCAGCGCGATGCAGTCGCGCAGTTCCAGCACGCCGCGCTGCGGCGTCTCACCGACGGGCGGGATCGTCATCGGGCGCGTCCGGCGCTCAGTCGGCCGCGCCGGTGCGCTGCGCGGACCACGGCAGCGTTATGGTCGGGAAGCCGCCGGACAGGCGGACGGTGCCGGTGATCCTGTCGCCCTCCACCACGCCCTCGAAATCGTGACGGACCATGCGTTCCTTCAGCTCGCCGACCGTGGCGAAGAAGATTCGCTTTCCGGCCAGCTTCGGCTCGATGAGCCGGCTGTCGGCAAGGGTGATTTCCATCCTGCCGTCGAAGTCCTGATAGGCCTGTTGCAGGACGGCGCTGTATCCGATCCGCTCGTCGTCGAAATAGGGCGGGTGGCTCAGGGACCATTCCCACCGTCCCGCGATCTTGGCCGGCACCGTCCAGAAATAGACGATGGCTTCCTGCTGGTCGGGGCTTAGCTCGACCAGCCGGATTTCGTCCGGCCGCCATTCCGCCATGTGGTAGTCGTGCGAGACCACGCGCGATCCGGGCTGCAGCTCCCTGAGTATCTTCGGCCGAAGCTCCTGCACGACCTCCGGCAGCAGGTACATGGTCAGGACGGACGCGCGGCTTATGTCGGTGTCGAACAGGTTGCGCACGAAGAACCGCGCCTGTTCGGCGACGCCCGCCTTGCCGGCGCGCTGATTCGCGATGCGGACGAGATCTTCGTTCAGATCGACGCCGAAGCCCTGCGCGCCGTGATCCAGCGCCGCCGCAATCACGATGCGCCCGTCGCCCGAGCCCAGGTCGATGACGTAATCCGTCGCCGTCGGCTTCGCCATGTCGAACATCGCCTTCAGCACGTTGTCGTGCGAGGGGACGAACGGCACGTCGAACGCGTCGGACTTGTTCTCGATCTCCGGCGTGACGGCGTCGGGCGCGATGGGCGGCCCCATCTGGGCGCACACGGGAAACGCGGCGGCGACCGACAGCGCCGCCGCGATAAGGGCGGCGCGACGCGCGGGAAAGAAAAGCTTGAAACCGGAAGTCATCGACGTCACTCCCTTCGCGGCCGCCGGATGCGACCTGTTACGCTGAATGTATCGCCGGATGGCCCCAATGCAACGGTTGGCGGCGGTTGACCGGAATCGTCGTGCCTCCTAGAGCATGGTGGTCCAACCGGACAATGGTGCGAGGCGCGTCCGTGACATCGAGTTTCCCCGGAGGGTTGGCCACCATCGCGCTTGTCGCGCTGCTCGCCTGGATATGGCTGCTGACGATGCGCGGCGGGTTCTGGCGCGCCGACCGGCGCCTTCCCGCCGCCGCGCCGCCGGCGGGGCCCCGCCTTGCGATCTGCGCGATCATCCCGGCGCGCGACGAGGCGGCGACCGTCGCCGCCGCGGCGCGTTCGCTGCTCGATCAGGATTATCCGGGCCCGCTGACCGTCGTCGTGGTGGACGACGGCAGCAGCGACGGCACCGCCGCCGCGGCGCGCGAGGCGGCGGCGGGCGACGCGCGGCTGGAGGTCTTCCCCGGTGCGGCGCTGCCAGACGGCTGGACAGGCAAGCTGTGGGCAATGGCGCAGGGCGTGGACTACGCGGGTCATGTCGCGCCGGATGCGCGCTGGCTGCTGCTGACCGACGCGGACATCGCGCACGATCCGCACAATTTGCGCCGCCTCGTCGCGAAGGGGGAGGCCGAGGGGCTCGACCTGGTCTCGCTGATGGTCCGGCTGGTCTGCGACAGCGCGTGGGAGCGGCTGCTGATTCCGGCCTTCGTGTTCTTCTTTCAGAAGCTCTACCCGTTCCGATGGGTCGACGACCGCGCCCGGCGGACGGCGGCGGCGGCGGGCGGATGCATGCTGGTACGGCGCGACGCGCTGGCGCGCATCGGCGGCATCGCTTCCATCCGCGGCAGCGTGATCGACGACTGCGCGCTCGCGGCCGCTATCAAGCGGTCGGGGGGCGCGGTGTGGCTGGGGTTGACGGAGACGACCCGGTCGCTCCGCGGCTATCGCGATCTGGCAGGGATCTGGGACATGGTCGCGCGCAGCGCCTATGTGCAGCTTCGCCATTCGCCGCTGCTGCTGGCCGGCACGCTGGCCGGAATGGCGGTGCTCTACCTGGCGCCGCCGACGGCGACGCTCGCCGGGCTGGTCGCAGGCGATCCGCTCACCGCCGTTTCGGGCGCTGCAGGCTGGGTCCTGATGGCGCTGGCCTGGGGGCCGACGCTGGCGCTGTACGGTCTTGGCCGGTGGCGGGGCGCGCTGCTGCCGGTCGCCGGGCTGCTTTACGGCGCGATGACGCTGGATTCCGCGTGGCGCAGCTGGCGCGGCCGCGGGGCCGGCTGGAAGGGCCGGCATTATGCGCCCGCACCCGGCAAAGGCGAGTGACGGGGGCGCATCGCTTGGCTATGCTGCGCACCATGCAAAAAAACAAGGCTACAGAATACGTTACCCGCATCGTCAAGGAATCCGGATCGTCGTTCTACTGGGCGATGCGGGTGCTGCCGCGCCCCAAGCGGGAGGCGATGTATGCGGTCTATGCGTTTTGCCGCGAAGTGGACGACATCGCCGACGATCCGGCGCCGGAGGACGACAAGCGCCGCCGGCTCGCGGCATGGCGCGAAGAGATCGCGCGCATCTACGACGGCGCACCCGAATCGGCCATCGGTTGTGCGCTGAAGGATGTCGTCGGAGCCTTCGGGCTGCGGCGCGAGGTGTTTCTCGCCGTCCTCGACGGCATGGAGATCGACGCGGCCGCGGCGGTGCGCATCGCCGACATGGCGGCGCTGGAGAGCTACTGCGATCATGTCGCCAGCGCGGTCGGCCGGCTGTCGAACCGGGTGTTCGGCATCGACGACGCGCGCGGCGAGCCGGTGGCCGTGTCGCTCGGCCAGGCGCTGCAGCTCACCAACATCCTGCGCGACCTGAAGGAAGACGCGGAGATCGACCGGCTCTATTTGCCCGCCGACCGCCTGGCCGCCCACGGCATTGCCGGCGAGGCGCTGGAGGCCGTGCTGGCGCATCCCAACCTGCCGCTCCTGTGCAACGAGCTGGCCGCGGTGTGCGCGCGCCGCTATGCCGAGGCCGATGCCGCGCTCGCCGTCTGCGACACGGCCACCATGCGGCCGGCCATCATGATGATGCAGTCCTATCGCGGCATATTCGATGCGCTGTGCCGCCGCGGCTGGGCGCGGCTGGACCAGCCGGTGTCGCTGCCGGGGTGGCAGAAACTTTGGATATTGCTGCGCTACGGCGTGATATAATCTTGCCCGTGCGCGTCTCGTAGGCGCAGCGCAGGTTGGTAAATGTCTAAAAAGACTGGGGTTTTCCTTGACCCGGACCGGCAGGGCCACCAAATTCCTGGTGGTTTTTCCACTTGCGGCGATTCGGGCAGTCGCCCGTACAAACGGGATAGCGCGTAAGTATGCTGAACAGACTTGAGGCGTCGTCGGGCGCTCAGGGCGCTTCCGGGGACGACCTGCTGGACTCCACCATCGAGGCGGTGGCGGGTGCGCTGGTCGACCGCCAGGCGGGCGACGGCCACTGGGTGTACGAGCTGGAGGCCGACGCCACCATCCCGGCCGAATACATCCTGCTGAACCATTATCTTGCCACCGTCGACGACGGCACCGAGCGGAGGATCGCGCGCTATCTGCGCAGGACCCAGGCCGGGCACGGCGGCTGGCCGCTGTTCCACGACGGCGATTTCGACATCAGCGCCACCGTCAAGGCCTACTACGCGCTGAAGCTGGTCGGCGACGCGCCGGATGCGCCGCATATGCAGCGCGCGCGCGAGGCGGTGCTGGCCAGGGGCGGCGCCGCGCGGTCGAACGTGTTCACCCGCATCACCCTCGCGCTGTTCGACCAGGTGCCGTGGCGCGCCTGTCCGCTGATCCCGGCCGAGGTGCTGCTCGCGCCCCAGCGCTCGCCGCTGAACATTCTGGAGAAGGTCTCCTACTGGTCGCGCACGGTGATGGTGCCGCTGCTGGTGCTGCAGACCCTGAAGCCGCATGCGCGCAATCCCCGCGGCGTCGACATCCTGGAGCTGTTCATCACCCCGCCGGACAAGGAAAAGGCCTGGCTCAGCAATCCCACGGGACACTGGCTGGGCGACCTGATGCTGTGGGCCGACAGGATAGGGCGGTACCTGGTCCCCTTCGTGCCCAAATCGGCGAAGCGGCGCGCGCTGGACAAGGCGGTGGCCTTCATCCACGAGCGGCTCAACGGCGAGGACGGGCTGGGCGGCATCTTCCCGGCGATGGCGAACGCGCTGATGGCGTTCGACGCGCTGGACTATCCCCGCGACGATCCGGACGTGCTCACCGCGCGCAAGGCGGTGGACAAGCTGCTGGTGTTCAAGGACGACATGGCCTACTGCCAGCCGTGCCTGTCGCCGGTCTGGGACACCGGGCTGGCCGCCCACGCGCTTCTGGAGGCCGGGTTCGACGGGGACTCGCCCGAAATGGCGCGGGCCTGCAAGTGGCTGGTCGACTGCCAGATCCTGGACGTCGCCGGCGACTGGCGCCAGAACCGCGGCCACGTGCGCCCCGGCGGCTGGGCCTTCCAGTACCGCAACGACCATTACCCGGACGTGGACGACACCGCTGTGGTGGTCATGGCGCTGGAGCGCGCCGGCGATCCGGCGTGGCGCGATTCCATCGGGCGCGGCGCCGAATGGGTCATCGGCATGCAGGGCCAGCGCGGCGGCTGGGGCGCGTTCGACGCCGACAACGAATATTACTGGCTGAGCCACATCCCGTTCGCCGATCACGGGGCGCTGCTCGACCCCGCGACGGCGGATGTCAGCGCGCGCTGCGTCTCGATGCTGGCGCAACTCGGCTACGACCGGTCCCATCCCGCCCTGGCCCGCGGGCTCGACTACCTGCGGTGCGAGCAGGAGGAGGACGGTTCGTGGTTCGGCCGCTGGGGCACGAACTACATCTACGGCACCTGGTCGGTGCTCTGCGCCTTCAACGCGGCCGGCGAGGACATGGACGCGCCGTTCATCCGCAAGGCGGTGGACTGGCTGGTATCCATCCAGCGCGACGACGGCGGTTGGGGCGAGGACTGCGCCACCTACCTGCCCGGCCGGCGGGGCGAGGCGAAGGCGTCGACCCCGTCGCAGACGGCCTGGGCGCTGCTCGCGCTGATGGCGGCCGGCGAGGTCGATTCCGAATCCGTGCGGCGGGGCGTCGAATACCTGCTGCATGCACCGCGAGACGGCGGGCGCTGGGCGGAGGAATACTACAACGCCGTCGGCTTCCCCCGGGTCTTCTACCTGCGCTACTACGGCTATGCCGCCTACTTCCCGCTCTGGGCGCTGGCCCGCTACCGCAATCTCAAGAACGGGAACCGCCGCCGCCCCGTCTTCGGTATGTGATTGCCGCGCGTCGGCATCATCACCGGCACGGACCGCGAGGCCGCCTGTTTCGACGTCATCCCCGCGCGTGAGCGCCCGCCGGTCGTCTTCACCGGCGGCGGCGCGGCGCGCACCGAGATGGGCGCACGTGCACTGCTGGGGGAGGGCTGCGCCGCGATCGCCAGCATCGGCACCGCCGGCGGGCTGGCCGGCGGCCTTGCGGCGGGCTCGCTGATTCTGCCGGCGCGTATCGTGGGGGACGCGGACAGTTTCGGCGTCGACGCCGGCTGGCGGGCCGCGCTGGTTGCGCTGGCCGAAGGCGGCGGGCTGACGGTTGCCGCCGGCGCCATGGCGCACAGCGAATCGGTGCTGCACACGGCGGCCGACAAGCAGGCGCTCCACGCCGCGACCGGCGCGGTGGCGGTGGACATGGAAAGCCTGCCGGCCGCCCGCGTCGCGGCGCAGGCGGGCGTGCCGTTCGTCGTCATCCGCGTGGTGGTCGACGAGGCCGGGCGCGCACTGCCCCGCGTCGCCTCGGCGGCGATGATCGACGACGGCCGCATCAGGGTGGACCGCCTGCTCGGCGCGCTCCTGACCCGGCCGTGGGAAATCGTCGCGCTGGTCAGGCTGGGGCGGGCCTCGACGCGCGCCTTCAGGACGTTACGCCGCGTCGCTGCGCTCGCCGGTCCGAGCCTTGGCCTTTGACTCGGCCTTGCGTTCCGACAGCGTTTTCACCAGGTCCTCGAACACGAACTGCGCCGGGCGCTGATTGTCCAGCGCGACGTCGGGCGCCATCGGCCCCTCGGTTCGCGGCCCCTTGAGCCAGACGCGCAGCGCCTTCAGCGGGTGCTTCACCGTATCGGTGACGGCGGTCGCCTCGTAGCCGCAATGGACCATGCAGTCGGCGCATTTCTCGTAATTGCCGGTGCCGTACCGCTCCCACTCGGTCTCTTCCATCAGCGCCTTGAAGCTCGGCGCGTAGCCTTCCGACAGCAGGTAGCAGGGGCGCTGCCAGCCGAAGATATTGCGCGTCGGGTTGCCCCAGGGCGTGCATTCATAGGTCTGGTTGCCGGCGAGGAAATCCATGAACAGCGACGACTGGCTGAAGCGCCACTTGCGCTCCTTCGCCTGGCCGATGCGGAGGATGTCGCGGAACAGGTTCTTCGTCTTCTGCCGGTTCAGGAAATGCGCCTGATCGGGCGCCCGCTCGTAGGCGTAGCCGGGCGAGACCGTGATGCCCTCGACCCCCAGCTCGTTCATCGAGAAGTCGAAGAACTCGGCCGCTTCCTCCGCCGTCATCTGGTCGAACAGCGTGCAGTTCACGTTGACCCGGAAGCCCCGCGCCTTCGCCGCCTTGATGGCGGATACCGCGCGGTCGAACGTGCCGGGCTGGTTCACGGCGCGGTCGTGGTGCTCGCGCAGCCCGTCCAGATGGACCGAGAAGGTCAAATACGGGGTGGGGGCGAACATGTCGAGCCGCTTTTCCAGCAGCAGCGCGTTGGTGCAGAGATAGACGAACTTCTTGCGCGCCACGATGCCTTCCACGATGGCCTTGATGTCGCGGTGCAGCAGGGGCTCGCCGCCGGGGATGGACACCACCGGCGCGCCGCATTCGTCCACTGCGCCGAGGCAATCCTCGACCGACAGCCGCCGGTTCAGGATGTCGTCCTCGTAATCGATCTTGCCGCAGCCCGGACAGGCCAGGTTGCAGCGGAACAGGGGCTCCAGCATGAGAACGAGCGGGTAGCGGGCGTTGCCCCGCAGCCGCTGGCCCATGATGTAGCTGCCGACGCGGATCTGCTGGATTAACGGTACGGCCAAGATATTCCCCGTGAGCGATTGATGGTCCGGCGCGCGATCGCGACAACCTACTATCGCAGCAGGTTATCCACAAGAATCGTCTGCCCTGTCATGAAGCTGTCACCCCATGTAAGTCGCCCGTATGGCTGGGTAAAGGGGTCGAATGGTCGCGGCGGGTGGCGAAACGGCCGTTCCGCTCCTATGCTCCGCGCGGGGCCGAGACAATGCGGGACGGGCGATGAAGGCACTGGTGACGGGCGCGACCGGCTTCGTCGGCGCGGCGGTGGCGCGCCGGCTGCAGGCGGAGGGATTCGCCCTGCGCGTCCTGGCGCGGCCGGGCGGCGACCGGCGCAACCTCGCCGGGCTCGAGGCGGAGATCGCCGAGGGGGATCTGTGCGACCGGGCCTCGCTTGTCCGCGCCGCCTCCGGCTGCGGCGCGCTGTTCCACGTCGCCGCCGACTACCGGCTGTGGACGCCCGATCCGGCGGCGATGATGCGCGTCAATGTCGAGGGCAGCCGCGACGTCATCCGCGCGGCGATGGAGGCGGGGGCGGAGCGCATCGTCTACACCTCCTCGGTCGCCGTGCTGAAGGCGGGGACCGACGGCGCGCCGGCGGACGAGTCGACCCCGACCGCGCTTGCCGACATGATCGGCGACTACAAGCGGTCCAAGTTCCTCGCCGAGGAGATTGTGCGGACGCTCATCGCCGAGGAAGGCGCGCCGGTGGTGATTGTCAACCCGTCCACCCCCGTCGGGCCTGGGGACGTGCGGCCCACCCCCACCGGGCGGATGATCGTGGAGGCCGCTTCGGGGCGGATGCCGGCCTTTGTCGATACCGGGCTGAACATCGTCCATGTGGACGACGTGGCCGAGGGCCATCTGCTGGCGTTCCGCAAGGGGCGGATCGGCGAACGCTACATCCTCGGCGGCGAGAACCTGGCGCTGGGCGACATCCTGGCGCGCATCGCCCGGCTCTGCGGGCGGAAGCCGCCGACGGTCCGCATCCCGCACAACCTGGTGCTGCCGATCGCCTGGGCGGCGGAGGCCTGGACGCGGCTGCGCGGACGGGGCGAGCCCTTCGCCACGGTGGACGGAATCCGCATGGCGCGGAAGAAGATGTACTTCGCCTCCGCCCGGGCCGAGGCCGCGCTGGGCTATCGCGCGCGCCCCGCCGACGCGGCGCTCGCCGACGCGGTGGCGTGGTTCCGCGAAAACGGCTATCTCTCGGGATGAAATTCCGAGCCAGGCGTAACCGACCGCCAGCGCATCCACCGAAGCACAGAGTACGCGTCGCATTATGATCGCCGTCATGCTAGCCGCCGGGACGGGCTCCCGGCTGTCCGGGTCCGACGAATCGCACCCCCCCAAATCGCTGCTGCGCTTCGACGGCAGGAGCCTGCTGGAGCGCCACGTGGAAATTCTGCGGGCGCACGGCGCGGAGGCGCTGGTGCTGGTGGTGGGCTACCGCGCCGCCGAGATCGAGGCCGAGATCCGCGCCATCGGCGCCGCCGATTTCGTCCATTTCGTCCATAACCCCGGCTACCGGCGCGGCAGCCTGGTGTCGATGTGGTGCGCGCGCGACGTGCTGACGAGCGCCGGCGAGGTGCTGTTCATGGACGCCGACGTGCTCTACGACCCCGCGATCCTGGCGCGGATGGCGGAACCGGCGGGCGCAGCCTGCCTGCCCTACGACCGCGGCTTCGAGGACGGGGCGGAGCCGGTGAAGCTGTGCATCGAGCAGGGCCGCGCGGTGGAATTCCGCAAGGACGTCGGGGATGTCGCCTATGACGACGTCGGCGAATGGATCGGCTTCATCCGCGCCACCCCGGCCTTCGCCGCCGCGCTCGCCGCGACCTGCGAGAGATTCGTCGGCGCCGGGCGCATGGACGACCCCTGCGAGGAGGCGATCCGCGAGGTGCTGCTGACCGGCGCCGGCGGCCCCGTCGCCTTCGCCGACGTCACCGGCCTGCCCTGGATCGAGATCGACTTCCCGGAAGACGTGACGCGCGCCGCTGAAGAGATCCTGCCGGCGATCGAGGGACGGTAGCTCCTACACCTTGTAAACGTATTCCTTCCCCGGCTCGCGTTCGATGTCGGGCGGGAAGTTGCGGCGCTTGTCGGCGTGGTAGGGGGCGAAGTGGTCGCCTTCGGAGGCGCGGTTGTAGGTGGCGAAATACATGCGCCGGATCCTGGCGCTGTTGTTCGGCTCCGACCGGTGTGGGGTGTAGGCGTCGAACAGCACCATGTCGCCGGGCTGCGTCGGGTGCTTGCGGAACGTCATCCCGGCGGTGTCCTCCGGCGTCAGCGGCTCCATGCCGCGCAGCAGGCCGCGCCGGTGCTGGCCGGGGGCCAGCTCCAGGCAGCCGTTCTCCTCCGAGGCGGCGTCGATGCACAGCGCCACGGTAATGAAGTTGCTGGCGTAAACGTCCCAGCCGGCCTGCGAATCCTGGTGCGGCTCGAACCCGCCGCCGCCGGGCATCTTGAAATTGATCTTTTCCTTGAACAGCACGACCTCCTCGCCGAAGAGCTGGGCGCAGGGGGCTTTCAGCGCCTCGGTCAGTTCGCGGAAGCCGGCATGGAACGGCGCGATGTATTCGATCCGGTTGATCAGCGGCGCGCCGTCGATGCGGCTCTGCTCGTGGAACACCCAGTGCTTGCCGACTTCCTCCGGCATCTGCTGCACCTCGGTCGTCCAGCGCATGGCGGCGTCGGCGTCGGCGCCGCGGAAGGCGCCGGGCACGGCGACGTAGCCGTCGCGGTCGAAATCGGCGACCTGCTGGTCGGTCAGCACCGGCGTGGCGATCATCGGGGTCCCCGGAAGAAGCGTCGTCAGACCCCTATTATCGGGCGCGGGCCGCGCCGCTTCAAGAATTGCCGGCGCGGCAATTTCGCGCGCGGGCGGAACGGTCTATAACCCGGAGCGACGCAAGGACGGGATGACGCGATGATCGAAGCCGACAGCTTTCTCCGCCCCGCGCTGGAGGCGGGGTACGATTTCTACACCGGCGTGCCGTGCTCGTTCCTCACCCCGATCATCAACCGGGTGATCAGCGGCGCGGCCTACGACTATGTCGGCGCCGCCAGCGAGGGCGAGGCGGTGGCCATCGCCGCGGGCGCCTGGCTGGCCGGGCACAGGACCGTGGTGATGTGCCAGAACTCCGGCCTCGGCAACGCGGTCAACCCGCTGACCTCGCTCAACCATCCGTTCCGTATCCCGACGATGATGATCGTGACCTGGCGCGGCGGGCCGGGGATCGAGGACGAGCCGCAGCACCAGCTCATGGGTCCGATCACGCCCGCGCTGCTGGACACGATCCGGGTGCCGCATGCCGGCTTTCCCGCCTCGGACAACGAGGTGCCCGGCGCGCTGGCGGCGGCGGGGGCGAGGATGGCGGAAACCGATCTGCCCTTCGCCTTCATCATGGAAAAGGGCGCCGTGCGCGACGACGGCATCGATGTCCCGCCCGCCGCCGCGCCGGTGGAGGGGCGGCTGGCCGATCTGCGCGAGCGCGGCGACCGGCCGCTGCGCTACACGATGCTGGAGCGGATGACAGCCCTGCTGCCGGAAAGCGCGGCGGTGATCGCGACCACCGGCTATACCGGGCGCGAGCTCTATACCGTCGCCGACCGGAAGCAGCATCTCTACCAGGTCGGCTCGATGGGCTGCGCCGCGGGCATGGGGCTCGGGCTCGCGCTGAAGACGCCGCGCAAGGTCGTGGTGTGCGACGGTGACGGCGCGGCGCTGATGAAGATGGGCACGATGGCGACCATCGGCGCCTACGCGCCCGAGAACCTGATCCATATCGTGTTCGACAACGGCACGTACGAATCCACCGGCGGCCAGCCGACGGTGTCCGGCTCGGTCGATTTCGCCGGCGTCGCCATCGCCGGCAACTACCGCGCCGCGTCCCGCTGCGACAGCCGGGCCGGGTTCGAGACGGCGCTGGCCGATGCGCTGGCGTCGCCCGGGCCGCACCTGATCCACATGCGCACGGCGCGCGGCACCATCGAGGGGCTCGGCCGGCCGAAGGTCGCCCCGGCCGACGTGGCGCGGCGGTTCAGGGATTTCGTGACGCGCTGAATACCGCCCCGGCTCAGGGCCGAAGTTTCACGCCGTCGCGGCCGAACAGGATGCCGTCGCCGTATGTCGTCCGGCCGAAGGTCCGCGACGTGCCCGACCGCCCGCCCATTTCGTGAAACGTCGTCTCCCCGACCGTTCGCGAGCTGCCGGTTTCCCGGCCCAGCGTATGGAACGTCGTCCCGCCGACCCGGCGGGACGATCCCGTCAGTCCGTCGAAGGCATGGTACGTGGCATCGCCCGCCGGGACCGAGACTCCGGTCCGCGTGCCGAACTGGTGGAAGGTCGCGCCGCCGGCGGAGAGCGACATTCCCGTCGTCCCGTCCGAGCAGCTATAATAGGCGGTCGTGCCGTAGATGGCGGATGTGCACGACGCCAGGGACGAAGCGGCGGCGAGCAGGCTTCCGACAGCCATGGCGCAGGCAATGCCCAAACGCGTATCCATAGCGTATCGCTCCCTTATCGAAGGTAGAAATACGATATGTGTTTTCAACCTCTGATTTGCAAGCCAGGTTTTCAGCCCGCCGGCTTCAGCCCGGCGGCATTGAGGCCCATTGCCGCCACGGCAGACCCGATCTCGCCAAGGGCGCGCTCGATATCGGCCTCGAAGATCCGGCCGATGCAGCCGATGCGGAAGCTCGGCTCCTGCGTCACCGCGCCGGGGTAGAGCACCACGCCGCGCTCGAACAGGCGGCGGTAGAGCGCGTCGAAGTCGAACCGCGCGTCGCCCGGCATACGCACCGTGACGATGATCGGCGCCTGCAGGTTGTCGCCGAGAAAGAGCTTGAACCCCATCTCGCGCAGCCCCGCGCGGAGGACGTCGCAATTGCGTTGGTAGCGCGCGCCGCGCGCCGCCACGCCGCCCTCCTCGTCCAGCTCGTCCAGCGCCCGGTCCAGCGCCGCGATCACGTGGCAGGGCGGGGTGAAGCGCCACTGGCCGGTGCGCTCCATGTACTGCCACTGGTCGTGCAGGTCGAGCGAAAGCGCGTGGGCGTTGCCGGCCGCCGCTTCGAGCGCCGCCTTCTCGATCAGCGCGAAGCCGACCCCCGGGACGCCCTCGAGGCATTTGTTGGCGGAGGCGATCACCGCCTCGCAGGGCAGGGCGGCGAGGTCGAGCGGCAGCGCGCCGAACCCGCTCATCGAATCGACGATCAGCCTCCGCCCGCCCGCCGCCACGGTCGCCGCAATGTCCGCCAGCGGGTTGAGGATGCCCGAGGTGGTTTCGCAATGGACCGCGACGACATGCGTTATGGCGGGATCGGCGGCGAGACGCCGCGCGATCTCGTCCGCATCGGGCGGGGTGTCCTCCGCGGTCTCGTAGACCGAATGCGCGCGGCCGATGAGCGCGAGGATGCGCGCGATGCGCCTGCAATAGGCGCCGTTGACCAGCACCAGCGCCTTGCCGCCGTCGCGCGGGACCAGCGTGCCCAGCGCCGCCTCGACCGCGAAGGTGCCGCTGCCCTGCACCGGCACGCAGACATGGCTGTCGGTCCCGCCGGCCAGCGCCGCCAGCCGCGCACGCACGCGGGCCGTCATCTCGATGAAGGCGGGGCTGCGCGATCCCCAGTCGGCCAGCATCGCCTGCTTGACGGTGTCGGATGTCGTCAGCGGGCCGGGGGTCAGCAGGATCTGGCGCATCGCGGGGTCGGTCATCGGGGCTCGCTGCGATCAGGGTCGCCAACCGCTATACGGAATCGCCGCCTTGGGCAAGGCGGCGCGTCAGCCTCTTGCGTCGGGACGGTTCCCGCAGGATGGTATACGCAGCCGTTTCATGGAGGACGTCATCAGCCACAATACCTGGTTGCATCGCATCGCACGCGTCGGCGTCCGGCCGCTCGTCGGCACGCGGGTGACGCCCAACCACCTGACGACGGCACGGCTTGCCTGCGGGCTGGCGGCGGCCGGGGCTTTCGCCGCCGGGACCGACGGCTGGACCCTTGCCGGCGCCGCGATCTTCGTCCTCGCCATGCTGCTCGACCGCGCCGACGGGGAACTCGCCCGTCTGAGCGGGACGACCAGCCCGGGCGGCCATCTCTACGATCTGCTCGCCGACGGCCTGTCGAATGCCGCCGCGTTCATCGGTATCGGCATCGGTTTGTCCCAGGCAGGCGGGGCGTTCGGCCCCATCGCGCTGCCGCTCGGCATCATCGCCGGGCTGGCCGCCGCCTTCGCCGAGATCCTCGTCATCCGGATGGATGCGCTCGGCATCCAGCCGACTCGCGAGCTCGGCGGGGTCCGGGGGTTCGACCCGGACGACGCGATGATGATCGTGCCCGTGGCCGTGGCGGTCGGCCTCGGCGGGCCTCTGCTGGTCGCCGCCGCCGTCGGCGGGCCAGGCGTGCTGGCGTTCTTCACATGGAAGGCCATGCAGGGACGGGGCGGAAACTGAATTCACCGGCTCCTGCCGCGTCACGCGGAATGTCGGGATTCAGGGGGGCCGGCCACGCATGTGCTTGTACAGGTCGATGAGCCAGTACACCTGCGCGCCCACGGCGGCGGCAGGCAGCAGCAGCCATGCGATGTCGAACAGCGCGAGCGCGAGCACGATGATGCAGAAATCCGCGCGGCTCAGCTTGTGGAAGGTATAGATCAGCCAGTCGATCCAGGTTTCGGGCCGGCGCTCCGCGGCCGTCTCTTCCTCGCGCGTCTCCCGTTCGGGATCGCGCCTGGCGCGGGCATGAAACACGAGGTCTACGACGTAATCCGCCGTCGCGCCGAACGTGGCGGCGAGGCCGAGCCAGAACCAGATGACGTTTCCGGTCGCAGCCCAGGTGCCGTAGCCCAGCGCGGCGAAGAAGGCGCTGTCGACCGCCCAGTCCACCAGGTCGTCGAAATGCGCGCCCCACTCCGACGACATTTTCTTGAGCCGCGCGATCTCGCCGTCGCAGTTGTCGAGCGTGTAGCAGAGAACCAGCAGCAGCCCGCCCGCGACGGACCACCACCACAGGCCCTTCGTGAAGCACCACGCCCCGCCTAGCCCGGCCGCCATCGACATTGCGGTGATCTGGTTGGGGGTCAGCGCGGTGCGCGCCAGCAGCGGCGTGAGGCAGTAGGACAGGTGGCGCGTCAGCGGGAAAAGCTGCGTCGGTCGTACCAGCGTACCGGAAGTTTCGCTCATTTTGCAGCGTCTAAACGAGGGCTGCGGGGTGCGCAAGGGCGTATCCGGCAATTCCCGCTGGTATCTCGGGTCGCTTGCCCCTACATACGGGCCCGCGGCGCGCGCCCCGGCGGGTGCCGCGTCTGGGAACGCGGCATCATGAAGATTGCATCCTATATCGGCCTGATCGTCGGGCTCGGCATCCTGACCGGGCTGATCGCCTGGCAGGGCGCGGCGGAGATCGGCTCGCTGCTGCTCTCGTCGGGCTGGGCGCTGCTCCTGGTGCCGATCATCTGGCTGCCCTGCGTGTTCATGAACGCGCGGTGCTGGCAGCTTCTGTTCGATCCCGCCGTCGCGCCGGGCTACTGGCGGATATTCTACGCCCAGTGGATGGGCCGGTCGGTCAACACCCTGCTGCCCGTCGCCTCCATCGGCGGCGAGGTCGTGAAGGCGCGCGCGCTGATCCTCTGGGGGACCGATGCGCGCCATGCCAGCGCCTCCACCGTGGTGGACAAGACCGTGCAGGTCATCGTCGTCATCCTCTGGGCGGTGGCGGGGGTGAGCCTTCTGGCCTGGACTGCGATGGACGATGCGCTGGCGATATCGGGGGCCATCGGCATCGCGATGCTGGGCGCGGGGACCGCCGGGTTTCTGGTCGTCCAGCGGGCGGGCATCTTCCGCATCGTGGCGGCCTCGGCGCACAGGGTGACCGGGTCGGACTTCATTGGCGGGCTGGTGGGCAGGGCGGACGAGGTCGACCGCCTGATCCACGCCACCTACGCCCGGCGCGGCCGGCTGGTCGCAGCGACGCTCTGGCGGCTGGGCGGGCTGGTGGTGCAGACCGGCGAGGTCTGGCTTGCGGCGACGCTGCTGGGCCATCCCATCGGCATCGTCGAGGCGCTGATGCTCAAGAGCCTGAGCAGCACGCTGAGCGACGCCGCCTTCGTCGTGCCCAACAGCTATGGCGTGCAGGAGGGGGCCTTCATCGTCCTCGGCGGGCTGGTCGGACTGACCCCCGACGTCTCGCTGGCGCTGTCGCTCGCCATCCGCGTCCGCGAGCTGATTATCGACGTTCCCGGTCTCGTGTTCTGGCAGCACGCGGAGGGCCGGGCGCTGCTGCGTCGCCGCGCCGCGGCCGCCGCCGAGGCGAACAAGGACTGATTGTCTTTGCATCCCGGTTCCGGTACACCAGATGCCCATATGCCTGCCGGAGGTGGCTTGGCATTGACGCCTGCAAAATGAAGCCCGAATCAAAGTGATGTTCGACGCGATCGTGTTCGCCGGGCTCGGCCTGGCGGCGGCGTCCGCCGCCTACATGCTGCTTGCCGCCGCGCGCGTTTTCAGCTTCCGCGCCCGGCTCGCCGAGCCGCGCGCCGGCGATTTCCGGCCGCCGGTGACGATGCTCAAGCCGCTCTGCGGGCTCGAGGTCGATCTGGCGGACAACCTGCGCAGCTTCTGCCGGCAGGATTACGGCGTCTGGCAGCTCGTTTTCGGCGTGGCCGACGCCGACGATCCCGCCATTGCCGTGGTCAGGGCGCTCCAGGGCGAATTTCCGGACCGGGACATCGCGCTGGTGGTCGATCCGCGGATCATCGGGGTCAACCACAAGGTGAGCAATCTCGCCAACATGATGGCGGCGGCGAAGCACGACATCCTGGTCATATCCGACAGCGATATGCGGGTGCGTCCGGATTATCTGCGCAAGGTCGCCGCACCGTTCCGGTCGGGCCAGGTCGGCGCGGTGACCTGTCTCTATACCGGCGTGCCGCGCGGCGGGATCGCGTCCAGGCTCGGCGCGATGTTCATCAACGACTGGTTTTTGCCCTCATCGCTGATCCCGCTGGTGGCGGGCGAGCTGGCGTTCTGCTTCGGCGCGACCATGGCGGTGCGGCGCGGCGTGCTGGACCGCTTCGGCGGGTTCGAGGCACTGGCCGACCATATCGCCGACGACTATATGCTGGGTCATATGACGGCGGAGCATGGTTACAAGATCGCGCTTGCGCCTTATGTGGTGGAAAATGTGGTCCACGAGCCCGATCTCAGGAGTCTGTTTCTGCACGAGCTGCGCTGGGCGCGCACGATCCGGCTGGTGCAGCCGGCGGGCTATGCGCTGTCGGCAATCACCGAGCTGCTGCCGCTGTCGCTCGCGGCCTCCGCACTGGTCTGGGGCATGACAGGTTCGGGATCGCTGGCGGCGGCGCCCGTGGCCATTGCGCTGGCTCTGCGCGTTGTATTGCATTCGGCTTCGGCATGGGCGTTCGCCCCGGCCGGCGCCTGGGCGCCCTGGCTGATCCCGGTGCGCGACCTGCTTTCGCTGACCGTCCGCGTCGCCAGCTTCTTCGGCCGCAAGGTCCACTGGCGCCGTCAGGTGCTTCTGCTGCCGCAGAGCGCCGCCGACACGCCTCTTATCAACCGGCAACAGGGTTCCAGTCTCCGCTATGAAAAAGACGCTGTTTCTCAGCCCACCGACCTATGACGGCTACGATGGCGGGGCCGGCTCCCGCTATCAGTGCAGGCGCGAGGTCAAGTCGTTCTGGTATCCGACCTGGTTGGCGCAGCTCGCCGCTCTGGTGGCCGGCAGCCGGCTGATCGACGCGCCCGCGCGCGGGCTGTCGCTCGACGACCTGCTGCCGCTGGCTGCGGAATACGAGTTCCTGGTCATCTACACCAGCACGCCGTCCTTCGCCAACGACGTGAAGGTGGCGGAGGCGTTCAAGGCGCTGAACCCCGCCCTGCTGGTCGGGTTCTGCGGCGCGCATGTCGCGGTCAACAGCGAGGCCTCGATCATGGCGTCGGAGGCGATCGACTTCGTCTGCGACAACGAGTTCGATTTCACCGTCAAGGAAATCGCCGAGGGCAAGCCGCTGGACGACGTGTTCGGCATCACGCTCCGCAAGGACGGCAAGCCGCATTTCACCGGCAAGCGGCCGCTGATCGAGGACATGGACTCACTGCCCTGGGTGACGCCGGTCTACAAGGAAAACCTGGTCACGACGGACTACTACAACGGCTACATGCTGCACCCTTACATGTCGCTCTACACGGGGCGCGGGTGCAAGTCGCGCTGCACCTTCTGCCTCTGGCCGCAGACCATCGCCGGCCACAACTACCGCACGCGGTCGGTCGCCAACGT